>JACRKD010000030.1 GCA_016215345.1 Candidatus Vogelbacteria bacterium | reverse complement strand
CGATATGGTGCCGCTTCTGTTCTTGTTCCGGCGGATGAACATGGGTATATTCTACGTCTGCAACACCCACTTTTCAATGTAATCTACGGAAGAATATGAATGGATCAGGTGTTCAAATGAGGATTGCGGAAGTCAGGAAGAGTTGTGTTGATCTTACTAAAAGACTAAAAAAAGAGTTCCCGTCGGTGGATGTTATCGCAGGGAATGTCGCGACTGTTTCCGGGGCCGAGGATCTTATCAAGGCTGGTGCTGATGCGATTAAGATTGGTATCGGACCGGGGGCTGCCTGTTCGACAAGAATAGTCGCCGGATCTGGTGTACCGCAACTCCCCGCTCTCCTTGAGATATCCTCCTTGGCTAAAAAACATAAGGTACCGGTTATCGCTGACGGAGGAGTGAGGGTCTCGGGAGACGTGGCGAAAGCTATTGCCGCCGGCGCGTCGACGGTTATGGTCGGTAATCTTTTTGCCGGTAGTTTTGAGTCCCCGGGAGAGTACTATATTGAAGATGGTTCGGCATTTAAGGTGTATAGAGGTCTTGCCTCCAGGGACGCCTCCATAGACAGGCAGTTTGTCGAGGTAAATAGAGAAAGACAGGATAGGGCGCCGGAAGGTGTGAGTTTCCGTGTTACATATAAAGGAGAGGTTAGGAAGATTGTTCGTAATTTAGTCGATGGTCTTCAGTCCGGCATGAGCTATTCCGGGGCTAGAAACGTGGCGGAATTTTGGAAGAAAGCTAAGTTTGTGCGTATTACAGAGGCCGGTATTAGAGAAAGTTTCCCCAGAACTAATCAAACCTAAAAAACAACTGAGGTACTCAAAAATTTTTGAATTGTTAGTAATGTCTTATTGGATTCCAGAGCTTTTCACTAAGACCATCTTCTAAAGTTTTTCTGAAGTGAGTTAGAGGAATCTTCGTCGCTAAAGTCTCTTTGGGATTAAGGCCACCATTTAAGAGAGAATTGGTGGCCGGGTCATAATACCACTCTTGGACTTCTTCCATCTTTCCGGTTTTGGAAAAATTATACATAGTTTGACTGTCCCTCTCCGCCATTCCAAGTTCTGTCAGTCTGATTATGGCGATGAGAGATCTAAGGTCGACATGTTTTGTCGGTCTGGTCAGGATGTTGGTATGTCCGGAAGAGAGTTGTTGCGCCACGACGTCGTGCCTACCACCAATTTGTGAGCGGAGGAAACCGGCGAGCGAGGCGTTGTCTGAAGATATTATAACGACTCTTAAATTCTTGTCTCTTTGTTTTACATTAAAGACTTCCGCCTTGCCGGATTTTATAGCGGTTTCAAACTCTCTCGGCATCTCTTCCGTTCTTCGGAGTTCTTCTTGGTGGTGCGCCCAGAGTAGTGGAATTATGTAATCTGGAATCTGTTCTGGGTTACTCGGCATACATTTGTTTAGGGAAGCTATCAGGCCGGATAATCCCAAAGCTCTGTCGATTGGGTCCGCCGACATAGTCCCCTTGCCGTAAAAGTCGTCTCTTTTGGCATACTCGAGGAGCTTCGCGAGCGAGGCTTCGTTTTGTAAGCCTAAAAGCTCCACAACTAAGTTAGAGGCTGTAGTTTTTGGCTCTTTGTTGTGATGGTCCAGTTTTCCACTGCCAAAATCTAAGAGAAGGACACCCTTCTTTTCTAGCTCTTCCTCTGTTCCGCCGCTTGGCATCTCTTGCCAGATTGCTACGACCGCCTTGTCTATTCCATGAAATTTTTCTATCCCGTAAGTTTTAAGGATAAAAATCGCGACTAAGGTGTCTGGTTGGGGTCTGGTTGGAAGAACGATTGTTTTAAACTCTACGGGCATGAGTGTACCCATTATAGCTCATTTACGATATTTATCTCTTGTCCCAAAACTATATTACCCTCGGCAAGTTCAAAAGTTCCTCGTAGTAGTTTTCCCTCTAACACATGTGGTAGCCATAAAATATCATCAGCCCACATTTTATCAAATGGTATGTCGCGTACCTTAAACCATCTTGGATTCATCTCTTCACTTTCGATCGGTTCACCTCTCCACGTATCGGTAAAATATATGTGTACCGTTTGATTCCATGTCGGATCATGTGGCCAGAAGAAAGATATTTCAGCGGTTTTTTCCATGTTACTTGGCGAAACACCTATTTCTTCTCTCGCCTCTCTTCGCGCCGATTCCTCCATGGTCTCTCCTGCCTCAACCTTGCCGCCGACCCCATTCCATCTGCCGGTTCCGAATCCGCGCTTCTTCATAGCGAGACAAATCTCCTCTATTTTTCCTCCGGACTTTTTTATTAAAAACACAAGGGTTGCGTTTCGAAGTTTTTGCATAAATAAATTCTAATTTCAGAATCTTAATAAAAGCATACGTGAATTAAGGGTTGTGTTCAAGCCAATTATCAATACATTGAAAAACGATAAGTATTAAATTAGGATATGGGTATAAATAATTTATGGGAGCAATGAAAAAAAGCTCAGTGATGTTTCTTCAGGTGGTTGTTGCGGCTCTAGGCATCGTGGCACTTATGGTCATGATGCGATTTCCGTTGACCGAGGGGAGAGCCGTAAACTTAGACATGATTAGTATTTACACTGATCCGTTCATCGTGTTTGGGTACTTAGCGTCTGTGCCGTTTTTTGTCGCGCTACATCAGGCGTTTACGTTACTTGGATACCTCGGTAGAAATAAAGTATTTTCGCTAAGTTCCATAAAGGCGTTAAGAAATATCAGATACTGCGCAATCATACAAAGTATCTTAATTGTGATGGTGGCGCTATACATAAGGATATTCCATGCTAAAGATGATGATCCTGCGGGTTTTATTGCCGTATCTATCGTGGCCACTTTTGTTTCTATCGTGATCGCCACTGTGGCGGCCGTGTTTGAAAGAACCTTAAAAAAGTATTTCGAGATTTCTACTTTTTAAATCTTGGAGGTCTTTTTGAAAATATGTTTTGAAAGAATCCATTTAACATCTTCGACGGCTTTGCCCATATTCATCATACCCATACCTACAGGATAGTAAGTCGCGTACGTTGTATAATTACCGTTTTTTGTTTTAAGCTCAAAAGACTTTCTCCTTGATTCCGAGACCTTTATTGGTCTTTTTAGTAAAGCTGAACTGACTTGATTTCCAAAAGTGATTACCACTTTGGGTTTGATGAAATCTATTTCTTCTTCCATCAGAGGAGCACACGCAGAAAATATGGAATTTGAAAGGGGTCTAGCGTCTGGTTGAGTGGATCGAGCCAGATTTGTTAAAAATATTTTCTTGCTAGCGAGCTTCGTATATAAATCTCTCGAAAATGTATCATCCCAATCTTGGGTTTTTTTGTTTTGTGTAGCCGCAAATGTTTGTTTATCCAAAAGATCCAGTTTGTAAAGCATCTTCCATATATTTTTTGTTCCAAGCCATGATGCCCTGAGACCTTTCCAACTTTTATGCACAGAAACATTCCGAGCTGTTGGATTCATCAAAATCAGACAAACATCAGGTTGAGTTATACATCCTGTGCCATATATGGCCCGGTAATCAGGATGACCAAATTTCTTTTGAAGTAAATCAGTCTTACTTTTTAAATGTTTGATTTGGATATCCATAGTTCGATTCCATCTACCGACTTCGCTTTGTCCGTTTCTTCTGATTCCGAATTTTGGCGGTGTTTGTTTGAAAATATCCGAACGGAACTGGCTGGGCTCGGCGGGCGGAATTCCCCCCACACCCCCCTTCCGCCGAGCCCTCGCTCTCACGGCAAAAATTTTTTTGCGGCGACTCTAATTATTTCTATTCGTAAATCTCCAAAATATTTCCTTCACTGTCTTTGAACTGAAAAAGCCTCACTTCTCCAAGATCCTGAATCTCATCATTAATAGTAGGAGCAAATTGCTTTATTCGCTCATATTCTGCTTTAACATTCTCAACCTTGAAATCTGGCACACAATTATTTCCAAATTTCACTTTCTCTCCGTCAGCCGCTTGATCAAATAGAAGAAAGTAAAAACCATGTAAATCAAAACTGGTCATGCGCTTATCAATATTCGCGGGCTCTTTTTGGAAAAGCCTTTTGTAAAACTTAGTAGCCCGTTCCATATTCTCAACACTCACATAAATTGAATTTAAAATCATAATTTATTGGGTTTAGTTGTTAATATTTCAGACCTTTCTTTTCCCTTCAAATCACGAATTGCATATAAAGTAATTGTAGCTGGCACGCTTCGCTTTCTCAATTCTTTGACATAATCAAAAACTTTTTTCTTGTCGCCGCGCATAACATCTTTGAGACACCAACCGACACCTTTTTGCACCATATCTTCTTTAGCCCAAATTAAATTTTCGCAGAGCGTTAACGCCTCATTTGTAAATTTTCCGCTCTCGCCAATTTTTCTAACAAATGCGACAACACTTGCGCGGCGTTTCCACATATTTTTTGATTGATTCCATTTTTTAAGAAAGCGAAGCGTGTCCTTTGGGTACTCCAAAAGAACAGGTTGTAAGACATCTATACAGAAGTCATCTATCGTTCCCCAACTTATAAAATATTCCAAAACTTCATCAAAAAATGGAAGCCATTTTTTGTCCAGACAATCAAGGCGATTTTCCAAAACAAATGTTCCTGCAAAAATAGGCTCGCTAACTCTCGTCTTGTAAAACAATTTTGAAAGGTCCAAAATTTCATCGCAGGTTAAATCCTTGATTGCTTTCCTATACTTCTTCATCACATTAGCAAATTCGGGCGAGGAAAGTCCCCATGATTCATAGCCGTCATATTTGTGATATCTCTTGTCTAATTCAGCATCTCGTTTATTTTTATGCCTGGCAAGGTCGCCGATAATTTTGCTGTATAATTTCATAGTCAAATTTGTGCTAAATCACTTAATTTATCTAGCAAATTTTCTATTCCGCCAAACTCTTTAACAACAACTGATTTTTTTGTTTAATTTTTGTGACTGCTTTATTCATATTTCAGTAATTCGTTTGATTTTACACCGAACGCCGAGGCAACCTCTTACGATTTCTCTGAAAGTACAATCTGGCGGAGACGGAGGGATTCGAACCCTCGAGGGGTTTTAAAGCCCCTGCGACTTTAGCAAAGTCGTACGTTAGACCGCTCTGACACGTCTCCAATGGATAAAAACTAACATATATAGACAATATCTCCAAGAAAAGTTATCTTCTGTAATAGCCGTGGAGGAATGGGTGAGTGGTTTAAACCAGCGGTTTACTAAACCGCCATCTCTTAATTGGGACCGTGAGTTCGAATCTCACTTCCTCCGCCAAGTTTTACATTCAGCGAAATTAAAATTATTCCTTTTGCCCGCTACACAGGACCGACCTGAGTAGCTAAATGAAAAGCCCCGAACATAGTCGGGGACGTGGATTGTTGGCTTATGGGTATTTTGGCACAAGAGGCTTCTCATCAGCTGTTCTTCGATCTTTGCCTGTTGTAGAGAGGCATCCGTCGGAACAAATTGTTCCCTTGCCCCATCCAACCCACTTGGTCGAAAGCTTGTGGCAAATGTTGCAGCGTTTCCGCCTTGCAGTTTTGCTTAGGTGCATAAGTATAGTCTCTTTCCCCGCCACGGCGGGATTAACTTGTCGGTGTTATTTCTAGGGGGTAATATAACAGAGGTGGTGATTATTGCAATACCGATACCGAAATGGCTAGCTGTGCAATACGGGCAGGCCGGCTTCGAGATAGTCATGGTTCGAGGTTGAACCTTGAAGTTTTCAATGCGCAATTGCGACCTTAATTATTTTTCTGGGTCTTCCCCGTCTGAGGACTCTCTCGCACTCCCCGAGAGTAGTTCCGGTGGTTACTACGTCATCTATTAAAATCGCTATTCTATCTCTTATTCCATCTTTCATTTTTGGGTTTAACCGGAAAGCGCCTTTCAAATTTTTTAGTCTTTCTTCGCGGTCCTTTATAGATACTTGGCTTGGTGTGTGTTTAATTTTCTCTAAAATATCTATTGCAATTTCAAAATTTACCCCTTTATTTATTTTGACTAGCTCGCCGGCGAATATTTCCGCTTGGTTATAGCCTCGTTCTCTTAACCTTTCTTTGGATAGGGGAACGGGAATCAAAATAACTTTTTCGTTTTTATCAGGATTTAAAAGTTCCAAGTGTTCGGAAAGTTCCTCTATAAGTTCATCGTAAACGGATTCCGCGAATTTTTTAGCGATGGAATAACATCCTTTATATTTTAAAAGCCATATGGCTTTTTTCACTGTTGGATTGCCATAAGAGTAGAAGCTTATCGCGCCATAGGGGTTGTTCTCGCGTGGAAGTCTAGATAGACATTCACCACATATAATCTCTCCAAATCGACCACAGGAAATACACCGCTGTGGCAAAAGAAGGTAGATTATTTTGTTAAGGAGATTTCTGAACATATAACATCTGACCGCTAAAACCCAAAATCTTCGCTGGTGTGGATAACTTACCATATTTTATAGTCTTTTGTCCCATACATTGTGCTATAATTTAGTGTGTACTAAATGTATGTATGGCGAATTTTCTAAGCAGATCACTTGGCAGACTATTCGATTTGAAGCGGTTAGGCCTTTTCAAACAAGAGGATAATAGCGTTGTCGGCATAGATATCGGTTCGTCTTCAATCAAGGCCGTTCAGATAAGAAAAGAGGCGGGCAGGCCTGTCCTTGAGACTTACGGGGAGCTTGCGACTGGACCCTATAAGGGTGTCCAAGTTGGACAAGCGGCGATACTTACTGTCGATAAACTGGTTGAGGCTTTGGGCGATCTATTTCGCGCGGCGAACATTACGACTAAAAATGTTGCCATGGCAATTCCGCTTAGGGGGAGTCTGCTTACGATTATAGAACTTCCAAAAGTTGGAGAAGCCAAGATAAACGAGATGGTTCCGCTTGAGGCCCGCAAGTACATTCCGGTCCCCATGTCTGAAGTTACCATGGACTGGTTCGTTATACCAAAGAGGGAGGCCTCTTTGGGTGATACCCCCGGGACATTTGAAGAGCCAAACTATGGACGAAAGCCAATAGACACTATTGAGGTTCTGATCGTTGCTATACACAATAGTATAATCGAACAATACCAGTCGATTATTTCTAAAATGGGATTTGTCGCCAAGCCTTACGAGATAGAAACCTTTAGCTCGATTCGCTCTGTGTTTGGTAGAGATATGACTGCGATGGCTGTTGTAGATATGGGAGCTAGCAGTACAAGGGTTTCGATTGTCGACTATGGTGTTACCAGAGTTTCTCATACCATCAATAAGGGGTCTCAAGATATTACCTCTGCTTTGGCGCAATCCTTAGGACTTGATTTTGCCAAGGCCGAGGAGATAAAAAGGAGGCTTGGAGCAGTAGGAAGGGTTAATGGTGGTGAGATGGGAACTATTGTAACGCCAAGCCTTGATTATATTTTGTTTGAGGCCCGAAGGATTATTCTCGCCTATGAAAAGAAGTATAGCCGATCGGTTTCCCGAGTAGTTTTGATCGGCGGCGGGGCCCTTTTGAAAGGGTTCCAGGAGACAGCCAGTAAAAGTCTCGATTCGGAAGTTGTTCTTGGTAATCCCTTTAGTAAGTTAGAGACACCTGCCTTTCTCGAGCCTATGCTTCGGGACGCGGGACCTAGCTTTTCTGTCGCGATCGGGGTCGCGCTACGGGATATCACGCTTTAGAGTGTTAATTTTTTAAAGTTTTATCTAAAATTATGGATGGACAATTTGGAACTCCCTCCTTTATACCCAAAAAGCCGTTAGCCACGCGGACTGGTTCTAATGTGAACTTTGGCGGTTTTTTCATGTTTATTTCAGTTTTGATTTTTATTCTTTCGGTCGGAGGCTATGGCGGTCTTTATTTTTACGAAAGGAGTATTAAGACCAGCGCCGAGACCCTGAATAAAACACTAAAGGACAAGCTTAAGGAACAGGCCGTTACCGAGCAAGATGTCCACAATCTCTTCAATTTTAATAATAAAATAAAGATCGCTAAGGATCTATTATATCTCGATAAGGCAAATAATTCCGGGGATACCACGCAACACACGACCCTCCTGCCCCTCTTTAAATTTCTTAAGGATAATACATTGAAGACCGTCCGTTTTAATGATTTTAAATATTCCAATATTGATAACAGTAAAATAGATATAAGGATGAGCGGAGAGGCGAAGGGTTATCCATCGGTAGCCTTTCAGGCTGAAGCTTTTGACGTTATAGGCAAGCTAAGCAACGTGGTTTTTACGGATTTAAATCTGGGACCGAATAATCTAGTTGTTTTCAATATGATGGCCACAGTTGATCCGTCTTTGGTATCGTATGCCGATACGGTTAAAAATGCGTTAGAACAATAAACAGATGCAAAATTTAATAATTCCAATAATTATTTTAGCAGTTTCAGGAGGAGTATTCCTTGGTCCGACCAGAACTCTCTTAGATTCTTTAAACAAAGAGAAAGCCGTTACGGATAAAATTCGCGCCGCAGTCGCGAGCATTGATAACTATAAGGCTTCATTTGATATAAAAAATGAGATTTACAGCAAGATTGGCGATAGGGACAAGATTAGTTTGGAGGCCATGGTGCCCAGTACTATAGACAATGTAAAATTGATTATAGATTTGAACCAGATGGCGGTCAACCACAATCGAAGCATAAAGAATATCGCCATTAAGACCAACGCGGATTCTACGGTTGGTCCTGATGGGAGACCATATGGGACCGTTTCCATAAGTTTCTCTATCTCTAGCAGTCTTTCGGTTTTTGAGGACTTCTTAAAGGAGCTTGAGAGCAGTTTAAGGCTCATAGATGTTGTATCGCTTTCTTTCGTTGCCGGCGCGGCCGATCAATATGATTTCAGTCTCGAAGTTAAGGCTTATTGGTTAAAACAAAAGCAATAAATCATGGATTCAAAAAAAAGTTTAACAATATTACTGATCGTTGCAGTTGTGGCCTTGCTCGGATTTGCTCTTTGGCAGTTTGGGGGTAGCCGTTCTTCTATAAATTCTGGCTTGAGTACGGCTCCGGCCGCTTCATCTTTAGCAGTTGAGGAAGTTTTGGGCAGACAATACATAGATGATCTGAATTCTCTGGAGAACTTAAATATGGACATGGCATTTTTTTCCAATCCCGGAGGCGACAATCCGGATGGGGACCCAGTATTTCGTTCGCTTGTAGATCGCCACAAGGAGCTTCCGCGCGAGCCGGTTGGAAGAGATAACCCGTTCTTACCGATAAACGATGCCCAAATTTTGCAGGCGGTTAAACCAACACCTTAATTAAATAATGATTTTCTCGAAGAATTTAGATATCCCAGTTAGAGATTTAGGCGGGAAGAATGTTCCCTTTGATATTTTGAAATATGTGCCGGAGGAATCGGCTGTCCATTATGGTTTCGTTCCCATCGGGTTGAAAGATGGAGTTTTGGAGATTGGGATTCTCGACCCCGATAATATTGAAGCCAAGGACGCGATCTCCTTTATCGCCTCAAGGGTTGGTATCCCGTACAAAATATTTCTTATATCAGAGTCAGATTTCCATGCGGTTATTTCTAGTTACAAGGGGATTTCCGGGGAGGTTTCTAAGGCGTTGGGACAAATTACAGCTGAAAAGAAAAAGGAGACTGCCACGGCCGGGAAAGAACAGGAAGAGGTTGCGGCCGATCTCCTTCAAGATATCTCGGCCAAGACGGCTGCCGGGATAGTTGAGGAGGCCCCTGTTACAAAAATCGTTGCCGTTATTATCCAGCACGCGACCGAGGGTAACGCTTCCGATATACACATAGAACCTCTTGAGGATAAGGTTAAGGTGCGATTTAGGGTTGATGGAGTTTTGTATACGTCACTGTTTTTGCCTTCTGCGGTACATGAAGCTGTTGTCGCGAGGATTAAGATTCTCACGAATATGAAGCTTGATGAAAAACGCAAGCCTCAAGACGGACGTTTTACTGCTAGAATCGAAGGCCGCCAGATAGACTTCCGTGTTTCTACGTTCCCAACATTTTTTGGAGAAAAGGTAGTGCTTCGAATCTTGGACGTTGATAAGGGTATTAAGCGCCTGGACCAGATCGGTTTTACTCCGGACAACTTGAAGTTAATAAAGGAGGCGATCAATAGGCCGTATGGGTTGATTCTTTTAACCGGCCCGACTGGTTCCGGTAAAACGACAACGCTATACGCCATGTTGAACGAAGTTGACAAAGAGAAGTACAATGTGGTTTCTTTGGAAGATCCGGTTGAGTACACAATGCAGGGGGTCAGCCAGTCGCAAGTCCGTACGGAAATTAATTATACTTTTGCCTCCGGCCTCCGTTCAATTCTGCGACAGGATCCGGATATTATTATGGTGGGAGAGATCCGAGATGAACCGACGGCTAGGCTGGCAATTCAGGCGGCGCTTACCGGGCATCTTGTGTTTTCAACTTTGCATACAAATAACGCAATTGCCGCCGTTCCGCGCCTTATTGATATGGGCATAGAGCCGTACCTGATCGCTCCAACCCTAACGCTTGTTATGGCGCAGAGGCTCGTGGGAACTCTCTGTGAAGAGTCCAAGCGTGCCGTGCAAATTACGCCAGAAATCAGACAGACTATTGATGCCGAATTTGCCGATCTGCCCGAAGGGGCGAGAGGTAAATTGTCCATTCCAAATCAAGTTTTTGCGTCGGAGCCATCGTCTACTTGTTCTACCGGGACTAGGGGTCGCCAGGCTATAATAGAAATTTTGGATATCGACAAAGAGATTCAGGAGGTTATTTTGCGAAATCCGGATGAACAGGCTATTAAAAAGATCGCAAGGGCCAAGGGGATGCTCACCATCAAGGAGGACGCGATGATTAAGGCCTTCAATGGTGCCATCGCCTTCGATGAAACTCTTAGAATATAGTATAGTATAATTATTTATTATGAAAGATTATAAAAAAGATATTGAAGAACTTATCCAGATTGTCCTAAAGGAGGGTGCTTCTGATCTCCATTTATCCGCAATGAGGCGGCCGACGATTAGAGTTTCCGGGGAGCTAATTCCTTTGGTAAACAAAACGGAGCTTACGCCGGAAGACACAATGGGCCTCACTCTTGAGCTCTTGGGTGAGGCGAATAAAAAAATTTTTTTGGAGACTAAGGATGTGGATTTTTCCTATAGTAGCCCAAATTTAGTTAGATTTAGGGGCAACGCGTTTTATCAGAAGGGATTTGTTGGTTGCGCTTTACGTGTGATCAATACGAAAATTAAGACCATGGAGGAGTTGAATTTGCCGCCGATTCTTCGCGACTTTACTCAAAAAAAACAGGGATTCTTTTTGGTTGTTGGCCCTGTCGGACAGGGGAAGTCGACGACTCTTGCGGCTATGATTGATCTAATCAACAAAGAAAGGAATGCCCATATTCTTACAATAGAGGATCCCGTTGAATACCTTTTTACCGGCGAGAGATCTATAATTGACCAAAGAGAAGTTAGATTTGATACTTTGACGTTTGATACTGCCATGCGCTCTATGTTTAGAGAAGATATAAATGTGGCGATGATTGGTGAAATGAGGACCAAGGAGACTATAAGTACGGCCGTTACCGCGGCTGAAACCGGTCACTTGGTATTTTCCACTATTCACACAAATAGCGCGTCCCAAACAATTGATAGAATTATAGATTCGTTTCCTGGGGACCAGCAGGGACAGATTAAGGCCCAACTCGCGAATACGCTCCTCGGCATTTTTTCTCAGAGATTAATTCCGAGAATTTCCGGTGGACTTATCCCGGCGTATGAACTTTTAATTAATAATAGTGCCTCCGCGAATCTCATAAGAGAGGGTCGCACCAACGAGGTTAATGTTGTTATAGAGACAGGCTCCGAACAAGGTATGATCGATATGAACCATTCTCTCGCTGAATTGGTGAGGAGAGGTGAAATAGATTCAAGCGTCGCCAGAACTTACTCCATAAATCCGAAAGCGTTAGAGCGACTGATGTAGTTTACAACATGCTATTTTTATATAAGGCTGTAAATAAAGATGGGGAACAGATGAATGGAAGCATCGACGCTTTTAGTGTTGACGTCGCTGTCGCCTCCCTTCAAAAAAGAGATCTGATTATAGTTTCCATTGAACCCGAGGAACAAAAAGGTTTTTTTGAAGATCTCACTGTTATTTTCAGCGCCATAAAGAATAAAGACATTGTTATTTTGTCTAGACAGCTCGCGACACTTTTTGAGGCTAAGGTTTCGGCGCTTGAAACCTTTAAGCTTTTGGCGGCCGAGTCAGAGAACGCTTTGCTTCGAAAGAAGCTTGCGGAGATTACGGACGATATACAGAGTGGTATACCGATTTCATCAGCTATGGCTAAGCACCCGGATACTTTTTCAACTTTTTTTGTGAGTATGGTCAGATCCGGTGAGGAGTCAGGTAAACTTTCAGAGACTTTTAATTACTTGGCGGACTATTTGGATAGGCAGTATGAACTGGTTTCCAAGGCTAAAAGCGCCCTTATTTATCCGGCTTTCGTCATCGTGTCTTTCGTGGTGGTCATGGTTCTTATGATGGTCTTGGTGATTCCTCGTTTGGCGGATATCTTGAATGAAACCGGTCAAGCTGTGCCGCTTTATACAAGCATAGTCATAGGAACCTCCGCCTTTGTTGTGAGTTATGGTATTTACTTGCTGGCCTTGGCGGTTATCTTTGGAATTATCACATGGCGCTATATGGCATCTTCGGCCGGTAAAGAAACTTTTGATGAACTGAAGTTAAGGATTCCGTATGTTAACACCTTATACAAAAGATTTTTCTTGTCTCGCATTGCGGATAATTTGGATACGCTTATAACTAGCGGCGTTACAATGGTCCGGTCGCTTGAAATTACGGCTGATGTCGTTGGCAGTGAAGTTTACAAGCGTGAACTGCTTGAGGCGATTGATGATGTCAAGGGCGGGAGCTCACTTTCAGAATCTTTATCAAGGCAGAAAAATATCCCGCCAATTATGGTACAGATGACTCGTATCGGAGAAGAGACTGGCAATTTGGGTTTTGTATTAAAAACGATAGCCCGTTTTTATAGAAGAGAGGTGGATTCAGCAGTTGACGCTCTTGTAAGTTTAATTGAGCCGGCGATGATTATCTTTCTTGGGGTTGCTGTCGGCCTTCTCCTCGTGTCAGTTTTGGGTCCGATTTATAATATTACTGCCGGGATTTAGCGATAAACAAGATACGACCTTTCCTGCCTGCCGGCAGGCAGGAAAGGTCGTATCTTGTTTATCGTTCTACTAACAGGTTATCCACAACGCTATTTTCGTTTTTGTTAACATTAGTTATACTATTAGATACATGAAAATAAATAAACGTAGGTTCGATAGACTTACTGCAAGAGGGTTTACCCTGATAGAGCTTTTGGTTGTCGTAGCGATTATTGGTATTCTCGCTTCTGTTGTACTCGTTTCTCTCGGTAGTGCGAGGTCTAAGGCGAGGGATGCTAGGAGGATTTCTGATATGCAGAATCTGAAAACAGCCCTTGAGCTTTACTTCGCAAGCTATAACAGGTACCCGACATCGCTTGAATTCGGGCTCTCTCCAAGCTCTCCCCCGGCCGGCTCTCGTTACATTGTGCCTGAATTTATGCCAAGCATGCCGACGGATCCACTTACCAACACTGCTTACAGTTACACCGGACTCAAGATTGCCAGCGGAGGAACGAATACCTGTTTGAGTTATCATCTTGGGTCAACGCTTGAAAATGCTGATGCCAATGTTCCCGTTCTCCAAACTAAGGCCAATAGGGGTGTATCGTTAATTGGTCCATGTACAAGCGCGGCCGGCGCTTCAGTCGCTGATTTCGATGGTACTTCCGCCGCTGTTTATGATATGGCGCCCTAGTTGGATTATTAGCTTTAAAAAATTATTAACTTAACACGTTTATGATGAAGAATGTATTAAAGAAGAGTGGATTCACATTGATTGAACTCTTAGTGGTTATAGCGATTATCGGTATCTTGTCCTCTGTTGTTTTGGTATCTCTAACAAGCGCTAGGGCGAAAGCCAGAGACGCAAAAAGGATTGCCGATATTGAGGCTATAAAGTCGGCCTTGGCTCTGTACTATGACTCAAATTCAGTGTATCCGAATACCGTTGGCGATCTGACTACGGCTGGCCTCTTGTCCGCGACCCCGGCTGATCCTAGCGGTGGCTCTTACTTATACGCTGTTGCCAACGGAAGTACCGATGGAAGTTTGAGTTATCACTTGGGCGCGACACTTGAGCAGGTTTCGGAAGGAAGCGGGGTTTTGGCTACTGACAAAGACTGTAAATCAAGCGCCGCTACATTCTGTCCAGGATTCACTGCCGCTCCAACTGCGGCCGGTAGCGATCCAGATGGCGGTTTCGACGGTTCATCCGGTACGGCGAAGGTTTACGACGTAACACCGTAGTTTAAAATAGTTAAAATAAAAAAGCAGGTCGCATCTCCCAAAAGAGGTCCGATCTACTTTTTTATTTTTATTTGGCCAGAGGTCTGACCTCCCTTCCCTTGGAGATCGGACCTCTTTTGTATTATAATTAAACCCAGCACCAGTTTTACTAGCGATTATATCATGCCATGTTCGGATGAAGTGAAGAATAGTATCTCATTTAACCACCGTGGGGTCAAAAGTAAAACTGGTGCTGGGTAAACCAATGAATATCATTCTTGCGGTTTTTATTTTCATCCTCGGAACAATTATTGGTAGCTTTTTGAATGTCATCATTCTTCGTTATAATACTGGTCGTGGTGTTACTGGTCGTTCAGCTTGCTTCTCTTGTGGAGGGGCTATAAAATGGTTTTCCTTGGTACCTGTTTTGAGCTTTGTTGCCCAACGCGGCAAGTGTAAAAATTGTAAATCCAAAATATCTTTTCAGTATCCGATAGTGGAATTGATGACTGGTCTTCTCTTTTTGGCGCTTTTTTGGAAATTTGGTTTTGGCAATCTCTTTTTTTATTTTTTTATTTCGGCGCTTTTGATAATCATCGCCGTGTATGATTTTAACCACAAGATTGTTCCAGATGGCGTGGTGTATTTATTAATATTATCCGCTCTTGCTCGTTTGGTTTATCAATACTTCGTGTTTGGTGACATGAACGCGACCTTGTCGTTTTTGGTTGGCGGTATAATATCCATGTTTCTCTCGGCCCTTTGGTTGTTTTCTAACGGTAGATGGATGGGACTTGGGGACGCCAAACTGGTTTTGGGACTTGGTTGGCTTTTACCGCCGTGCCAAGGCGCCTCGGCTTTTATTTTATCTTTTTGGATCGGAGCTGTAGTCGGAATAATACTGATGCTATTCCAAAAAACTCGTATGACCAGCGAAATTCCGTTCGCGCCGTTTCTGATAGCAGGGTTTTTTATAGTTCTTATCCTTGACGTGAATTTGCTTTATCTGCCTAGCGCTTCATGTTTAATTGGATTTAAACTTTAGTTATGTTACTAAGTATTAAACACAAAGTACCTAGTACCTCTTCCGGCTTCACCCTGATAGAGCTTCTCGTAACTATCTCCATTTTTCTCATTGTTACGGTCGTAACCCTTGCGAACTTTCCGCAGTTTAGCAATAAGCTTTCTTTAGATCTTTTAGCTGAAGATATCGCTCTTTCAATAAAACAGGCGCAAGTGTTTGGCTCATCGGTTTTTGGAACGACCGGCGATGTTTCTTCTGGTAAAATATTTAAAGCCTACGGTGTACATTTTCCGGCGCCACTTCCTATTATTGCCTCCCAGCCGATTCCTAATTACAACTACATTTTATATGCCGATTTGTCTACTCCACCAAATAATCAGTATGATGGGCTCGGCCCATTCGATACGGCGCTTAAATGCAGTTCGGGGATGACCGGGTCAGGGTCAGAGTGTTTGGATAAATATATTGTGAACGGCATAAACAAAGTTTTGGCGGTTTGCGCCAACTATCAAGACTTGAACAAAACTTACAGCTTGGTGGACCCAAGGGGTAAGAGAATTTCTGATTGCATAAGTAATCCGGTGAAAAGTTTAGATGTTACTTTCATCCGCCCAAGTCTCGAAGCAAAGTTCGTTATCAAGGATTCCGGAAACAATATTCTGCCCAACACTTCAAACGTTGGAATCGTTTTGGGTATTCCATCTTCTGCCGGGTCTAGTCCTCGCGGGCCCCATCAGAAGGCGGTCATAATATGGAAAACAGGACTTATTTCGATTGAATAAATGAAAAATCTAAAAACAGAATTTGATGGTAAAACCAAAAGAAGGTTCAACCTTCTACAGGTTGAACCTTCTTTTGGTTTTACTTTGATTGAGATCATGGTTTCCATCTCAATTTTTACGGTTGTCATGATGATCACCATCGGCGCGCTTTTAGTCTTAAATGATGGAAGTAGAAAGGCCCAAGCCCTTAGAACTGTCATAGACAATCTAAACTTTGCCGTTGAGGATATGAATCGCAAAGTCTCGACAGGCGACACTTATCACTGTTACTCTACTCAAGCAGAGTTAGATCAAATTACTGGAACTGTTGCGGGTGACTTTTACAAGCAACCGAAAGACTGTTCATCGGGCGGTATGGCTTTGTCTCTAAAAACGCAGGACGACATATGGATTATATATCGTTATGGTGATGGGGGTATCACGATAAGAACTTATAATCTCTCATCTTGCGGCGGGTTCTGTCAGCCACTTGATATAACGTCGAGAGAGGTGAGAATAAATAACATGAGTTTTACAGTGCGAGGCTCACAGTCTCCATATACTATTGTTCCTTTCTCTAGGCAGCCGATGGTTATTTTAAATGTTGCCGGCACCGTGGATCTCAAAAAGGAAAAGTTGAGGACGGATTTTTCTTTGCAAACCGCTATTTCGCACAGGGGAATTAATGAATAATATGATACAAAAAATGCCTAATAAGAATAAGGGCTTCACACTTTTGGAAACAATCGTTGCGATTACAATTTTGATGATCTCAATTGTCGGCCCCTTGTCATTGGCTTCTAAGGGTATTGTGTATGCAGACTATGTCAAGGATGAAATTACCGCTTACAACTTGGCGCAGGAGGCCATGGAGGCAATAAGGAATATCCGCGATGAGAACGTGAATAATTATTCCGTTTCGGAATGGCTGAAGGATATAGACAAATGCATTACGAATACTTGCCGATTAGATATCTGGAATCAAAGCGGGATAAGGAGCGGGTTGGAAGTGTACTCCGTAGGAGGAGTTATGCCATCAGACTGGCAACTTATGAAGATCGTTGACGCCGGCGTCGGCCAGGGTAAGGTTGTGCTTTATGGGTATGCTTTTAATCCTTCTCTCAACTTAAACTATTCGTCTGATGCGGTTAGGAAGTCTATTTTTACAAGGAAGATTACTGTAAAGAGGGCAGATTATAGTATGGCCATTACAGATCCAATTAGGAGAGGAACATTGGGGCTTGCCACTCCGGATGAGGTTAACGTTACGATAGAGGTTAGTTGGCGGAGAATTCCGTTTTTGCCGAGAAGCATTAAAATAAGTGAAAATTTGTTTAGCATTTAAATGCGGAATACTAGTCTAAAACCTAATATCAAATACCTAAAAACTCGCGCGGGTTTTGTTCTCCTTTTCGCCCTTCTCATTTCCAGTATTTTACTTGCGACGGGCCTCGGAATATCCAGGATAATTTTGCGAGAGATTTTTCTTGCGTCCCTGGGGAGGGAATCATCAGTAGCCTTTTTTGCGGCTGATACCGGCGCCGAGTGCGCGCTCCACTGGTACCAGCTGGGGCAATTTGATTTGGATACTACGATGCCTGCCCCAAGCAGGACTATATATTGCAATGGTCAAATAATAGGCGATAATGTTCCCGGAGTTTTGAAGATAAATTTAATCGGATATGAACCAAATGTTATTAACGGGGGAACGGAGAGCACATTTTCTTTTCTTACTAACCCGCAGGTTGTTACTCCAGGTGTCTCCGTAAAACCTACCCCGTGTGCCTTGGTTAAGGTTAGGTTCGCAGGTACCAATCCGTTTTTGCCTAGCCAGCTTATTGTGGCATCTAGAGGTTATAATAACTGTAACCTCACGTCTCCGCAGACATTAGAACGTACCCTTGAGTACACACTCAAAATCGATTAAAATAGAGGTTCTAAGTTCTTAAAATTAATGAAGAACGAAGTTAAGGAGAAAATAAAGAAGCTCCGTGAGGCGATAAATCATTATCGGTATCTTTATCATGTCTTAGACCGGCAGGAGATTTCAGACGAGGCACTCGATTCTCTTAAATATGAGCTTACTAATCTCGAGGCCCGTTATCCGGAACTGGTAACTCCCGATTCTCCGACTCAAAGAGTGGCAGGAAGGCCCTTAGATAAATTTGAGAAAGTTAAGCACGTTGTCCCCCAATGGTCTTTTAACGACGCATTTACGGAAGAGGATATACGCGCGTTTGACATTCGAGTCAAGAGATTTCTAACCGATGAACTTGGACGCGGAACTCTAAGGCAGACACGGAATGTCCAAATTCCTTACACTTGTGAACTGAAAATAGATGGGTTCAAGATAGTTTTGACTTATGAAAATGGTTTGCTTAAAACCGCCGCCACTCGTGGCGATGGTGTTTACGGGGAAGACGTTACCGCCAATATCAGGACGATAGAGGCCGTTCCCCTCAAGTTAGAAAAGCCTGTGAATATCATCGCCGAAGGGGAGATCTGGATGGGAAGGAAGGATTTTGATAAGTTGAACAGTTTACAGGTGAAAAAAGGATTACCAACTTTTGCCAATCCTAGAAATGTGGCGGCCGGAACTATTCGTCAGCTAGATTCAAAGATTGTTGCCGATAGAAAATTGCAGGCTTTTATTTACGATTTGCCACAAGCATCTTTTAATGTTCCAGACTCACAGTTCTTGGAGCTAAAAAAACTTCAAGAACTCGGATTTAAGGTGAACAAAAATTATAGATTTTGTAAGAATATCGACGAGGTTATCGATTACTGGAAAGAATGGGGCAAGAAAAATGAAAGGGAGGATTGTTGGATAGACGGTGTTGTCCTTAAGGTTGACAGCAGGAAGTTTCAATCCATTTTGGGCTATACAGGGAAGGCGCCGAGATGGGCTATCGCTTTTAAATTTCGGGCGAAACAGGCGACAACGAAGCTTCTTGATATCAAAATTCAAGTTGGGAGAACAGGAAAGTTAACACCGGTTGCCGTCCTAGATTCTGTTCTACTTGCCGGTTCCACTGTCTCTCGGGCTACCCTTCATAATGAAGATGAGATAGGAAGGCTCGACGCACGGATCGGGGACACGGTTATTATTGAGAAGGCCGGAGATGTTATTCCATCCGTGGTCTCTGTCGTAAAAGATTTAAGAACCGGAGGAGAAAGAAAGTTTGTTTTTCCGAACGTTTGTCCCGTTTGTGGAAGTAAGGCCGTGAGACTTGCGGGCGAAGCCGATCACAAATGCGCGAATCCAAACTGTTTCGCGAAAGAGAGGAGAAAACTTTATTATTTTGCGTCCAAACACGCTTTCGATATAGATGGTCTTGGCCCTAAGGTCATAGATCTTCTTGCCGACAATGACCTCGTCTCTACTCCGGCAGATTTCTTTAAACTTGGTAAGGCGGAAATTAAGAACTTGCCGATGATGGGGGAGAAGTCCGCCGAGAATCTTATTAAATCTTTAAATGATAGAAGGAAAATAAGTTTGGCGCGCTTCATCATCTCTATGGGGATACCACAGGTAGGTGAAGAGACCGCTTATGATGTAGCAAAAAGATTTAGAACAATAGAAAAAATTCAAAAAGCCGCGGTAGAAGACCTTTTGTCTGTAAATGGAATAGGGGAAGTAATAGCCGAGTCGGTTTATACTTGGTTTCGTGAGAAACAAAATGAGAAAGTCGTTAATGAACTGTTGGAGCAGGTTAAAATTTTACTGGAAGAAAATAAGGTGTCGGGGACACTTTTGTCCCTAGCGGGCAAGAGTTTTGTCTTTACCGGAACTATGAAAAATTTGGAACGAGAAGAGGCTAAAAATATGGTTAGAGAAAATGGCGGAGAGTCAAGTGACACAGTCTCATCCAAAACTACCTACCTTGTCGTTGGCGAAAATCCGGGCAGTAAATATGAAAAGGCCAAAAGACTTGGAGTGAACATTTTGCGCGAAGAACAGTTTAAGGAGTTGCTTGGCTGATTGGAGACAATTCATATTTGCGTACGTCTATTTTATCTGCTATTATACGATCATGAAATTGCTTGTAGAACAATACGTACATAACCGCCTCAAGCAGGCTGAATATAAGTTTGATGATGTGGTCAATACCTGGATTGGTTGGATAGAGGATATATCAGGTGTGTATGCGCAAGCTGATACGCTTGAGGGGGTGCGAACACAGCTCGGAGAGATCCTTGAGGAACATCTGCTTTTATCTTTACATGATGGAAAGTCTCCAAAAGCCTTAGGGTCAGAATTTAAGAATTTTCATGCCAAAACCGCTCTCGCGTCGTAATTTAATTATAAAACTAAAATCTCTTGGTTTTTTCGGACCGTTTAGCGGTGGTAAACATGAATATATGGAACGCAATGGCTTAAACATCGTGATTCCAAATCCTCACAAAAAAGATATTTCTGGCGAGTTGGTTCAAAGAATTTTTAGACAGATTGAAACGCGAACATAAGACATCTCGGGGGTACAAACAATTTGTTTTTACTGGATCGGTGGAGAAGGGTTCCTAAAAATTATAAAAGACTATATAAAATAAGGCTTTTATACCTGACACGGGCCCCGTTAAACAATCAACACCTTCGCAACACTTG
>JACRKD010000029.1 GCA_016215345.1 Candidatus Vogelbacteria bacterium | reverse complement strand
TTGATCTCGGTGGTCGAGCAATTCGACGAATCCTTTTCCGGTGAGCTCGTTGAAAACATCATGTCCTCAATCGCTCAATGGACGTCCCAGAACATCAGCTGGGAGGTCAGGAAAGGTCTCAAAGAGGCCGTAGAGCGTGGCAGGTTCCCTGGATACGCACCAATCGGTTATCTGAACGATAAGAAGACCAAATCTCTTATAGTCGATACCATCCGGGCCCCGTATGTAAAACTGGCATTCGAGCTCTACGCCACCGGCAAGTATTCATACGAGCCTCTGTCGGCTGATCTCAATAAGCGTGGTCTGAAGACACGAGGTGGTAAGTCGATCAGTCGCAAGGCCGCAGAGCACATATTGGCAAACACGATCTACTACGGACTTATAAAAACCCGATCGGCTACCAATCCAGGCAAACTTTCCACCGTTGATCACCAAGAAGCTTTTTGACGATGTTCAAGAGATTATCGAGCAACACAATCATTACGCTGATCGCACACGCAAGCACTCGTATCCGATGGCCGGTTTTATGAAGTATGGCGACTGCGGATCGATGCTTTGCGGCCAGATGCAAAAGGGTCACCTCTACTATTCTTGCAGTCATAGAAAAAATCCGAAGTGCATGGAAAAGAAATACATGCGATGGGAGGACGTCGAGGCACAGGTCGCTGTAGTGCTCGGGCGGGTGCAGTTGCCGGACAGGTTCAAAAAAGTGCTCGATGCTTACTTCCAGTACTTCGCCAAGGAACGTCTGGATCAGGAGGACAAGGAGCGCAAAAGTCTCAAACAGGAGCTTATTCGTATTCAACAGCAGATCCGCAACATCGTCGTGGATCGCTCAAAACGCATCATTGACGCAGAGGTCTTTATAAAGATTCAGGACGAGCTCTTACGCGAGAAAGAGATGTATCAGGGTCGCTTGGGTGAGATGGAGGGCAAGTCCGATAAGTTCGTGCAGAAGTTCAACGAGCTGTTGGATTTCACCGATCACGCCGACCGTGTATTCCAAACCAGTGGCTTCCATCAAAAGCGCACACTCATGAAGCTTTGCTTCGAGGAATTCGCGTTAGAAATCAAAAACTGACGCTGATATGGACGCCAGTCTTTGATGTTCTTATGGACTTACAATTGTCCAAGTTCGATCCCCCAAAAGTCGTGGGCAAGGGCTCAAAAACCCTTGCCGTACCTAAGGTTCTAACTTGGACATCTGGCGGAGGAGGCGAGATTCGAACTCGCGAAGCCTTTTGGCTTACCTGTTTTCAAGACAGGCGCACTAGACCAACTATGCGACTCCTCCATGTATCAAATCATATACATAGTACATAATTATCGGATAACCAACCACCGGCCCAAGGCCGGTCAGCCTTGAGCTGATTAGATACTACTTAAACAATTGCCCAAAATCAACTGTTTTATGCTAATATTTTTCTATGAGATTAATGGGCATAGACTTCGGCATGATGAGAATAGGGATCGCTCTTTCAGACGAAAGCGGCCGCTTTGCCTTTCCACACTCCATTGTATCCAACGATAAAAATACACTAAAAACGATTTCGAAACTTGCGGAGAAGGACAGGGTAAATAAAATAATTCTTGGCCGTTCGTTAGACTACCAAGGCCAGCCAAATAAAATTATGAAGGATATAGAAATTTTTAAAGACAAGCTTGAAGAGATTATTTCTCTTCAAGTAGAGTATGAGGACGAATTTCTAACAACCGTCGAGGCAGAACGTATTCAGGGAAAAAACAAAAATATTGATGCTTCCGCGGCGGCGCTGATATTAAAGAGCTATATTGATAGACACCAAAACTCTGCTATACTCTAAAAATGTTAAAGGAAAGTCCAGAGATAATTAAAAAACCGGTCAAGCCTAAGGACCCGCTAAGGGAACAAAAGAAACAAAAGAGGGCAGAAGACACTGTGGCCATTATTGAAGCGATGAAAATCGAAAACGATAAAAATCTATTGGAAAAAATAAATAGAGAATTCAAAGACGCTGACGAAGTTATCAGATCCATTAGGAGTGAAAAACTTAGGCGAACGGCCATTGGACTGAAACAGGCGGCCGAAGAGGCAAAAACGTCTACAGAGGTGAAAAAGTTCATGGACAAACTGCGTGAAATAACAAACAAAAAACCCTATTAGGCAGAAACTACAATCATCTCATGTATCTATCACACCAAACAATTGAAAAATATATAGATGCAGGCAAGATCGTTATTAAGCCGTCCTTCGACAAGAAAGATCTCCGGCCGGTTGGAATCCGTATCCACTTGGCAAAAGACATTTTGATTCCTCTCCCCGGACAAACCGTAGACCTGACAAGTGCACAAGATATAAAGTACAAAGAGGTAGACATAACGAAAGAGGAATTTTATATCGAACCGGGAGACTTTATTCTCGGCGCGACCTATGAACTCATACAAACTCCCAAAAACATAATCGCTTTTGTTGGTGGTAAAAGTACAGTGGCTAGACTTGGACTGACAACTAACATTACAGCATCTGTTGTGGACGGTGTCATCGGCGACGAGCCAGTGGCGACAGTCTTAGAAATTAAAAACGTTGGGAACTTCAGAGTTAGACTAAAATTCATGGACCCGATAGACATGGTGGTGTTCGCAGAACTGACCGAAAGCGTGGAGCAAGAGATTGGCAGACGATACGACGGGCAAATAAAAGTTACACCGCCGAATATACTGGGATAAAAACGGCGCAGTTGGAAAAATCAAAATTTTATACTAAAATATCCGCAGAGTCCTTTGATGGATGATTTTTATGAAGAAGCGGCGAGAGAACTAACTCATTGACCCGCTAGCAACTTGTTCTGCAGATTTGCAGAAGAGTTCTTCAACAAAAACTCAGAATAAAGTGCTAAGTCTAGTTAACCCTGCAAACACGGTGGAATACATAAAAACATTTTAGTCTGCCTTTGGTAGACACGCGTAAGCCCCAAGGAAACATCTAAGGGGTTTCCGCGTTTTAAAAATCCGAGCACGGTGCTCGGATCAAACTTTCCACCCCTTAAGCAATTTCCTGACCATTTCTTTCTCTACCATAGTCAAAGCTTCTCTGGCAGTCCTTAGGGAAAACTTGCCAACCTTAAGTTTCCTCCCCTCCTGAACCAAGCTACGATTGAGAGCCGTCTAGCAGTACAGCAAGAAATTGTTCTGTCGGATAGACGTCCGGCGACCTTCTCGATAATATCAGTTTTCATCTGGCACATTCTGTGTTGGAAACAAAGCCGATCGTCCGCAGATCTTGAATTAGGCGAACCTTAATTTCGAATAAGTATCTTTCCATGGTGATCTTGGCCCTTTCACTCTCCTGACTGTTCGGCATACAATCCTCCTCACCTATCTGTGCACAGTATAGATACTACCCATTTTAAATCAAGTGTGTTAAAATTCTTCTATGGAAGATGAAGCTATCATAAGATGGACTAGCATGGAACATGATCTAGAGCCTAAGTCCTCCGATTGGTACATATCTCTAATTGTCATAGGCGCTTCAATCGCAATCGCCTCTGTTTTGGCAGATAATATTTTGCTTGCGATATTCGCGATTCTTGCCACAATCGCCGTAATAATTCATGCCTCGCAAAAACCGGAAACACTATATTTTGAAATTACCCAACATGGGATCTTGGCCAACCAAGAGTTTGTCCCGTATCCAAGAATTCATTCATTCTGCGTTAGAGAGATTGGTGGGAAAAATGAGTTGATAATTCGAACCGACAAATTTGTCCTCCCTTATATAATAATTCACCTCGATAATGTCCCACCGGGACTAGTGCGCAATACTCTCCTCCGCAATCTCGATGAAATATACCGTATCGAAAGCCTGCCAGAAAAAGCGCTAAGATACTTAGGGTTTTAAAATTTTATCCTCCCGGCAGGAATCGAACCTGCATTTCTCCCTTCGCAGGGGAGTGTCCTATCCATTTAACGACAAGAGGTCAAAACTCATTGACACTTTGTCTCTATGCTATGAGAACAAAACAGCAAAGTCAATCTAAAAACTGTGCGAAGCTTAGCCTTGCACAGTTTTTAGATGAATATCTTACTTAAAGAGATTTATAAAAAAACTTTTCACAGCGCCAAACAAAGTGGCACCCGGCGGTGGTGTCATTACACCGCCGCTTGGAGCAGTGTATCCTCCACCGGATGAAGGCATTGACTGGTTAGGCATCTGACAATAATTACTGGAGGCATTCCATGTTCCACCCGCTTGAGAACATCCTGTAGCCGGATCAGAAGAGTAAGATCCCCCGCTCCCGCCACTGGTCGTAGTATTACTTATACAAGCGCTACCATTCCAATACTGCCCACTTCCACAAGTGGAACCACCCGTTGAAGAACCGCCGTAGGAACAGGCGCCATTAACAAACTGCCCGCCGGGACAATTCTGGCTTGCGCCATCCACGCAACTAGTACCATTCCAATATTGGCTGGAAGTACAAGACGAACCCATGGTTGCGTTAGATGATTTACAAGTCTGACTAGCTGAATCCCACCACTGGCCACCAGTACAAGCAGACGATTGCCCGGGCATCTTACAGTAAAAGGTCGTAGTATCCCATACTCCACCAGACTTCGGACAAGTTACAGCCGGATCAACGTTATCCACACAAGCTGTACCGCTCCAAAATTGATTGGACTTGCAAGAACTCGCGCCAGGCATCTTGCAATAAAAGGTTGCGGTATCCCATGTTCCGCCGGCCTGTATACATCCCGCCTT
Organism: Candidatus Vogelbacteria bacterium; assembly: GCA_016215345.1. Taxonomy (GTDB): domain Bacteria; phylum Patescibacteriota; class Minisyncoccia; order Phycocordibacterales; family UBA12445; genus JACRKD01. The sequence continues at coordinate 7,589 of JACRKD010000029.1, read as the reverse complement.
CTCGGCGTCAGTGGCACGATGGATATCAGTTACAATAATAGCAACGCATGCGTCATCTTTAATGTACTGTCCAGATGGACATGTTGTGGCGGATCTACTAACACCACTGCCTGAACAGTCCGGTATGCCAAAGTTTTTCCAATTTGAAGACGAAGGATCTCCGGCGCCCTGTTTCCAAGTAAACTTATCTTTAGGTATTTTCAGACACTGTTCATCAATGCTCCTAATGAAGTCCTGGTATTCAACGTCGGTCCTGCTTAAAATTTGAGAAAATTGAGATCCATCAGAAAATCGCCAAGTATGACTGACCTGATCACTACCTTGGTACTGTCTCGGTAACACTGTGGTATCCGGCATCTTACAGTAATTACTTGACGCATCCCATATTCCACCAGCCCTGACACAATCTGAAGAATAGTCGCGATGTTGCCCCACAGACTTATAACAGCTATATGTATTACATTCTTGGTTTATAAGTTGTGGCTCCTCACCGGGCTTGCAGTCGAATACAGGTGATGCAGGACATATTTTAAACTTGTCCATCACCCCTCCTTCTTCACGCAGGAATGGTGGCTGAACTCCTTTTTCCCATGGTTGATAAGGTTGTGGAGGCATAATATTTGGCCGTTCATCTCGTTGATATGGCTGTGGCTGGTACGGCTGACCTTCTGGCCTACCGTACTGTGCTCCCTGCCCGGGGAAACCTTCCTGCGGATTTTGACCGGGGAATTGCTCGAACTGTTGCGGAGGGCCGCGATGTTCAAAGTCGCTTCGGATATTTACGGCCTGTTCGAACTTTTGAGCGGCAAAATCCCGTTGCACAAAACCTTGTTTGGCGGCATCCTCCAAACATTTTTGACCGTTTTCTTCACAAAATTTTTGAACCTGACCGAAATCAGAAAATTCATTACCGCCAATATTTATCTTGCCATCGGACTTAAACTTTTTCATCGCCTCATCTCTCGCCCTCATTCCTTCCTCGCCAAATTGAATCTTTTGCTTTATGTCATCGGAAATCCTTCGGGCTTCCGGGCTCTTGTCGGCCAAGACTTCCAGTTGTGGCAACGCCCTTTTAGAGGCTACGACACACTTTTCACCATTCTTCGGGTCATGACAATCAGACGGCCCTCTTAATCCTTCTTTCTTAAGTTCTTCAGACATGATATCTCCGACTCTGGAAACCGCCTCAAACTCCTCTTTCCTGTTTTCAGGGATAAAATCAGCGCAAGACCTTGGATCTTTGGCACATTCGTTAAAATCCGGTATTCCTCCGCCACGCTCCCCAACTTTTCCAACCATCTTGAGCACGAATTCTTTATCTTCCGGCTTAGCAAAACCATTGGCAATCATAAAATCCAGTCCTCTCTCAACAACCTCTACATTCCCCTTCTCTCCTTCACCCTGAAGATAATTGCCAATATCCATCGGATTGTATAGCGTCCTACCGTCTGCGGTTTCGAAAACTAAATTCTTAAATTGCTTGTTATAAAATTCTGTTGTCGCTCCGACTTGACCATAAGCCTTCTCTAACTCCTTAACACCGTCCGCTCCAAAAATCTCCTTGGCAATCTGCTTACAGATGGCGGGAGGCTCTTTACCTCTCTCTTGATAGGTTGGACTCATACAAAACTTTCCGCAACCGTCGAGAGTATTATCCCCACAACTATATTTACCTGATTCAAGCGCAATTTTAAGATCGGCGGATTTATCTGCCATTTCGGAACGTTCACGCGGTATATATTTTTGAACCGTGCTGTTTTTCGCCAGCCTTGCGCAAGCTCTCAATGTGTCAACCGAGGCGGTATCTGGGTCAAGAGTTTGACACTGCCGTAAGTCAACGCCCGCCTCCTTAGCGGCATCTATAATAACCCTTTTATCCTCTATCTTCTTTGGGGTTAAATCGAGGCTAGTAGCTAAAGCAGGGTTCTTGGCGACCAGTTTACTGGCCAGCTTGTTTGCGACTCCTACCAGACAAGCCTCATCAGCGCAACCCTTAAGCTCATCGGCGATATTACCCTTAAGCTCGCCCAAAACCGCGTCTACCTCCTTAATCTGCTCCGTTTTGTATAATTTATATTTTTTACCAATCTCGGCGCAAGAAACAAAATTTTTCTCCTGATTACAAACCTCCTTGGCCGACACCTTATCCTTTATCTCCTGGCCGACAATAGAACTAAGTTCAGCAAGCGCTTGACTGGAATCATCCTCCGCCGCCATAACAGGTAATCCTACATTAAAAGACAGGGACGTTATGGCGACAAGCGATATCGCAAAGATAATTATTTTACTTTTCATGCTAATCATTGATTATTGAAACGGGTTGAGAACTTTCTTAGCCTTCTCAAAAGGATTAGACTCGACCCCCTCTAAGGGATTAACAGATTGGAAAGGGTTAGCCGCTTTGGCCGCCGCCTCAACTGCTTTCTTGGCTGCCTCCTCTGCAACCTTTTTGGCATCAATTTCCGCTTGCTTGTAACCGGTCGTATAACCAACTCTGCTACCATAAAAGTATCCGCCCAAAAGACCCAAGACCAAGGCCACAATAATGAGAGACCTTGATAACCACAATTCGTTGTCCATAAACTTTTTAAAAAATTAGATAATAATTATTTCACCTAGAGTACACGTCATCATACCCCATTTAATTAAACCACAAACAAAATAAAAAATCCCCCGTCTATCTGGGGATTTCTTAACAAACCACAAACAGGGGGTATAAAGACGGATTGAGTTCAAAACACAAGTTAATAAGTGGTAAGTATTATGAAATTCCCTTTAGTAGAGCCCTAGCCAACCTAGACTTCTTTCTTGACGCGTGATTTTTCTTTATTAACCCGGTCTTAACAGCCTTATCCAGAGTCTGATAGACCTTCGAAAGAAACTCCTTTCCAGCCTTGGCATTCTTCAGGGCAATTAAACCCTTAAGCTCTTTAATAGAAGACTTCATAGCCTTCCTTCTTCTGGAATTGAAAACCGCCTTCCTTTTGGAGTTTCTTACCGCCTTTTTTGCTGACGAAGTTATTGGCATAAAAAATGAAAATGTTAGTGTTGAACACTATACACCACTTTATAAATTTTGCAATGTATGTATCATTAAATAATGATTTCTAAACTACGCGGGATAGTATCTTATATCGGTGATAAATACGTGATTCTGGACGTATCGGGCGTCGGATATAGGCTTAATCTAACGGCCTCGACGCTAAAGACGGCGACAAGAAAAGAGAAAGAGGTTTCTTTTTGGACGTATCTATCCGTCAGAGAAAATGTGATGGAACTTTTCGGTTTTTCCGAGAAAAGCGAACTAGACTTTTTCGAACTTTTAATCGGAATTTCCGGCATAGGCCCGAAAAAAGCTATCTCTATCCTATCGGTCGCCCCCGTCGAAACGATAAAAAAGGCTCTAAGAGGTCGGGACATATCTTATCTTACTCAAGTTTCGGGAATAGGGAAAAAGAACGCCGAAAAAATTATCCTCGAACTTAAAGATAAATTCGAGGCGCTGGTAGAGGGCGAAGACGGGCTTAGTCTGCGTGAAGAATCCGATGCACTCGAGGCGATAAAGTCTCTCGGCTATTCGACAAGTGAAGGACGAGATGCCTTGCGAAAAGTCCCTCCTGAAGTCACGAAACTGAATGACAGAATAAAATATGCGCTGAAACATTTAGGAAAGTAAATGAAGGCCGAGAGGACTATTCTTAGAAGACCCTTAAGGATAGTCCTCTCGGCCGAAATAAAAAAAGATTATAAAAAAAATAATTAAAAAAATAATTCCCGATTGGGCTCTGTTTCTATACCACAGAACACTAGCGAAGCTGGCTGCCTTTTATTACGGGAATCCTTCAAAGAAAATGGTAGTCATCGGGATAACCGGCACCAAGGGAAAAACTTCTACCGCCAACTTCATCTGGTCATGCCTTTCCACTGCGGGCATTAAGACTGGACAAACCGGAACAGCCAATATCCGTATAGGTGAAAAGGAGATGCTTAACCCCCACCACATGACCATGCCGGGGAGATTCGTCCTGCAAAAATATTTAAGAAAGATGTTAGATGCCGGATGTAAATTCGCCATAGTAGAAACAACCTCCGAGGGAATAAAGCAGTGGCGACACGCCGGAATAGAATATGACGTGGCCATCTTCACAAATCTTTATCCGGAACACCTCACATCGCACGGAGGCAGTTTCGACGAATACAAAAAAGCCAAGGGCAAGCTCTTTTCTGCCCTAAAACCAGAAGGAGTAAAAAATAAAATAATTAACGGTGAATTTATACCAAAAATAATAATCGCCAATAGTGACAGCGAATTTAGTAATTATTTCTCTGCTTTCCCCGCCGATAAAAAATTTACTTATGGCGTAACGGATCAAGCAGATTTCCGAGCCGTGGAGATAAATAATTTCAGCCAAAGCGGCGGACCAAGCTTCACCGTCTCGGGTGAAAGATACGAACTAAGTATCCCCGGAGAATTTAACATAGAGAATGCCCTCCCCGCTATCGCTTTTTGCAAAGCTTTCGGTGTCAAAACCGAAATGATAATCTCCGGACTTAAATCCCTCAAAAGCATCCCAGGACGAATGGAAAAAATAGATGTGGGACAATCTTTTAAAGTTTATGTGGATTACGCGCATCAGAAAGAAAGCATGGAAGCGCTCTTAATCTCCGCGAGACAAATCGCTGGGGATAATAATAAGATAATAGTCTTGCTTGGCGCCGAAGGAGGCGGGCGCGATAAGGCAAAACGCACGCAAATGGGAGAAGTCGTGGCGCGACTTGCGGATTTCATTGTCGTGTCCAACGTGGACCCGTACGATGACGACCCCATAGAAATCGCGGAGGACATCGCCAGGACGACCCAAGCATGGGGTAAGATCCGAAACGAAAATCTTTTTGTAATTCTCGATCGTAGACTCGGTATAAATAAAGCTCTATCGCTAGCCCAACCAAACGACATTGTGCTAATCACAGGGAAGGGCAGCGAACAATCCATAATAACAAACAGCAAATCAGTCTACTGGGATGACCGGGAAATTGTCAGAGACGAGATCCATAAACTATAAATTTTCTAAAATGCCTGAACTACCAGAAGTTACTACGACTGTGAGCGGTCTCAATAAAGTTCTAAAAAATCTATCGATAGACGACGTCTGGAGCGATTGGGAAAAGTTAGTTAAATTTCCATCTTTCAAAAAATTCAAAAAAGACATCACCGGTAAAAAGTTTATCGAAGCGAGAAGGCGCGGCAAAAATATCTTAATAGAACTTTCTGGAGATAAAACCCTACTAGTCCACATGAAAATGACCGGGCATATAATGTACGGTAAATGGCGAAAGGCGGAGAGGTTGAACCTCTTAAAAGCAGAGGTTGAACCTCTAAAACATATATGGACTTGGATACCGGAAGACGGGGGACATTTAAATGATCCCTATAATCGGTTCATACACTTACTTTTCCAATTATCAAACGGGCATCAGTTAGTCCTCTGCGACGCAAGGAAATTCGCAAAGGTTGCCCTCTTTGACACTGATAAGTTGGAAGACATCGCCTATATCAAAGAGCTTGGGCCGGAACCGCTCAAAAAAAACATGACCGGCGCGACTCTAATGATCCGCCTAATGAAAAAACCGACTTGGCCCATCAAGCAGGCCTTACTGAATCAAGGACTCATCGCCGGAATAGGAAATATTTACTCGGACGAAATACTCTGGGCGACAGGTGTTCATCCCCTCCAAAAAGTAAGCACCATCTCAAGCGCGAAGATGAAGAGAATGTTCAAAACGATGAGAGAGATATTGCAAAAATCCATTAAACTTGGCGGCGATTCTATGTCCGACTACAGAAACATCCATGGCGAACGTGGAGGGTTTCAGAAAATTCATAATGTTTACAGAAAAACCGGCGAGAAATGTCCCAAGAAAGACGGCGGCGTTATTCGCAGGATAAAAGTTGCAGGCAGGAGTTCCCACTTTTGTGACACTCACCAGAAACTGAACTAACATCAGCGGAAAATCTAGACTCCATGAGAACTAGCCACCGAAGGTTAAACTAGCAAAAAAGATTCCGGCTATTGTAAGCGAGAACATCCGCAGACCAAAATGCATGGTGTTTTTTGTTATAATCGTTTTAAACAAAAAACATTTTGGTCGAGGACGAAGGACGGCGACCGCAGGGAGAGCCGTACTGTTTCGAGTCTACAACTGCCGGAATCTTTTTGTACGGACTTTTTATTTATCCAATATTCTAAACATCGCAATCCCCGCCGACACCGAGACATTCAGCGACTCTTTCTGCCCTCTCATGGGAATCTCGATTATTGAATCGCAGAGCTTAAGTGTGGCTTTTTTTATACCACTCACCTCTTCGCCCAATATCAAAGCCATCGGGAAAATCGGCTTAAATTTTTTATAATCTACAGAATTTTCTGCCTGCTCAAGCGCGACTATTGTTGTCTTTGTTGCCCTAAGTTTTTTTATAAGTATGTTTAAAGTTGCCGCATGTTCCCATGGGATTATTTTTTCCGCTCCGAGCGCCACTTTCGAAAGATTCTTTCTCTCTCGTCCGAATCTGTCCACAGGGTGAGGAGTAATCCCAACCAAAAAGATTTTAGAAACTCCCACCGCGTCGGCAGTTCTAAAAATCGAGCCGATGTTATAAACACTCCGGATGTTATCGATAATAAGAATAAGTTTTTTGTTCGACACGTGGTGCAGAATACTTGAATTAGTCCGAACCGCTTTCGCCGCCTGCGGCGGCGAGGAAGTCCCCCCGCAAAAATCCGGAAAGGTGGCGGAGCCGCACGAATGACAATTTCAAGTTTTTCTTTGGCGGGATTCAGATTACTGAAATTCTAACAAATTTCAGTCTCGGCGGCAAATTCTTTGTTCTTTCAAATTATTAAAAAGAGAAAGCCCACCGCTCCTTTCGTACTAGGTGGGCCTGTTGAGGATTGTGTCCGCGCCGGTCATGACTACTATTCGTAGCAGATTGTGAACTCTCTGACGCCCCCGCTGTATGAGGGAACGGTGGAGATAGCCACAACTCGCGCGTTCTGGTGAGCGTCTTTCCACGCTTGGAGAGAACGTATCCCATGGACGGCCGGCTCGGGCTCTCGCGATGTTCTGTAGCTTCGGTTGATTCGCTCGAACTTCTGTTGCGAGTTGTCGCCCGAGACGAAGTACACGACGTAGCCGCTGACACCCTCACGGTAAGCGAGGACACCCGAGAACGAGACGACCTTCTTGTCGGGATTCGTTCGAAGCCACTGGTTGAGCACGGAGATGTCGTCCCTCTGGTTGTTATCGACGGAAATGTACGCGAAATCCTTCACCTCGGTGACTGGTTTCGGTTCACTGTTGCTGTCGCTACAACCAGCCAATCCGACGAAAACAATGGCCATGAGCACAGAAGTGCCGATAAGTCTTTTCACGGTATTCCTCCTTTTAAGGTAGTACCTACGCAAACAATACCAAACCACGAGTTTTTGTGCAATACTATGGGTGTCCATAACCCGGACACATTATGACTAAAACATTTAATCTTGAAACGTACACGAACTTCCTCATTGCCAATGGTAATCGATATTCCA
>JACRKD010000028.1 GCA_016215345.1 Candidatus Vogelbacteria bacterium | reverse complement strand
GGTTTCTCCTTCCCTCTGGCTTCATCTAGTTTGTTACCTCCCTAAATGCAGAGTTCCGTTCAGGGCTGGTGGCTAACCTTTGCCCTGTTCCGCCTTCGGCGGACTGGACTTCACAAGCTTCTCTCGGCACACTCATAATTTACACTCTTTTGTAATCCCAGCTGGCTAAATATTCCCTTAACGCTTCTTGCCATTTCGGCATAGTATTGAGTTCCAATAAATCTAGTTTATAGTTCCTCATTGCTTCGGATATCCCTCTTGGAGCCGGAAGAGGAAAGCGGTCTGACCCGACAGGAACAATCTTCGCTTTGGAGCCAATTATTTTAGCAATTTCTTGGGCAATATCAAAACGGGAACAAGCCCCTTCACTAACCACATGATAGGTTCCATATAATCCAGTGTTTATTAATTGTTTTATCATCTTTACCAAGTGCAGAGCATAGGTTATTGTTCCAATTTTGTCATTAACGGCCAATATCTCATCTCTTTCAGAAAATAAAGAAACCATCTTGCCAACAAACTTTTTATCCTTTTCCCCTCCCCCAATCATCCAACCCGCTCTTAAAATATAATGGTTATGAAGGTTAGCACGAACAAATTTTTCCCCTTCATATTTGCTCCTCGAATAAACAGTGGGGGGATTAGGCTCATCAAACTCCGTATAAGGATCAGCCTGATTACCCCCAAAAACACCACCAGTGCTAATATAGACCAGTGTAGCACCAATTTTTTTGCAGGCTAACACAACATGCAAAGTTCCCAAGGCATTAGTCTTATAGGCATCATCAATTTCGGTCTCACACTTATCAACATCCGTCTTGGCCGCCAAATGGACGACAGTTCTAGGCTTTATCTGATCAAATATCTTTTGAACTTTAGCGGGATCAGTAACATCCATTTCAGGAATGTCTGTTAAATAAGTATTGTCCAGATCAAAAATCTGCTTCACATAACTGCCGACCATCCCATTGGCACCAGTAACTAATATCATGATTGTTTTCTCCCTGGATTACTTTTTTTCTTTAATTCTGTTAAGGCAGTAAAAAACACCAATGGATTGGTAATAATGCTGAGCAATAGATACTTTATAAACAAGCGGACTTGTTTGGTTTTGAAGAAATAATAAGCATTTCGAAAATACCAATTTGCCTTGCTTAGCCTGAGACGGAACCAGTCAAAAGACTGTTTATCTCGATAGTTAGTGAATCGCTGATCAAGCACATTGACAGTGTTCCTAATAATTTTTTCCATGTCATTATAAGAATAATTAGAATCATGGATCGTGAATTCCCCAAGCACAGCAGGGAGAAAATAGAGTGTATTTCTCTTTTCTGCGATTCTAAGCCAAAAATCATAATCTTCGGTAAAGTGAACCCTTTTTACGTCTTCTGAAAAATAGCCGATCTCATCAATAATTTTTTTTCTAAAAGAAACTGCGGATGGTGAAAGACAATTGCCCTTAAACAAGAGCCGGCGAAACATATCGGGATTATTCGGCCCATATGAAGAAGTCCCAACGATCTGCCCGCTTTTCCTAATCGCCTCATTGTGGCAGACCAATGACACCTCCGGATGCTCATTAAAAACCTTATACACTTCTGCCAATTTGGATGGATACCAAAGATCATCTTGGTCTAAAAGAGCAATCAGTGCGCCCCTAGCCTTTTGGATCGCAGTGTTCCTGGCTCCGCCCAGGCCTTTATTATTCTGCTGTAAATAGGTTATCTGAATTGTTGGGTACTGACAGATAAATTCCTTGATGATTTCATCCGAGTTGTCGGGAGAACCGTCATTGACAATAACAAGCTCGTAACGCTTAAATGTCTGGTTTAAAACTGAATTAAGAACAGCGGGAATAAACTTTTCCCCATTATAAACAGGGATAATAACCGAAAAAAATGCCTCACCCTCCATTTAGCGCCTCTTTCTGCTCCCGCCTATATAGGTCTCCGGCTTTTAAAAACAATAAAGTCACTAGAATCATTACATTTATATTTAAAGTCATTGTATGATGAAAAAAACAAATAAAAGCAGTTAAGACTGTAACAGAATATCTCCTTATCTGCAAATTTCTTGTCTTATAAAGAAACCCGAGTGGAAATAGCATTCGTTTAAAGAGAAAAAAAGCAGGAATGACCCCATAAGTAGCAGGGATATTAATAAGGTCGACATGAGAATGAAAATACCGCCAAGCCCCAATCAAAAGTGCCAAGGCATTGCTTGGTTGTAAAAGATAATAATAAGAGAAGAAATGTTCAGTATACTCGACAGTAAATAAATTTGTGATTACTCGATTGAAAAAATAGACACCGAACCGAGAAGTTGTTATCACTATAATGAATCCGATTAAACAAACAATAACCACGATTAATGAAGTTATCTTTCTCTTGACATAAAGCTCATAAAATAGAAACGTTAATAAAAAGGCAGCCACGGCAGTTGTTGACAATGAGTTGAGCAACAAATATACGTTAATTAGAGAGATACCTAAACACCATAGACTAAACTTTTCCCGCAGCCAAACATAAAAAAATGTTGTTGACATGGCTAATAATACCGGCATGGCTAATACACTAGACAAATATCCCCCAAGGCGAAGAGGCCAGCCTCGTTTATGAAAATCCTGCAAATTTGCTGTCTTTAAAACGTCTGATCTCGTCGCCAAAGAATTTACATATAACTGCCAAGTTTGGTCGGTCGGGGGATCGAATGTCAAACCGAAACGAGCCGGTTGAGTAATTATATGTTCCGCTGATAAATAAATGGTAGTCAGAAGCAAAAAAACAACAACACATTTGCTATAATAGCGATTATTAATATTTAAATATTTATAAAAGGCCGGCTGAAGAAAAAACAAAATCAAGGTATTCTGGAAAAATGGGAACTCTCTATGCACCACCCCCATTAGCATTGCGAAACAACCAATCAAGAACAATAACTTGTCAATATTAGTAGGAACAGCGACCCTATTGAAAAGAAGATTCAGCCCTAAAAGAATAATTACAGCGAGTGAAATAAGAGAAATAAGAATGGGGGCAACATTATACCCTAAAGATAAATAAATTGCAGCCGGGACTAAGCCTTTCATAGGATAAAAAATAAGCATTGTAAAGGATAAATATAATATTAAGCGTGACTGTTTTGTGTTTTCCATAATTTTTCTACCCTGCTTAAATCTTCCGGCGTGTCTACACTATAGGTTTTATGTTTTGACAATATTGTTTTTACTTTATAGCCATGTTCCAAGATTCTAAGCATATCAATGGATTCTGCTATCTCCAGCGGGGTTTGGGTTAGTTGATTAAATTTTATCAAAAAATCCCGGCGAAAAGGGATAATACAAACCTGCTTTAGCATAAGGATATTCGTTCCCCCTTTTTCCCAGGAAGGGATTGGCTCTCTGGAAAAGTAGAGCGCATAACCCTGTTGATCAATGACCACTTTTACTTCATTGGGGTCATTTTGCTCGTCTCGGATCAGCAAAGGAGCCACCAGATTTGAAACCAGGATATTATCGTCCTCCAACAAAGGTTGAACCGCCTCATCAATCATTTGCGGAACGATCATCGGCTCATCCCCCTGGATCATGACCACAAAATCAATTTTATCTCCAGTCTGTTTTTCAATTTTGAGCAGACATTCCGCGGTCCGATCCGTTGCCCTCTCATGGCTCTTCGCCGTCATAACCGCTTTTCCGCCAATTGATTCAATATAATCAAAGATTTTTTGATCACATGTCGCCACATAGACTTCGGCAAGAGATTTGCTTTTTTTACTGCCAAAATAAACATGCCCGATCATCGGAATCCCCTGAATCTTTGCCAGTGGCTTGCCGGGAAACCGCGTTGATGACATTCGAGCCGGGATTATGCCAATTACTTTAGCCATTGATCATACCTCAATAATTGCCTTGGCCACTTGCCCTTTTTCGTGTTTGTCCCAAGCTTCATGATAAGCTTCGAACGGAAAAACATCTTTTGTCAGCACAGAAAGATCAAGTTGAGGATAAATTCTTATTGCTTCCAAAAATTCTTTTCTGGAACTGCCGACTGATCCAATTACGGTCTTATCAAAACAGACCACATTTTCAAAATTAAATTTCATTATAGCATAAGGCAAGCCCAGGAGCAAAATTCTTGCGCCGGTTTTACTTTCACTCAACACCGGCTGTAACACTTCAATTTTTCCGGTTGCCTCGATAAGATAATCAAACCAATCAAGGCCAGAAATTGTCGTAAAGTTCTGAATATGCAAATCAAGCATTTGATTGAGTTTGGAGGCGTTACGGTCGAAAACTGTCACCGCATGTCCATTTAAGGTCATATATTGAGCGCAAAGGTTGCCGATCGTTCCACAGCCCAAAACCGCAACCTTTTTCCTTTGGTTATTTTCGCCCGCCAACAGCTTCTTGGTCCCTCGTAAAACAACGGCAAGCGGCTCGATTAAACAAGCTTCATTTAGTTTTGCTTGAGCAGGTAATTTGTGGACAAACCGCCGCGGCAGGGAAAGATACTTGGCATAGGCCCCATTGAAATTTAGGACTCCCACCTCCTTACGCTCTTGACAAGCGATGGGATTATTACTGGCACAGGCCCGACATTTTCCACAACCCAAAATACACTCCCCCACCACCTTATCCCCGAGGCTCAATCCCCCGACCCCACAGCCAAGCTTGGCAATAATCCCGGAAAACTCGTGGCCGGGAACGATGGGGTACTTTGCCCAGCCTGATCGATAGTAATCCAGATCGCCACTTAGAATATCCAAATCTGTCGAACAAACGCCGACATACTTCACCTTGATTAAAACTTCCCCCGCCCTCAAGTCAGGGATGGGCAGTTCTGACAGCCGGTGATCATTGGCCACCGCAATAACCACACTTAAGTTTTTCTCGGGCAAAACCAATTCATTCTTAAGTTTATTGTTCAGCTCAGCGGCCAGGCGGAAACCATCACGGTAGGCCCTAAATTCAGCGATCCGATAAACAATAGATTTGATTATTGTTATGATCGATTTTTTTTGCGAAAGGCCATGGAATAAATCTTTTAATCCGATCAGGCAAAAAGAAAAAAACATCTTTTTGAAATTATGTTCGTGGTTTGGGAAAATTGTTTGGTAAGCCAGGCTTTCTCTTTTAAAACGATTATAGATATGCTTAAATGATTCATCGTGGATATGAACAATCACCGCATCAGCTTTATAAAAAATGTAAAGAGCCTGCTTTTGAACTTTATGCGCCCAGTCAATATCTTCAAGCCCGGGTAAATTCTCATCAAAATGGATGCTCTCCCAGAGATATCTCCTGATGGCGGCATTGGCATTATTACCAAATGATTCTTCAACCAGTATTTTTGACTTATCCCCAAAATTATTTTTAAAATCCCTTGCTTCAGCAATACAGGTAACTTCATTCCCGATCTGCCGGCCATAGACCATCGCGATCTTGGAATCTTGAAAAGGTTTTATTAAATTACTAAGCCAGTTATTGTTTAAAGGATAGGTATGCGCACTTACAAAAACAAGATATTTACCTCGAGCAATTCTACATCCCGTATTCAAAGAATAGCCAAAAGAAAAATCTGCAGGTTGGATAGAAACAATCTCCACGGGATATTTTCCGGCTATGGTCAAAGTATTATCTGTAGATCCGGAATCAACTAAAATAATCTCGTAATCTCTGTAAGATTGTTTTTCAAGACTATCAAGCAACTTTGCCAGATGTCTTTCTTCGTTAAAAGTCCTAATGATTATCGATGTTTCAACCATTTTTATGCCTCAATAAAGGCCGTGCATGGCATACTGTCTACTTTGGTCACAAACAAAGGGATAGCAAATAATCTCTTGATCTTCATAGGAATATACGCCAGATTCAGGTCTTCAATGACCATAACGGGGCTGGACTTAAAAGCTCCCTGATCAAGCAAAATTCGGTGGCTTTCGCCACCTGCCGCCAGATTAGCCAAAGAAGCAATGGAAACTGTGTCAATGCCAATTGCACGTAAGCGCCTGAATTTGCTCCGGATAAAATTGGCAGCTTCCTGTGTCAACCAAGGATTATTATTGGTGTAGGCGGGCCTTCCCCTCTGTTTGTGAAAACCCGTCCGCAGTAACAACAAATCACAATTGCCTTTTTGACGAGGAATTTTAGCCAGATCATTAACACTGATGCCGTCACCTGCTTTTTTAGGAATATCCACCAAGGTAATTGCTGAGAAGACAAAGTCACTCATCTCAAAATCACAAATTCGTTTGCCGGTTGGGCAGAAATGATTAGGCGCATCGATATGAGTACCATTATGATTGCCGATGCCTAGATAGTAAGAATTCCAGGTTTGCCCAGATTTAAAGGAATCTACCGCCTCGACTTTATTGGGGCGATTTCCCTCAAAGATCGGCATAGCCGGCTCAATATCATAAGAAATTTTAATGAATTTATTTTTGCTTTTATTTTTAGCCAAATCTATGAGCTCTTTCTTAATTGAGTTAAGAGATTATTAATCGTATTTTGGTGAACCTTTTGCCAGGCGGACGGACTGCTATTCGCGTTATGGCTGGCTAGTAAACAATTATCCATCTTTCTCAAAGGACTGTTTTTCGATAAAGGTTCAACCTCAAAAACATCAAGCGCCGCGCCGGCAATTTGTTTTACCAGAAGGGCCTTTATCATAGCTTCTTCGTCAATAATTGGCCCTCTAGCCGTATTAATGAGATAAGCGCTCGGTTTCATAAATGATAATGTCTGCTTGTTTATTAAATGGACGCTTGTTGGATTTAAATCACAATGTAAACTGACAAAATCAGCGCGCTTGAATATGTCTTCCTGAGAGCAAAGAACAACTCCAGCGGCACCAACATCTTCTTTTATGTCGTTACCAAAAACGGTCATGCCAAAAGCAATGGCTCTCTTAGCCACAGCTTTCCCTATACTACCCAAGCCAATTATTCCTAGAGTACATTCTTGCAAAGCAACCCCGGGAATTTTTCTCCAGTGGCCGGCTTGCATTTCTTTGGTACTCCGGGTAATTTGTCTGGCAAAGCTTAAAATATAACCAAGGACAGAATCGGCAACCGGATCAGTAAAAGCATTTGGTGTATTACAGACAGCTATATTTAACTCTTTAGCCGCTTTCTGATCAATCGAATCTATCCCGGTTCCCCACTTAGCAATAACTTTTAGTTTCTTAGCTTTTTGCAAAACTTTTTTCGTAAAACGATCATCGCCGCAAATTACCCCATCAATCTCGCCAATAATTGGTAATAGGTCTTCCTCTGACAGCCTTTCTTCTACTTTGGGCACAATTATCTCAATATTATTTTCACTAAAAATAGATCTAAAATCATCAATAACGGGCTGCATATATGGGGCAGAAATAAGAACTTTCCAACGCATATGGGTGTCTCTCCATCTTTATTAATTATATCATATTAAATTGACGACATGAAGATATTTTTGGTCCAATTCAAGGGGGTTTATTGCATTTCAGCAGCTTGTTTTAGTTTCATATTAATATTTTTTAACGACATACTTCGATTAATTTTAGTATAATCACATTCCCTAATAAGTTCCTCAAAGATTATTTCTTCTTTCTTTCTGTAAGGGGCTATTATTTTGTTTTTAAGCACACTCTCATCACTCGCCTTGCGTTTAAACAACGCCGTTATCTTTCTAATGATTGTATCAAGCAGCTCCCTTCTTCTAATAATGTACTCGAGGCCATAAAAAAAGTATAAAATTTTAAAAATCAACTTATTCATTATTTTATATTTTTTTTGAAAGAACCAGTAATCCAGCTCATGCGTCATCATGTTGCCCCAGTTTTCGACGACTTCGTCTGGATAATCCGTGAGATTAACATGAAGAAAACCTGTGCCGCTTTCTCCAAGTGAGGTAAGATATTGGTCTTCGTTCGTTATTGCCCCGCTCAATTTTGCAAAATCATACAATTGAGACCCTGGTATCGGTAAGGCAATAGTCCATTTAAATTGCTTAAAGTCCAAATCGAGTGATTTCATAAAGTTAAGGGTTTCCCCAATGGTTTTATCATTTTCACCGGGCATCCCAAGTATTATTTGAGGCGGCGTGTAGAGGCCAGCTTCCTTCGTCCATGTTGCCGCGTTAATGTTTTGTTCAACTGTGACCATTTTATCAATTATATTAAGCATCTTCTGGCTGCCCGATTCAAAACCATAATTAATCTTCCAGCAGCCAATTTCTTTAAATGCCTTTAATATATCCTTATCGATTGCATCGACCCTTAAGCCCAGTAATCTGAAGACAAGATTGAGCTTGCGTTTTTTATACTCTTCGATAAATTCCCAGTTCCTTTTCTTAGTCGGGGCGAAACATTCGTCACCAAAAGAAAGAAATCCGACATTGAACTTTTGAACGCAATATTCAATATAATCAAACACATACTTAATGGAGTGCATTCTAATTCCAAGATCAGGCCTAACACAAAAGCTACAGCAGCCAATACAGCCCCTGTTAATTATTATGTTGACCATGCGCCGGCTTCTGTCTTTTTCATAAATGCGTTTGTCTTTTATTTTATTATTAAAGTTTCTAATAAAGGTCGGCCCGTCAAAAATGTAATGCTCCATATCAACCAGATCAAAAGCCGGATAAGGAAGGGTATCCAGGTTTCTAATTAAAGGGCGATCGTCCGTAAAAACCAGGGAGTCCTTTTCTCTATAATATATTCCGAGAACCTCTTTCAAATTGCCGCCTCGCTCAAGGCAGTTTATTAGCTCACAGATAGTTATCTCGCCTTCACCTTTTACTACTATATCAATGGAAGAATTGCCTAAAACAGTATTAGCCGCACAGGTTAATCCGCCACCCAAAATCTGAACAGTCTCCGGGAAACTCTGCTTTAATTGGTTGCTCAGTTTCTTTATATACTTATATGAAGTTGCAACCATCCCGCTAAAACCTAGATACCTTGGGGCAATGCTCTTGACCCTTTCTATGATATCAGCGTTAGAAATCCTTTCGACATCTATATTTAAAATAGCCGGGTTATACCCTTGCTGTCTGAAGTAGCTGGCAATGTACATGGCGCCATAGGGCGGCCAGATTGGATTTCGGCCAGCTGAAGGGGGAATTATTATAAGTAGATCAATTTTTTTATTGTTCAGCCGCTTCATAGCATGTGTTATAAATATTTATGATAACTGTCACTTATTGCATAATTATACGACGAAAGAATAAAATAGTCAATGCAGCCTTATCTCCCACAGCCCTGACGAATAGTATTTGACACCGAAGGGAAAAATTCACTTCAGCAACCAAATTCTTCGCATGATTTTAACAAGGCATGGGAACCCCTTTTCCGCTTAATTTTTTTTGGACTTTACAATCTGGCAGATGTAAAAT
>JACRKD010000026.1 GCA_016215345.1 Candidatus Vogelbacteria bacterium | reverse complement strand
TGCGAGCGGGAGTTCGGCTCTAAGCAGAGCCTTGCGATATTTAACGGGAAAGACGAGGTGGTAGTGTGTATCATATGCGTTGTGATATGTTCTTTTAAGGGTCACGCCTCTAGCTTAACTTGGAAACCAACGGTTTACAAAACTTACTTAGCGGTCACCGCGGCAAGCCGCGAGGAAATACCCTGTGGGTATTATACCTATTTAGATAGACTTATCAATCTGTGTGTCAACATTTTATCCACGGCCGTTAAATAAAGTCTGACATTTATAATTTTAAGTTACATACAAAAAAATTAGTCGAGCCGCTTCAGTGTCCCCGTCTTATTAATTTCAAAAATATGTATGTAGCCAAAAATCTGCCGGGCACGAAGTAGCGCTAAAAACTGTTTAGTTACTTTCCGATTGCCGAACCAAACACTCTGGTGGACTTGCTCAAACCCCATGAGCTTAAGAGTTTCACGAATTCTATCCCTTTCGCGTCGCATTCTTTCGGGAATATCATAACTTATAATCGTCGGGTTGCCTGTAACAGATAACGCCCCAGCGTTATTAATCTTGTTTTCCTTGGGCCGCATAAAAGACAAGCCAGACTTTGTTATTGACCAGACTCTATCTGACCCAATAATATTAGTTTCAACCAATCCTTGTTCTTTAAGCCTACTAAGTAAGGCGTGATATCTTTTATATTCTTCACGGTTGTACTCAAGGTCAGCAACAAATCGTTTGCCGATGGAACTATCTGGATTACCGCGAAGATGTGCCCACCTCATACGTGAAGCCGACTTCGATGCAGACATGGCCCATGTGATATCTATGGTCGTAGCAACACCATATTTAAGTATGGCTAACAAAAGCTGCGATATAGTTTTTTTATTTTCATTAATTTTCATTGTAAGATTTAGGGCTTTTAAAAAGTCAACATTTTATCCACGGCCGTTACATAAAGTCTGACATTGTAGATGATTAATATAATACCAACCACGAAAACTAAATCAAGAAATAGTATTTAACACCCTAGCTAGATAGAGAAACCACATAAAAGAAAAAGGCCGCCCTAGAAGAGCGGCCACCGGGTTCATCGAGCGCGATCAGGCCTTCCTGTCGCAAAGCCAGAGAACGCCGAGGCAGACCAGAAGGCCCATGCCGGCAGGCCCAGCTGTAACAGCCGAACCGGCGGCGACGAGCGACCTGGCAACGCCGAGCGCGGGGTCCCAGAGGAGACCGATCAGGGCCAAAGCGGCAGCGGCTTGAGCCGCGCCACGAGCCAGACCCGAAAGGCTTCCCAGAGCTCCGGTGAGCTGATTGAGCGCATCCATGTGTATCACCTCCTTTTTTGGATTTCGCGATAAAAGGAACAGACACCCATCTGCAATTATACGCCATACCACTGTGTATCTAAGAAGCTACAGTGGAATAAGTGGGGATAACTTTAATCGACGAATCTACCCTTTAGATATTTAAGAACTCGCCAGACAAGATAAAACCCAAGGAGCCAAGCAATAAAGTAGATTACCCAAGCGAGAATCTGCAGAATTAGAACCGGAATATTTATTATAAAGATAATCGTTGCGTCAACATATTTTGTAAGAGAAGTAAGCATATCCTGAAGAGCCTGTTTCGCTATAGAAACCGGACGCCATTCATTGCCGACAGACGCGACAGAAGCTTCCGACCTTAAATCTACGGAAATTGTAGACATACCAACCTGGCGAGAAAGATAATTAATCTGACCCTGGAGAACATCGATTCTTCCCCTTACATCCGACAACTGTCTCGCAACATTCAATACATCTTCAACCTTAACAGCACGCTTCATGATATCTTGGTACTGCGCCTCTTCCGCCTTTAAATTTTTAAGCTTGGCCTGTTGGTCAACAAACTCCGCGCTAACATCTCTGGAATTATTATTTTCAGAATTAATCTTAATGGCCAGCTTTTTTATTGAATCAAATGAACTCTCAAATGTATTGGCCGGGACCCTAATTGTTATATTGCCTGACTTAACGGCCTCTGGGACGCACGACTCCGAATATCGCCCCCAGACACAATCATTCGAATCAGATAGAGTCGCATTCTCCACGAACCCCCCAGCGCTTTCGGCAATTTTAGTTATACTCTTAGCCGCGTCCTCGGCACTTTCCACCAAAAGTGAAAGTGAACCATTTTTTATGATCTTCCTGTCCGAAACATTTGGGGTTGTGGAACGAGCGCTAAAGGATTCATCTTGCACCGCTGAAGCCCTATAGGAAGGAGCGCCAACCATCGTGGGCACCGCACCGCCGCCAAATCCCATACCATAATTTAGGGTATTATTTGTCTTAACAACCCCAAATAAATAAGAGGCTACCAGAAGCACGATTCCGCCAACACCAATCGCGGCGAACGTATTAGTAATTACCGTCTTATTCTTCTTTAAAAAACTTACTGCGATATTCTCTTTCATAAAAAATAAATTACGATTAAAGACTATGTATGTATATTATAACACACATTTTTCCCAACATTGTTTATATCTGGAAGGGTGGGAAGCCTCATTATCTTCTATTTTCGTTTCCTTGGCACCAAGAATCAATTTGCGCCTCTCTTCCTCGTTTTCTATAAACTCACAAATAGCATTTCCCAGGGCAACCACGTCATTAACTGGAACAACCAAACCGTTCACCCCGTCTTTAATGACGTCTCCCGCGACACCAACATCAGTCATGATAACGGGAAGGCCGGATAGGATAGCTTCAACCGGTGCCATTCCATACCCTTCATAATTGGAGGTGTTTAAAAAAACATCAGCTGTTTTGTAATAAGAAATTAAATCATTATTCCAATCTTCTACGACAACGTTGTTATTTAACCCCAACCGCTCAATGCTAGACGATAGATCTCTCCTCATCGGGCCACTGCCAACAATAACCAACCCGGCGTCCGGATGCCTTTCGACCACCCTCTTCATGGCCTCAACCGCCAAACCCATATTTTTCTCTTTGGTCAATCGAGAGGCCATAAGCAAAATAAACCTAAACTGGGGATACTTCTCTCGAAGACTGGCCCCCGTGGCTTCAGCCTTAAACTTCTCTCCAACGACAAAAACCGGGAGAACATCGATTGGCGCCACAACCGATGGCAATCTTTCTCGTATAGACTTTTTTATCCTTTGCGAAACAACTCTGATACATTGGGACCTGGGCAACACAAGACAGGATATCCAAACCCTAATTCTATTTTTTAGCGATTCTCTGAAATAGTATGGACTCAAAAAATCAGTATGAATCTGAACTTGTAGAGGACACTTAAAATATCGAGCGACAAGGAGAGCCGTCAAGCCGGTCTCAAATGGGTCTTGTACTGTAACCAGATCTGGCTTGTTCAGTTTTTTGGCAATTTGATAAGCATCCCAAAAATAAAAAAATTTGAGGGAAGAGCCGGTATGATAAACGGTAACTTTATCTGAAAGATTTTTAATCATAACCGACCCGGACTTAAGCGATAAATTCACAATGTCCAACCTGCTAGCGAGTTCACCATATTTAATCTGACGAAGAACCACCGGGCTTCCATCCTCAAATAATTTCGCATCACTACTTATACTTAAAATTCTCATAGCAACCCAAAGGATTTAAGAAGATCCATGTGCCGCAAGGTAATAGACTCCCAAGAGTTAACTTCTCTAGATTTCAAGACCTCACCTCGCTCCAAATTGGTATCTACGTCGTTGAGCAACAGATTTTTCATTTTAACCTCAAGCTCTTTTCCATCCTTAAACAAAAAGTGCGAGGGCAAGTTAACCGTTAACCCATTGTCTTCTTTAAGAAGAACTTTTTTACCGAGAGACAAACATTCCAATATGAAGTTGGGATTATATTCCGTCGTCGCGGCAGAAACACAAAGACTGGCGTTGCCAACATGAGCGAAAAGTTCTTTGTGCGGCAGTTTATTTATAATTTCTACACGACTACCGGCTTCATTTCTAATTTTAACTCTTAATTTTTTAACCTCCGGTCCATCCCCGATAAGAACAAGTCTGGCGGGTTTTATATCGTCATATATGTTAAGGAAGGCATCAATGAGTTTGTGGATATTTTTATACTTCACAAAACGACCAGCAAAAAGAATAATTTTTTCCGGATGCTCTGCTTTATCGTTTGCCATGAAAACCGGGAAGTCCTTAAGGCTTGGCAATGGATTATGAAGAACCTCAATTTTATCTGGAAAAACATCATAGTATTTAATATAAATTCTCCTTAAGTTATCCGCTGTAACAAAAATTTTCTCGCAATTAGCCAGAATCTTCTTGCCTACCATAAAAATCAGTTTGTTTCTATGAAGTCCTGACTTGTAAAAATCGTTCATGGAAAGTTCCGTCCTCCCTGATTCAGCGGAGCGTTCCCACAAAAGATCCCCCCCAATTCTCATAATCATCCTCTTTCTAAGTATTTTTTTTACCAAAAGGGCCGGCACTCCGGCGGCGGTTATATCCTGCGCGTAAATTAAACCATGGTTAACAGTGGCAAGAAACAACCAAACGAGATACTCAAAATGGCGTAATCCAAAAGGAAGCGCCCTCGAAATCCTGATGACCTGGTAAGCCAGATCGTCCAGAGCATCCTTCGCCACATCCGAATATGTAACAATGGTAACCTTAACACTTTTTTCTATCAACCGCTCACCAAGATTATGCACGAAGGTGGCTGGGCCACCAATATCCGGAGGGAAAATTCCTGTGGCGATAACCACTCCAGAGTTATCCGGCGCGTCATGGAAAACGCTTCTAACGTTCAAAATAAACCCTACAATTCCCGCAATGGTTACGGCGATAATTTGAGCCACTACGTACCAGAGCTCAAAGGGATTAAAAGTTTCAACCAAGATGTAGATAACCCCCATGTTTACAGAGAAGCTGATAAGTACAGTGAAAAGGTAGTTTATAACCTGCCCCGACAATTTCTTGACTGAAACATCCCTAAATGTCCAGTATTTTTGGAAAACAAAACCAATGGCAAATGAACAACCGAAGGCGATAGCCGCGGCTAAAAGATACCAAATATTAAAATAAGTTTTTAAAACGAAGAGAACCGAGACGTCGATAAACGAAGACAAAATACCTATCGCTATGTATTTTAAAACTATTTTATGTCTCGATAGTTGTTCCAATAGGTCGTCTGTCATGTATTAAAATTTATATTTTCGATAATATTTTACGCTCAAAATCGCCGGCGATATTCCTCCAGTCATATCGACTCCCTATAAGGGCGAGGCCGTTCTGCGATAAACGCGCGTATAGCGATTGGTCATCCATCAACCTTTTAACTTTCTCCGCTATGTCTTCCGGGGCGCGAACTCTGCAAAACAATCCAGTCTGGCCATCTTCAAGAAAATCGGGAATACCTCCGACCTTTGTCCCGATTATAGGTAAGCCAACCGCCATTGCCTCCAGAAAAGAGTTACCCAATCCTTCAGACAAAGATGGCCTAATGAAAGCATCCGCGTCTTCAAACAGTCTAACCAATGCGTCGTGATTGACAAGTGGCAGAAATTTAACTCTTTTTTGGAGACCAAGTGATTTTGCCAAAGACCTAAGACTGTCCTCGTCTGCCCCCCCACCAACTGATCGCAGTGAGACACTCTTGGGCAAAAATTCAAGCGCTCGGATAACATCATCAACAGCATTTTTGGCAACAAGCCTACCGGTCGTAATCAAAAGGAAACTACCCTGACTCCTGAACCGCGTCTTTATCCTCCATTTTTCCAAGTCAACCCCATTAGGTATAACATCCACATCGCGAGTGCCCATATCTTTTGCAAAATCCGCCAGATAATTGGAGATAGCGGTGACATAATCAGCCTTTCTAAAAATCATTCTGAAAAACGGGTAAACAAACCACACTCTTTTTTTAACCTGTGGAATCGGATCACCTTCCTGTAGGGTCAAAATAAACTTGATGTTGGAAAATATATACTTTAAAAAAAGTGGAGCAAAGCCCGCATTTACCATCATAGACCACATAGCATCATACTTCCTACCTTTATTTAATCGAATCGCCTTCAAAAAAGAGAACACGGGAAAAAGAAATTTTGTTGGCAGGGTAAGCCTATAAACATTAACGTTGCCGATTTTTTCAAAATCTTTTTCTTTGCCAAAAATGTTGTAAGTGATCATATCGAATTCAAAACCAATCAATCGGTCTGTCAGCTCCTTTATCGCGACCTCCGCCCCTCCCACGAGAGGAAAATAAGCATAAGAAAAAATTAAAATCTTTTTTGACATACTGCTAAACCACAGACTTAAAATACTTTATCGTTGAGCGCAACCCCGCGCCACCGGTTATCAAAGTCCTCGTCTTTCTAGTCGCTTTTTTAATTCGCATGTCCCAACTGCATTATTTGCCAATATCATCTGACCCCAAAATCTTTCTTAAAACCTCTTCCGGAACCTCTTTAACCGACTTGGCTTCCGCGAAGTCGATAGGCTTATTTTCCTCCTTGGCCACAGATGAAATTTGCGTGGCTGACTCCATCGACTCAGGTGCCTTGGCCCGCATCGCCTCGCCTATTTTAGCCTCAACTTTTGGCTGGTTCGATAGGCTCACCCCGTGCGCTACTTGGCTAGGCTTGTTATTTCTCATAGCCTCTTCTATGGCTTTCTTGAGATCCGGGACATTCCTGCCTGTGAACTTTTCTACTGGCTGTATTGGCTTATTCCCCTGTAACTCTGAAAGAGACATCTTTGGTGCCACTGGTACTTGGAGGTCGAACCTCCCGTTGGAGGTTCGACCTCCAAGTGAGGGTGAACCGGATCTAGCGGGAAAACCACCCGCCCTAGGTGAAGATGGTGGGCCTCCTCTCGTCGAGTTAAGGGTGGGGGCTGGCGGTCTTGACATAAGGGGTCTCGGGATTGGCGGGGGGATGGGTCGAACTCCTCCTATCGACGATGAGGACGTCGGCCTCTTGTCTTGAGAAAAGGCAGGCTTAGCGGACTGGTTGTCACTCCGGCCCAGAGGGACAAATTTGGCGAGAGCGGCAGGAACATCTTCCGTCCCAGAAGCGTACCACTTGGCGATGTCAGCCTCAACCTCTGCGCGAGGCTTCGCGTAAGTTTTTCTCGAGTGATCTATCACTTCTTGTCTGTAAGATACATCGGGCTTTTTAATGGGCCCCATAGTCTTGGCAGAGAACGGTTGAGAGCCTACGCCGTCTATCATGAGAGTTAAATATATCTGGGCGAAACCAAGATTCACAAGATCGGCCGCTAGAAACTTCGGGGTAAAAACTTTTTCAAACATTTCGGCATCGAGCGGACCAACCCTAAAAGTAACCAGCGTTCCAACGTTTCCAAAGACCGCGTTCCTCACCTCCTCAGGGACTTGCTCAATATATTGGTGCGCGATTGTTAATGCCAATTTATATTTTCTAGCTTCCGACAAAATATCCTTAAACGATTCGTTAACGAAAGACTGAAACTCGTCTACAAAGAAATAAAATGGCGGGAGTTTATCCTGGGCTTCGGCGCTATCACCAGCGCGAGACATGGCGGCAAGATATATTTTTGTAATAAGCATACCTCCTATGAGGTTCGCGTTAATCTCTCCCATCTGCCCCTTTGAGAGATTCATAATAAGAATCTTTTTGCCGTCCATCACGTCACGCAGATTAAAGGTGGACTTAGGTTGCCCAAGAATATTTCTAATGAGCGGGTTGGAAATAAACTGCCCAAATTTATTTTGGATCGAAGCGGAAGCCTCGGCCATCAGCTTCTCGCCGTATTTCGCATATTCATCGACCCAAAAGGATTTAACGGAAGGATCTGTAATATACGCGACAACTTTATTTCTGTACGCCTTATCTGAAAGCATTCGGTTTACTCCAAGCATGGTCGAATCCGGATATTCCAAAAGCGCCAGAATAATATTAGTGGAGATATATTCCATACGAGCCGACCAAACATCCGGCCAGATCTTCTTGAAGGCCGCCATAAGTCCATTCGCCACGAGGTGTCTTTGGTCTTTCCCCACGTCCTCCATGACGTTAAAGGCAAAGGGGTATTCCATGTCATGGGGCGCGAAATAAATGACATCTTTTATCCTTTCTTTCGGAATGTAATCAAGGAAGAGTTCAGCCGATTTTCCGTGTGGATCCATATAGCCGACACCATTATTATTATCAATATCCTGAATCGTCATATTCTCAAGAAGGGTGGACTTTCCGAAGCCGGTCTTCCCAATAACATAAAAATGCCTCGTCCTATCGAGAGATTTTATGCCAAATCTAACCCCCTTATTGCGGAAATCAGCTTCGGCAAAATATGTAACATCCTTGTTGGGAAACTCCGACATACTGTCTTTAATTATATCCCGTAGTAAGAAATGACGCCAGGCACAAAAGAAACTAAGTTAATTATGTGGTGGTAAATCTCTCTTAGCCATAGATATCTTTTGTACCAATGCATTAACTTAGTTTCTAAACTCCCACAATGCAAATATCCAAGGCGAGACCTCGGACATTTTAAACAAAAGAAAAAGCCCGGGGTCTTTCGACTCCAGGCACCCTTTAAGGGATTTGGATATGGGGTTATCGTAGCGACACGGCCGGTGAGGTTGAGGTCAGTGCAGACTCTACTTCTACTACGCCCAGCCACATCTCACCGAGAACCATTTTGTTGGCCACCTCCTGCCACTCCGGAGTTCCACATTTCCAGACCATCTGGAACTTGTCCGGAGTAAATTGCACAGCCGCTTCCAGGCTCAGCGTCACGAACTTCAGCCTGAAACTCGCGTGCGATCCAAGTTCGACGTGGTACTGATCCTTGTGCCTAACGATGTAGAGTTCACCGGCGAACTTCACGATGTCTCCATACTCGAGTTTCTTTGCCACCTCACGGTTGAGGGAGGTCTGGTGGCCGAGCTTGGCCACTGCGCGCGCCTCCGCAATCTGAACCCGAAGTGATGGCTCGAAAGGCGGGTTAACCGCTAGGGCCACGAACGAAAGACCGAGAACCGTAGCAGAGAAAATGAGAAACCCAACGAACCCACCAAGCCACCAATTCACTCGAAGCATGTGTCCGCTCCTCCTTCAGCTCGCCATCATCACGATGACATATTGGTTACCGGTTCTGTTTCTGTTGAATGACTACCTCGGGGTTGCGTCGATCGGGTTCCCATCGAAGTCGTGACCGCTGGCGAACTCTAGGACGGACTCGCGATCGTTGCCGGTGAAGCCGTCGTTTACGGGCCACTGAGGGCAGTCGCCGAGGAAGCCCCGATGAGACTCGAATTCCTCCTTCGTGACCTCGATCTCCTTGCCACACCCGGCAATCTGGCAGTGCGTTGCGTACTTGGGCATCATATCCTATTCTCCTTTCGATGTGCGTTCTATCTAGGCGGATAGCCAGAAACTCTTTCGAGTCTAGCACAATAACAGAAAAAGTCAAGGGTAATGCAAAAAAGAAACTAAGTTAATGCTCTGGTATACGAAATATATGATGCAAAATATGGACTTTTTAGCATATAATTAACTTAGTTTCTTATTTAACTTCCGGCTCCAGGACAGACAGCGTATATTTGTTCCCAGCGTCCCAAAGCATCCATGAATTTAGGCCGACATCGTAAGTGGCCTGGATCTGATCCCTAACCATAGGCGCAGTATAGATAGCGCCGAGATCGAAGTCTTGGAGCCAGGGGCGAAGTTTGTTTGGTGAGAAACTCGCGGCGATAGTTCTCTTAACCCCCTCCTCCATGACAAACTTTATTAATTCATAAGGCACAGTAGCCAGCTTTTTCCATCCATTGAAAGTTGGCGGGTAATGAGATGGATAAACCATGGGGGCAACGTAATCGAAATACGGAAGCGCGTTCTCAAGAACCTGACCGATATTTAAATCGTCGGTATTAGTCGTTGTCATACCAAATAAATCAACCGAGAGTGGCGCCTTAGTTAACCTTAGGTTCTCCGAAAGATATTCAAAGAAACGGCGCAGTTGTTCGGCCTTCGTTACCATCCCCTCGTCGAAACCAGGATACGCTATGTCTATCATGTTGCCGTCTGACGGGAACCTCACATAATCGAAATTCAGCTCATCGAAACCGGCCTTATAAGACTCACGAGCAATGGCAACTATATAATCCCAAAACTCTCTCGAAGCCATATTCGCCCACGATAAACCATTTCGGTCTTTCCAGATAGCTCCAGTTTTTTTCGTCCTAACCGCCCACTCCGGCTGAACCTTAGTTACATGAGGGTCTTGAAATACCGCGATTCGCGCAATCACATAAATATTCTTCTCATGCAAACTCTTTATGAAACTCCTGGCATCGGGCATGCGATTTTCAAAAGCGCCAATACTTTTCACCAACGGATCTTCCATCTCAAAAGCAATCTTCCCGGTTGAATCCTTAACATCGATAACAACAGAATTCAGTTCCGTGCTCTCGATCATGTCGACCAACCTTTTTCTATAGACCGGCGAACCGGCTACCCAGCTCGACATATATATTGCCTTAACTGACTCAGGTGTTTTAATATGCATCGGCTTAGCCGCGTCCACGTTAACGATAATCGTCTCGAACGGTGTAACGTAACCCACGGCCGCTTGATTGGCAAAACTAGAGATATTCTCATAGTTAAAAATCAAAACAGTAAGAATAACAGATAAAAACAGTAAGAAAAAACTCGGAAATATTTTTTTATTCTTTTCTTCTGCCACCGAAGTAAAATCACGCTTCATGCCGTTCATATAGCCATACTATCATGACAAACTATAGCGCACGAACAATTACAACGAACTCGCCTCTTACCTTATCAGGATTACTACTGTAAAAACTTAAAAGTTCTTCGGTCGTTCCGACTCTTGTCTCTTCATAAATTTTCGTCAACTCTCTGCCGATAGCAATGAGCCTCTTGGACTCAAGGACAGAACCTAGGGATTCAAGAGATTTAAGAAAACGATGCGGGGATTCGTAAAAAACAACAGTCCTTTTGCTGTTCTTTATCTCTTCAAAAAGAGCCTGTCTCCCCTTCTTGTGCGGGAGAAACCCGAGAAAAAGAAAATCTGACGCCGGGAAACCGCTCGCGGAAAGCGCCGATACAACCGCTGACGGCCCAGGTATCGGTATTATTCTCACAGAATCGAAGAGCTCTCGTCTTACTCTAGAAACAAGGAAACTCCCGGGGTCAGAAATGGCCGGGGTGCCTGCATCAGAAACAAGCGCTAGATTTTTTCCTTCTCGCAAAAGTTCGATTATCTCATCTATTTTTTTTAGTTTACTTTGTGAGTGATAAGAAATCGTCGGCTTAACGATGGAGTAACGGTCGAGCAACTTCTTTGTTACTCGCGTGTCCTCGCAGAGGATAATATCCGCCGACTTGAGAGTCTCAATCGCGCGAAAGGTTATATCTTCCAAATTGCCGATTGGCGTAGCGACTATGTATAGATTTGACATTAATATCTTAAGCCGAGAGTTCGTCCCCCAATTTTTTTATAGCCTCCATCCTGTCGGCTAATTTCTTTTCCGAAGCGAGAGACCTTTCGCTCGTTTTGGCTCTTGCTTCAGCCGCAAGTTCAGCGCGACTCTTCATGCCTAATTTTTCTCGAGCTTTATCAACCTTGGCGTTTTCAGCACTTTCTCTTTCTTTTTTATCTACCATTTTATTAAGAAGCGGCCTTTTTTCGATATTCATAATTTTTTATATTAAATTCTAATGATTGCCACCATTGTAAGATAAGACGTAACAAAATACAAATGAATGTATGAAGCCAGCAATAAATGAAAAAGCCCGGGGATTAGCGGAGCGCTCCGGCCGTTAGGCCACTACGGGGAAATCAGTCTTCATGCTTTCGCAAAGCTCTTCGGCTCGACGAACTTCTTCGGACGGGACGGAAACAACAGGCAGAGGGTTTAGCGGTTGGATGAACCGTTCCTCGGCCAGGGTCACTACCGACACTCTTTCAGCCTTATCCGCGACCTCGCGCAGGCGCTTCGCCCGCTCATTCTCACGCAGGCGGATCTGACTTCGAATCGAAAGACGCCTGCCCTCAATCAACTTCATGCTCTCCGACAATGCGACAAGGAGATTGCTATGATTATCTTCAAGGCGCGCAAGTCGCGCGCTCTCAGTATTCACTTTCCTACGAAGTTCCTCCATTAGCGTCTTGTCACAGGCTAGCGGAGAAGATATGCCTTCGAGAGCCAATAGGGCATCAGCGTCGGCGGAGAGAGTTTGGAAAAGTTCGTGTTTCAGTTCTTCAAGCTCTCCAAACTTGGCGCCGAACGCTTCCGCGACATCGTGACTTTCAATCTCAAGCAATCGATTCTTGTACTCGAGGACGTCGCTATACTGCGCGACAAATTCGTTGTACCTCCTGCGCCACTGGACATACGCCCACGCCCAATTCCCGACCATGAAAGGGAGAAACTGGCTAACGTAAACCTTGCCGGATAGAGCAAAAAACTCGACCCACATAAGGGTATCCAGATCAATCTTCGCGCCGGGAATGTAGGCCAGGATAAACACGCGGGTCAAAAGCAAAAGGATCCCGAGGCAAAGAAAACCAATGGATACCAGCCACGCGATCCGCAGACGCTTCTCGTTATGTCGCGCAACATAAAGCAACGCATTTGACCGAGAGAGACCGAGCTCTCTCATGGACTGCTTGGCCAACTCAAACTGGGACGGAAGTCTACGAGACATGATCCTCCTTCGGTCGCCATAGCCCCTGCATACCGTCAGGCAGGTTACGCGTAGGCGACCATTCCTGCCTTAGACAGGTTCATATCAAAAATAACCCAACAATTCAAAGTCGCCTTTTCGGCGACCCGCCGAAAAGGCGGGATCTACCTTCTATGCTCTAGCACAGTGGAATCTACAAGTCAAATTTTAGAATTTTCTCTCCCAGTTTATATATATCCCCCGCCCCCATGGTTACAAGAACATCTTCACCTGACAAACGCGTCTTAATCTTTTCTGCAAAATCGTTCAAATCCCCCAGATACTCACCTAGCCCTTGTTTAACATTTATCGCGTCCACCAAATCTCTCGCGTGAATAGTTGGATCGGAAAGCTCTCGCGCAGCATAAATATCTGTAACATATACTCGATCCGCGCCAGATAAACTTTCGGCAAGTTCATGAAGTAAGATTTTTGTACGACTGAAAAGATGCGGCATAAATACAACTGTTATCTTTTTATCCGGATAAAGTTCCCGAAGACCGGCTATAGCTGCCTTAATCTTGCCCGGGTTATGCGCGTAGTCGTCATATATAATCACACCCGATACAAGCGACCCCTTCTTCTCAAGTCTCCGCCAGGTTCCCGAAAAAGTCTCCAAACTTTTCCGAGCATTGTCTTCACTGACGCCGAGCGCGATGGCTGTGGCGATCGCGGCGCGAGCGTTATCTCTATTATGCTCACCCGGAACAATTAAATCCGGCCGACATATCTCCCCATAATTCAAAACCTTGCAATCTAGCCCCCCATAAACATCAAAAAGATTCTTCTGGCCAATATCACAAACCAAATGATCTTCCGACCCAAGCTTCAAAGCGAAACTACGGAAGACAGATTTAATATCATCGAGATCTTTATAATAATCGAGATGGTCAACATCTATGTTTGTTATAACGACAAGACGAGGCGTTATCTTCATAAATGTTCTTCTATATTCATCCGCCTCAAGAACTAAAATCTTCCCCTTTCCGGCGATAAAGTTAGTGCCTCTCCCTGAAGGAGCTTGTGGTGAGCTCGTCGAACCCATCGAAGGGTTACGTTCATGGAGCAAACTGCCGACAATAACGGTAGGGTCGAGACCGGCATCGATGAGAATTTTCGCAATCATAGCCGTTGTCGTCGTTTTTCCGTGTGTCCCGGAAACCGCAACTGTAAAATAGTTCTTCGTAACTTCGGCGAGAATTTCCGGATAACTCATAACGAGAAGGCCAAGCTCGCGCGCGCGAACAAGCTCCGGATTAGAGGGCGTTACGGCGATAGAATAAACGACAAGATTAATGTCCTCGGTTATGTTCCCGGCTCTATGTTCAATATTTATTTTCGCTCCAAGTTTAGCAAGTTCCTCGGTAACCGGAGATTCGCTGGCATCCGTTCCGGAAACCGTTTTTCCGTCTAGCAACATCATTCTGGCAATCGCCGAAATCCCAATTCCGCCGATACCAACGAAATAAATTTTTCTTGCTGTCTGATGCCCTAGAAGGTTCAACCTTCTATTAAACTGTGCCCCTCGATCGTATTCATTCTTAAAGATTCCGAAAGAGGCAGCGCCGGGAGAAAGAAGAATTACGTCGCCTGACCCTGCGACGGATTGGGCCAAGCTAAAGGCCTCAGACATACTACCAATATTCTTATCAACAACAACCCCATCATCTCCCAATATCTTTAATATTTTGTCTGAAGCAGAACCTCTAAATAAAATGAGTGACCTTACATATTGTTTGACTTCGTCCGCATACTTTCCATACTCAAAACCCTTATCAGAACCGCCACCAATCAATATTATCTTACCTCTATAGTCTTTCAAGGCATTAAGGCCGGCGATAGTGCCCTCCGGAGAAGTCGAGGCCGTATCGTTAAAATATTTCACTCCATTTTTCTCACCCAGATACTCAAGACGACCCGGAACTCCATTAAAACTTTCAAGGGCTTTTCTACTTATCTCGTCCGGTATATCGAGCGAGCGCGCCATGGCGAGAGCGAGCCCCGCATTGAGACGATTATGGTCACCCAAAATTTTTAATTTCCAATCTATTGGCAAATACTCTGTGCCGACTACCATGGGAGAGACCGTTGAAATCGCCTGTCTGCCGATGAGGCATGGGCTTCGATAGTTTTTTACTTGTGAACTTACGATTAACCTGTCTCCCTTTTTCTGATTCACAAAAATAGCAGACTTATCTAGCCAGTATCTATCCATATCTCCATTATAATAATCCATGTGATCTCGATAGAAAGTTGTAAAAACTGCAATATTCGGACTTATTTTATTCTCGGCAAAACTCTGAAGTTTCCAAGAGTCTAGTTCCATAACAAGATAGTCACCATCTTTAATTTTATCCAACAACGGCAACATGGCAGTATCTTGCACGTTCCCACCCAAATACACACGACACACAGTACCGACCTGTGTGCCAGAAGCAATTTTCAATATTTCATGAATCATGTATGTAACGGTGGTCTTCCCTCGCGTACCGGTAACGCCTACCGTTAAAACTTGCGGCGCATACGTCAAAAACAAAGTCTCATCAGAGACAACGGGAATATTATTTTTTCTAGCTTCTGCGAGATATGGTGAATCAATGGGAGTTTTCGCCGCGCGAATTATAAAATCTCTATTCTGAAAATCAGTAAGTCTATGTTCCCCAAAGACCAAGCGGAGATTTTTATGCTGTTTTGCAAGCGCGACCGCCTCCGGAAACTCTTCAGCCTTCCTCAAGTCCGTCCCTATAACCTCTACGCCGTGTAGAAGCAAAAAGCGCGCATCTTTCAATCCGCGTCCGCCCCCGTCCATACCCATAATGGTAAACCTTTTACCCAAGAAACTGTCGTCCATATATACAGATATTATAGACCACAATCACCAGCCATAACATACATGACAAAAACAGCGAACGTCTTACTATCTCCCACGACCGTGGATTATAGTAAGACATTAGGAAAATGAAAAAGCCCACCGAACGGCAGGCAAGTCCCAGAATTTAATCGGGGGATGATGTCAGAATACAGGACTCTTACGACTACCAGTGCCAAGTTCTGGGCGAGGAATCGACGTTTGCTCTCTCGAATTCCATCAGCTCATCGCCGACCGACAGGATGGCGATCGTAAGTTCGGCATCCGTTTCCGCGGTGGAAAAGTCCGAGATCATACTATCGTCAAGGTAACCGCGCCACGCCATGGCCCTTGCAAGACCGGCAACATTCATGGCGAGGTGTTTCCATGCGGGCACAATGGTGCTATGAATAGCCATGTCATAGCGCTCATTGAAGCCCGCGAACTCCGCGTGAAGAAGCCTCAAGAGCACTCTGCGCTCTTCGTCTAGAGTTGAGATCCCTTGATCAAGTTCAATGATTCGGCTGTCCTCTTCATTCGAGACGTCACTGTAGTTCGCCAAAAATACAGCCTGCCTACCAACATCATAAACGCGATGAATGTGAGAATAAAGATTTCTCAACAGCAAGTCGCGCTCCACCCCTCTAGTCTGTCGACTGTCGGAGACTGAAGAATCGATACCGCAATGCCGCGACCGAAGGTTCGTCTTTGCTTTCTCCACCCAAATGGAATATGGCTGGCGCGCGTCATTGAGATTCCAGCTGGCCAGAATGTGCATCCGGTCCCACGCCTCTTTCATGTTCTCACACCTGACCCCTCCGGATTCCCCGGAGACCAGGTCCGACCAGCGGACGATCATTGGACCGGATTCAACAGCCGGAAATGGATCCGCATTTACCAAATTACGGAAATTATTGACCGATTCGCCACCTTTTTCGTCATCACCCTTGTTGTTAAGACTGGAGTGATCAATGTCCTCAACGGCAAAGACGTGAACCTTCGTAGCCTCACTGCCAACTTTCTTATCGTCCTGATTGAACCCGATCAAAAGAGCAGAAAAAACGATAACGAAAGTGAGCGCCAAAAGATTACGCATACCCAAACCTCCTTGCCCCACAGGATGCGGTGGCAACCCAAGCAAAATGCTGGGGGGTAAATAAAGAACTTCAGACTGACAAAGGCCAAACAACCACTCTAAAGTTTACGGTACATATAACCCGGTGTCAACTTTGAGATCTGTAGCCGACCATCACCATTCACAACAATCTTCTCATAGACATATTTTGAAAATTCATACTTTGTGCGCGCGCCTAGATTCGAACTAGGGACCTAACGAGTATCAGTCGTTTGCTCTACCAACTGAGCTACGCGCGCATCGCCCTTCAGTAGCTTTATGCAAAGGAGGGCATATTTCGTAAACACCACAATAACAAAAAGTCGACTTTATTTCAAGCCGACTTTTTGTTTATATTATTCTTTCTTTTGTTCCGCCTACGCTCGCCGAAACGACGAGCTACGGCGAACACAGTCCGCTAGTAGATCACCGAGAAATGGCGAGCCTAAGCCACTAGAAAATTAAGGTTAGTCTCAATTTATCTTCCGCCAAAGCGGTCGAAGCTTCTTGAGGAAGCAGTTCTTTTAAGACACTTAGAACCATGGTCCAATCAGCCTAGGGCTGACTATCAACCTTCTTTACTAAATCTTTCGACTTAGTTTTGTACTTTAAAATAATCCACGAGCAGCTTCCGCTACCCGTGCCTTGTTCATGTTTTTACCCTTATGTCGCCATAAGGCATGGACTATATCATCATCCGCTCTTTGAAGATTTTCCGTTTTACTGGATGAAGCGAATTTATTTCAGTTGCAAACTTTTTATGATCTGCAGATGCAATAAATAGTCTCCAATAATTTGGATCAATCTTCTTACTAGGATTATGAATTTTACCACTTCCGATACCAAGATGTTCCAACATTCGCTTCAATTCTTCTACCTTCTTCCAGTTCTTTTGAACCAACTGGATATAGAATCTGTCACGTGTATGCGGAATCCCTCCCTCTGCATCGAAGAATCCTCGAATATAAGCTTTCATGCATTTTGAACCCCTTATATTCGAAGCTTGAAATGTAAAACTTAATTCCTTAGTTACTGTTTCAAGAGCATATACATTTCTTTGTTTACCCTCTTGGTATATCCAAGATTTTGAACCAATTTTAGCAAGTAATTCTTGAAGAATTACCAACCAGCCACGATTCTTTTGGGTAAAACGTATTCGCGTCCCCTTATTAAGGGATGCATCATGCATCGCACCTTGTAAATAGGCAAGGATTTCATTCCTTGTCATCTTAGCTTTTAGCGGAGATTGGCGTGTAGTCTCTGAGGGTTCCCGTGTTTCTACGAGCCTTCCCTGCTGATTTTCTGCTTCACTCAACACATTATCACTCATCGCATGAAGTATATCATTAAACGAGTAGCGTGAGATACGCAGGGATTCCAGCAAATAGCCAATTTTCGTCGAGAAGGATTACTCCTTCAAGGTCGCAACAACGGCAGTATGCCGCGACGACTTAATCCTTGTCACCGATCTTACCTTGACCCCACCGAAATGGGACTTCAGGTACTACCAGCTCCCCTGACTTGACGGGCAGTGAGTACAAGACTTGAGAACGTATTCACCGCAGTATGTCTGACCTGCGATTACTAGCGATTCCGGCTTCAAGAGGTCGGGTTGCAGACCTCTATCCGAACTGGGGCTGGCTTTATTGAGGTTAGCTTCATCTTTCGGTGTTGCAACTCGTTGTACCAGCCATTGTATGATGCGTGTAGCCCAAGATATCAAAGGGTCATGCTGACTTGGCGTCATCCTCGCTTCCTCCACGATAAACGTGGCAGTCTCGTGTGACACATATAACACACGACGAGGGTTGCGTTCGTTACCCCACTTAAGGGAACAGCTTACGCCACGAACTGACGAGGGCCATGCAGTACCTGTGCTGACCGTCTTGTGAACACATTTCGCTTTCACGAAATTTTTGACAGCATTTCAAACCCTGGTGAGGTTCCTCGGTTGCCGTCGAATTAAACCACATGCTCCACCGCTTGTGCGAGTCCCCGTCTATTCCTTTGAGTTTCAGCCTTGCGGCCGTACTACCCAGGCGGTTCTCTTAATGCGTTAGCTTTGTCTCTCAGAGGGTCGATACTCCGAAAAACTAGAGAACATCGTTTAGGGCGTGGACTACTGGGGTATCTAATCCCATTCGCTACCCACGCTTTCGTGTTTCAGTGTCAGAAACGCACCAGCTTACTGCCTTCGCCTTCGGTGTTCCCCATGATATTAACGGATTTCACCCCTACACCATGAGTTCCATAAGCCTCTTGCGCCCTCTAGTCTTGCCGTTTCTTTCGCACTTTCCCGGTTAAGCCGAGAGCTTTAACGAAAGACTAACAAAACCACCTACACACCCTTTACGCCCAATAAATCCGGATAACGCTCGGGGCACTCGTATTACCGCTGCTGCTGGCACGAGTTTAGCAACCCCTTATTCATAAGGTACTATCGTGTGGCATAAATGCCACGTTCTCCCCTATAAAAGATCTTTACGTCCCAGAGGGACTTCATCAATCACGCGACGTCGCTCCGTCAGGCTTTCGCCCATTGCGGAAGATTCTCGACTGCAGCCACCCGTAGGTGTATGGTCCGTGTCTCAGTACCATCGGTGGGGGTCAGGCTCTCACCTCCCCTAGGCGTCATAGCCTTGGTAAGCTTTTACCTTACCAACTAGCTGATACCCCGCAGGCCGCTCCCAGAGCGAATTGCTCCTTTATCCGCCTTATCGGCGGAACCATCTGGGATTACCCCGTCTTTCGACGAGCTATACCAGACTCTGGGGTGCGTACCTACGTATTACTACCTCGTCTGCCGGTGCTCTTGCGAGCCCCTTGACTTGCATGCCTTATCCACGTCGCCAGCGTTCATCCTGAGCTAGGATCAAACTCTAATAAAAGAATTTGAACTAACTTATCTCCACCTCTTCGGCGGATTGTCTTTTAGACAATTAATTTTAGTAGCCCTGATTTTACTCTCAATATGAGGAGCAAAATCTAACCCTCCTCCGCTCCCATGGAACTTCGGCGGGTAAGGCGGAACAAAAGAAAGAATAATAACTTTACTTAATTTGCACAAACTTACTTAACTTAACAATAACCTTAATTTTCAAAGAACTCTTAGCCCCTATTTAAGGGGTTTTAACATTATAGCCATCGCATAACTAATGTCAACTAAAAGTCCTTGGTGCCCCTAACTAGTAGATTTATTCTTGTAGCAAAGTCCTTAAGACGAGCGTAATTTCTTGTCGACCTTATCTCAGGAATCGCAGAGTTAAA
The DNA here is from genome assembly GCA_016215345.1 of Candidatus Vogelbacteria bacterium. Classification (GTDB taxonomy): domain Bacteria; phylum Patescibacteriota; class Minisyncoccia; order Phycocordibacterales; family UBA12445; genus JACRKD01. Next base: position 14,238 of record JACRKD010000026.1, on the reverse strand, counting down.
CTCATCAACCAACTTATCAATGGCCTCGATTTTGGCAACATCACTTCCATTCAAAACCACACCTTTGTTGGAATAGTCTCTTTTCTCATAATAATCCCTATATCGCTCCACCGGCTTCAAAGAGACGAAGGCCAAATCCAAGGCATCTGCCCTTTCAGTTTCATCGGAAGCTTTTTCTATCTCTCGAACAAGATAGAGCGTCATCATCCAAGCGTTAATATAGTCGGCGGCAACACCGGTCTCTTTTTCAACCTTCATGCCCCCAAACTCTTCCTTACGTTCAGTACTCATAGATCTATAAACTATTAAATCCATATTATCATACCGCCACCAAATTAAAAAACCGCCACAGACTGGCGGAAAGCGGCTAGTTCGAAACAAACCACGGTGGGCCGGCAGATCTGCGCTCAATCTGGCGGAGAGATCCGACCGAGAGACCGAAACTCTCCTCAACCCATTTTATGGCGTCAGTCTCGATCTGAAATCTGGCCGGAGTCACCCCGACCTGGCACCATGTATCGCCATTGCTGTATCGGCCCATATAAAATGTAACTCTTGTACTCCATCCATCCCGAATCTTAGTCCCCTCCGCTGTAATAATGTCCACCGGAATCCTTGTCTGTGGAAAATAATAGACGACATAAGGCACATGAATATATGGCCTCCAAGTCCGTTCCTGGATGCAAGGCGCACCAGTACGATTCGGAATATCAGTGTATCTGCTACCACTGTATCGACCATGGCCATAGACCAAAGAAAGATCAAGGTTTAGAAATATGACTGCCAGGGAGAACAGGATCTTCGTTTTCATCTCGCGCCTCCTAACGCATGCTATGCGCTTTCTTTCCCACGATAATACGCCTCATGGCTGAAGAATAATCATTGACCGAAAATCCGTTTCTTATCTCGTCGAGATACATCGCTTCCCTTTCGAAGGCGCGGCCTTCATTTTTTAGCAGATACTGCCGATACCAACCTATAGAGTTTGAAAACTTACCGCCAGTAACCCTGCGAACTTTCAAGAAATACCGTAGGTCCTTACGCATTTTATCTGTCATAATATAATCATAGGCGTGACAAAGTTCGTGCATGGCACCAACCTGAAAGACATTCAAATTGAAGAAAAAAGATGGATCGGCAAAAAGAGTTCCGCCATTTACGCCGGGAAAATATTCTGCTTTGGAGCCACTCTCCCTCTCATAGCCGCCAATAACCTTGACCACGAACTTCTCTGGTGAACCGACAAAGTCGTAGGTTCCGAGATTCGCATACTTATCGGTAAGATACAGAGAGGCAACCGACAAAAAACGCGACTCAACTTCTTTCCGGCTCGCAACGGAAATTGATCCGGCATCCTGCCAATCAAAAGAAATTTCCGCCCATGAAATAATCGGGCAAAAAGAAAAGATAAGGGGCAAAACTAGAAGATTGAAACTCTTCACCCGTCACCTCCCGTTAATCAAAGAACTGTTTACCCAATACTAACACCGTGTTATCTCTTTTTCCAACTCTGAATAACAACCAGAAGTGGACTTGCGAGAAGAACGGAAGAGTAGGTTCCGGCGATGATACCTATTATTAAAGCTAAAGAAAAATACTTAACGGATTCACTGCCGAGATATAAAAGAGCAAGAAGAGTTAGAACCACCGCGAGAGATGTGTTTATGGATCTGGAAACTGTTTGGTAAAGACTCATGCCGACCACCTCGACAAAGTCTCTAGATTTCTTGAGTTTGATATTCTCTCTAATTCTATCGAAGACAACAATCGTGTCGTGAACAGAGAATCCTAAAATCGTAAGAAGGGCTGTTACGAAAAGTGAATCAATCTCAACGCCATAGGCTGAACCGAGATAGGCGAAAATTCCAAGCGGAATGACAACATCATGAGCCAAAGTTATTATTGTTACGAGACCATACTCCCAAGACTTAACAACTCCAGAAACCTGCCTAAAAGCAAAGGCGATAAACAGAGTAATGGCAAGAAGAACCAAGATTATAGAATAAATTGATTTCATCCTTAACTCCTTCCCAATAGTCGGACCGACAGAAGTAAACTGCTTATCAATAACCTTAATTCCATCTATCGCAAGAGCGTTAATTAATGCAATCCTATCGGACTCTTTCAAGTCTCGCGCCTTAACCATAAGACCTGTCGCGCCTATCGGCTGGACGGTCGCATTGAGGTTAAGCGCATCAACGGCGTTTCTTACTTTCACTATGTCCGGAAGACCACCGGGATAATCTACTTCAAGACGGGAACCGCCGGTAAAGTCCATACCGAGGTTTAGCCCATATCTCCAGATGGAAATTAAGGAGACAATAACCAGAACAACCAGAATGCCTACGAATATTTTGCTGTGCTTTGCGACAAACATAATTTAAAGTTTTAGACCATGACCAAATAGAAACTTCAGGACAGGACCAGTCCCCTTGAGTCCGAAAGAATTTAAAATCGTCCTAGTAACAGTTATAGCTGTAAACATTGAAGCGGCCACTCCGATAGCCAAGGTTAGGGCGAACCCCCTGATGAGACTGGTACCAAACCAAAATAAGATTACAGCGGTAATAATCGTGGAAAGATTACTATCCCTGATTGACTCCCACGCCCTCCAGAAACCTTCCCTAATAGCATCCTCCAAATTCCTTCCCACCGAAAGTTCCTCTTTGATTCTTTCAAAAATCAAAATATTGGCATCAACCGCCATACCGATAGTCAGAATAAATCCGGCAATGCCTGCGGCAGTGAGAGTTACTCCGATAAGCTTGAAAAGCGCAAGCATTAAAACAACATAAATAGAAAGAGAGACCGTAGCCAGAAGTCCCGGCAGTCGATACCAAACAATCAAGAATACGGCAATCATAAGAAAGCCTATAATACCCGCCCGAATGTTCTGGCCGAGCGCCTCTTGACCCAAAGTAGCTCCAACATTTTGAGTGGAGATAAGTTCAATTGGGACAGGCAAAGCTCCAGCATTTAATCTACCAACCAGAGTCTTGGCTTCGTCGGGTGTAAAATTGCCAGTAATTTGGGCCTTGCCGGAAAGAATCTCCTCTCTTACAACCGGAGTGGTAATTGGCGCGCCATCAAGATAAACTCCAATGGTTTTACTTATGTTGGCCTTAGTCAAATCAGCAAAGATCTTTCCTCCCTCATCAGTAAACTGCAGAGAAACGGCCGGGGAAATAGAGCCGGAATTAAAATCTATGGAAGCTTTCTCTAGATATCTCCCCGTCAAATCAGTAGAAACATAGTATGGATCTTCCAACAAAAGTTTCGGGTCTATATCGGCAGGAACCGGAAGTTTTTTATCAACTGCGTCTCTATATTTTTTTTGCGCATCAAGAATCGGTTTGCTTTCAGCTTCCGGTCTTTCAGTCTTAAATTCAAGAACTGGGGTGGCGCCGATCATCGCCACAGCTTGAGACACATCGGCAACCCCCGGAAGCTCCACCACCAGCCTTTGTTCTTTAGAGCCGGAGATAATACTTCCCTGTTCATTTTGGACAAGTGGCTCGGAGACACCAAAGAGATTAACCCTCCTTTCGATAACTTCGCGCAAGGACGACATAGAATCGGCAACCGTTCCCGGAGTCAGTTTAGAAATATCGGCCTTGTATACCAAGTAAGTCCCACCCTTAAGATCAAGCCCCAATTTAAATGCCCATCCATACCAGAAAGAATCTTTGTCGGCACCGGAGACCTCTGAATAATAAACAAAAGCGCCGAGAAGCACCCCCAAAAGTATAAACATGATAGCCAAAACTCTATTTCTAAACATTGAAAATAATTATAGTCCTATAAAATAAAAAGACAATCTAGACAAAACCGGTATTATTTATTACCGATATTACAAAAAACTCCCCCGGAGGGAACCGGTAACTCCGATGACAATTTTCCCCTCCATTCTTCACGCTCCTTAGTCTTGGTTAAACGTACCAATCTCCATAAAAAACATACTCCAGTTTTAAAGAAATGTAAATTAAAAAAACCCGCCTTCCTAGGCGTGGCCAAAATCAACCCCTCCTTTCGTTTAATAGCTATAACGTGGTAAAAGCTACGACTTCGTAATTACTCTCTTCGACGCCAAGGAACAAAAAAAGACACTTGTACCAGCAGATTTATACAAAGAAGTCCCGGGGATTAAGACTGAAGAGAAAAAAGCAGAGGCGGAATAATCGGAGGTCCTATTGGAGCTTAAACATAGTAACCCTGGTCCACGGGCGAACAACGCCATCTTGGCCCTTGACCCCCAAATCAAGTTCAAGATTGCCGTTTTGTATCCCCCACTTCGTCTCAATAAACCCCTCATACTGTGAAATATTTATTTTATCACCGATAACCTTGTAGGTATCGCTACCGCTATCGTCACAAACAAATTTACCGGACACAACTGACCCCTCACAGTACCCACCGTCTTTTGCAAATCTACGGTGTGAAACCAATGACAGACCCCTCTCTTTAATATCAAAGTTAATCCATTGTTTCTTGTCTGTATCGTACAACTGTGCCGCCCTTAATTCCCAGACACCCAATAGAGAATCCGGAGAGGTGGAAACATCTTTATACAAAACTGGCCCGCCGGTGGTACTGGTATTATTTTTCGGAAATAAAAAATAGAGCACGGCTAGCACAATCAGAACACCGACGACGACAACAACTGGAGCCACTCCTTGTTTATATTCTTTTTTCATAAAAAATAAGCTGATTTATAATACGCAAGTATTGTAACGGAACAGGGAAAATCAAGCAAGATTTAATCTGTTGATAACTAAGGGATTTTAAACTTTTTAAAATCCTCAACAGATATTTTCAATTTATTCATTTGTTTTTAAATAGTGTTAAAAAAATCTTTTTTTAGTATTGTTTTTCAAATAATTTTACGGCCTCATCGAAATTTTTAGGCTTATACTTATCCCACTCCTCTTGTTTTATATACAACGCCTTGTAAGCGATCCTATTCTGTCTGTTATTCACATCTTCACACCACAGCCTTAATCGTTCGAATTTTAGTTTGTCATCTTCTTCCTCTCTCCCTTTTGTCTCAACTATATATACTGTCTTATCATCCTTCTTAACGAAGAAAACTGGATAGTAATTGGCGATAAAACCTTCAGAGTTTTTATACTCGATCCTTAGGGCACTAGCTTCTTTATTTTGAAAATTCTTCGAGAAGGAAATCACGTCGTTACAGCCCTCGATAAAGTTAGAAAATTCTAGTTCAAAGTCACTATCGCCGAAACAGTTTTCCCAAATGATCTGTCGGCAGTGACCGCATGGCCAAACTAATTGATGATTGCAAGGGCACAAAACTGCCGGATGATGAACGGAATCATGGTTCTCAATCGGCACCTTAATACCCAACGGAGCGCCAACCAAAACAAGCCTTTTTATTGCCACGCTACCCTCGTTCGTTATCATAGTATCGATAGCATTTTGTTCAGCATGAGTGCTTTGTGTATGTGAACAACGCTCGACATTGCATCCTCTGTATATGCCACCAGCATGGCTTTCAACCGCGGCACCGACCAAAAAGTTAGAGTATGGGGCTTGGGCCTTAAGTCTCGCATCGGTGGCAATGCTAAACATTGCAACAAGCCGTGTATCCGACATATCCCTAAGATTTCCGCAACTCACTGGAAACGACAAGAGGCCTTGGGCAATAGAAAACATGGAGGTCCTCCTTTGCCTAGCGTAGATCTCATAAGGCAGAATTTTCTATCTCAACGAGCTATTGTAGAAGACAATCCCAAGCAAAGGCTACCATCTATAATCTTGCTGTCAAACTTATGTACCCGAGTTCGACAATCAATTGCAACACTCATATTTTAATATGAGTGTCATGCGAAAAAACAAAAAGAACAAATTCAAAAAGAAAAGCCGCCCGATGTGGGACGGCGGGAAATGTTCAAACCAATAATAGATTAGGATCCTTCATATGGAGGAGACGGATCGGCCGAAAAGCTGACGACAGTGGTAACTATCCTTTCTGACTTAACCGATCCTTCCTTGGGTGCACGGGCAGAATCCATTCCCTTCCGATGAGCAGCCGACTTATTTGGAATGATACCGGCCCGCCGACTACGCTCCAGGGTCCTTTTGGTCTGGATCGCGTGGATGGTCCTGCCAAGTATCTTTGCCTGCTCAACATCAGAAAGTTCTGAATCGCAAATGAAATCCAAATCCTCTTTCGTCCACGGCTCACGGTCATTGCGATTAAACTTGGCACCCTCGCCATAGTACCTTTCTTTGACCCTTATGGCGCTCTCCGCCCTAAAATAGTCCGGATGATCCTTCTTCCATTTACGGGTACTTTGTCGGTGGCATTCTGGGTGTTTTTCTGCGTACCTGTCCTGAATTGCTCTTACAGCCTCCGGATGTTCTCTTCTCCACCTACGTGCATAATCTGTGTGCTTCTTCCTATCTTCCACCATTTTTCCCATACCTCCAAACCTCCTTAAGGTTTGAACCAAAACGTGTTGTATTTGTGGTGTCCAGCCTAGAAAGTAGCATAGCATAACTACTTTCTAGCGTCAAATTTTACGTCCCGGATTCTACGTACGTTCAGTAACCCTGACAAGGTTCTTAAAGAGCATGGCTACGGTTATCGAGCCAGCACCAGCAGAAAATAAAAACGGCCACCCTTACTTGGGAACTTAGTTCCCAAGTAATAACTTATTCTTCAAAACCCAACTCCCGAAGTTCCTTTGCTAAACTTTTATTCTCTATTAACATAGGCAAAACGTCAGTACAATATGTTTTGTATTCTCGTGCATCGCCAAATTGATCTAAGATTATATCCTTACGACAAATCGACTTTTTATCTTCTGCGTACTCTTCCCAGCTTGAGCGAACTAATTTTGATGGCTCCCCCTCTATTTTATGAACCAGATTGTTTAAATTTATATAAGCGCTTAAGTGTTGAATATAGCCATCTGTAAAAACATGTTTTGCCTTAAAAGTCCCCTGAAACAACGCCCCGGATCTCTTATGCTTTTTATTAAAATAGTTTGTGTATCCCAATCCCAATTTATGCATAAATTTTTCTATTCCCCTCTCAGAAATCGGCTGAAGTAGTAAATGAAAATGATTGGGATTTAAACAATAACAAATTATATTCACAAGCCCACCAGACTTGGGAACTAAGTACCTAAGTTGATCCTGAGTCTTTTTAAATGAATTTTCATAAATACTTCCAATCGGCTCGACAACGTTAAACTCCGTGAGTCCCTGCACGAAACGCCCACTATCGTAATCATCCATAACGATCTGACGTTTATCAACACCTCTATTATAAACATGATAATACCCCCCTTCTTCAAAAGAAAAATTCCTCATCCAGAAACTATAGCACTTGGGAACTTAGTTTCCAAGTTGAAGTGTTACCAAATTCTTAAAGAGCATGGCTACGGTTATCGGCCCGACACCGCCGGGGACGGGTGAAAAAACCGAACATTTTTCCGCGCAAGCTGGATCGGCGTCTCCTATTAACTTTCCGCCGACATCCGAGGTAGACGCGTCTATCAAAATAACTCCGCTCTGGCCAGTAGTAGTCAAGCCTGATTTTGTTTCAGATTTTTCTGGAAACATATAGGGTTTTATAATTCCAGGAACGCCTGCGCCAGAGATTATTATGTCGGCCGTTTTTGTAAATTCTCCGATATCCTCTGTGTCCCGCCCCAGAAGAATAACATTCGCGCCTAGGTTCTTAAACCAAGAAGCTGCTGGTTTTCCAACGAGCTTCCCTCTGCCGACGCAAACAACGTCGAGCCCAGAAATTTTATCCTCTGTTACGCCAGACCTTTCCAAAATCTCCTTTATCGCGCCAACGACTGGAGGTAAAATTTTAGAGACACCTTTTTCAAATTCCAAATAGGCTTGTTCCGACAAAAGATCAACATCTTTTCCTTCCGGGATGTTCGACAAAACTAATTTATAATCTACCTTTTCTGGAAGAGGAAGTTGAATTATGATCCCGGATTCTTTCTCCGAAATTTCTCGAGTTTTTTTTATAAAATCATCCGTCGAAATAGTTAGAGGCAACTTATAAATGTTCACTTCTATTCCCGCCTCCTCGCCAAACTTCTTTTTCATCCGAACATATCTTCCGGAAATAGGATAATCCCCAACCCAAATAACCCCGAGAGATATTTTTTCCCCTGATAAAGCTACCTGCTTTTTTAACTCTTCTTTTATTTCGGCACTGATTTTCTTTCCATCAATAATCATTATTTTATGTTCGCAAAACAAAATCTATTTTATGAGCAATCTTAATCATATCCTTTTCCTTCTTTCTCCTCGTTGTTTCTCCAGCAGTTCCTATTCTTATTCCCGAAGGATCAACTGGCGTTCTCGTGTCGAACGGTATTGTATTTTTGTTCACAATGATTCCCGCCTTCTCCAGCTTCTCACTCGCCTCTTTTCCACCAATCCCCACGCCACCATTCCATGTATCAACGAGGATAAGGTGGGTATCTGTCCCGCCAGAAATTATACGCCAACCAAGACGAGCCAGCTCCATTGCAAGAATATTCGCATTTTTTACAATCTGCTTTGCATACCTTTTAAAGTCACTCTTCGAGACTTCCTTCAGGGCGACCGCGACGGCAGCAATCTGATTTATATGGGGGCCGCCTTGAATCCCCGGGAAAACCGCCTTATCGATTTTGGCCGGAAGAAGGCGCCCGTCAATTTTAGAAAAAATCATAGCCGATCTGGGCCCTCGTAATGTTTTATGCGTCGTAGTGGTAACAATATCAGCATACTCGAAGGGCGATGGGTAAACCCCTCCGGCAACAAGCCCCGCAAAGTGAGACATATCTACCATCAAATACGCTCCAACAGAATCTGCCAGCTCCCTGAATTTTTTAAAGTCTATCAACCTTGGATAAGCGGTGAAGCCGGCGACGATAATATTCGGCTTTTCTTTCTTTGCGATTTCTCCGAGCTCATTGAAATCTAGCGTTTCAGTTTCTTTAGAAACCCCATATGGAATCTGTCGCCAAAATTTCCCCGTGATCGAGACCTTATGTCCGTGAGTCAGGTGCCCACCATGCGCAAGGGTCATCCCCATAATTTTCCCTACCTCGAGTCCGGTCGATGGGCTACCAATCGGAACTAATGCGAGATAAACAGCCACATTCGCCGGTGATCCAGAAAGAGGCTGAACATTAACCGCCCATTTATCCCTGCTCAAACCAAAAACTTCCAATGCTCGCTTTTTACACAAATTCTCAATTTCATCAATAATTACATTCCCACCGTAATATCTAGCGCCGGGATATCCTTCGGCATACTTATTTGTCAGAATAGACCCAAGCGCAGTTAAAACATCCGAAGATACATAATTTTCTGACGCAATAAGATTTATAACGTTCTTACTGTGTTCTTTTTCTTTTTTTATTAATTTTTCTATTTGCCTGTCCTTCATTGTTTTTGAACCCCGACGTTAAGACTATCATCTTTGTCGCAACTTGCATAACGACCGACCTTACCATCGAGCGCCTGTCTGGCTGTATAAACATAATCGAAATCATATTGACTGGCCATCTTACTACTGTCCACAAGAACAGGGAAACAAAGATATCGCCAAAAGCCGAACGGTGTTTGGATTTTACCGCTTGAAAAAGTCCACAAAATAAAACAAATCGCGCGAACCAGTATCGGCGGGAGAGATGTTATGCTCTTGTTAAACGTTTCCGCCACGTCCTTACAGTAAATTAATCCCGGAGCGGAAATATTAAAAACATGGAAACTATTGGGCGGAGCGACCACAGTGAAAGTAATTATCCCAACGAGATCAATAAGATCATCTTCATGCACACACTGCAGTGAGAAATGAAGAGAAGTATTCGGGACAACCGGAAAAATGTTAATTAACATGCCCACCAAATCTTTCTTCCCTGCCACATGGTGTCTTCTTGGTCCAATAATATAAGCCGACCGCAACACATACACGCCCTTGCTTTTATCAGAGGCCTCATACAGATCTTCCACAATGGCTTCAGCCTCTATCTTTTCTCTGCCATATAAATATTCACTCTCATGCAAAGAATCATTCTCATTAAAATACTTTCCCGAATCATTCTCGGGCATAGCACCGTAACAGTTGGCTGAACTGAAAAAGACTATCTTCTTTACAAACGGACTTGTAAGGGCAAACTCCATTAAGTTTTTTGTGCTTTTTATATTTAACTGCCTCTGTAAATCCTCCTGCCCATAAAGCTCCCCATCCTGCCAAGCGCAGTGGATAATAACTTCCGGTTTATTTATAAGCGCCGGTATTTTCCAAATGTTTTGGTGTAGATTCGCTGTCAACCAAATAATTTTTTTATTATTCTTAAGAATTTCTGGCATAGACCTCTTATCAACTGCCACGATGCTCACTAAGTCCGGACTTTTAGAAAACTGATCACAGAGCATAGCCCCCACGTATCCAGCGGCGCCAGTGATCATTATTACTCTTGGAGAAGAATTCATAACATCTATACTCATACTTTCCCATTACCTGCGTGCCAGCAGGCAGGGACTAGCCTATACACCGACACAAGACAGAATAATCTGCAAGGTTCTGAAGGCAATCTTTATGTCCAACCAAAACGAACGATGTTTCAAATAAAATAGATCGTAAGAAAGTTTTTCACGAGTCGCCTCCACTTCGGTACCATGGTGAGGATCTGTGGACGCTGATATTTGGTAGAACTGTGCCCAGCCGGAAAGCCCAGGTTTAATAAAATGTCTGACATTGTAAAAAGGAATTTGGGACTCATATTTCGACACAAGCACCGGAAGTTCTGGCCTCGGCCCCACAAGCGACAGCGACCCAAGGATAACACTCCATAACTGCGGCAATTCGTCTACGCGGGTTTTACGCAAAAACTCGCCCACCCTGGTAACACCCAACTTACTCTTCAGAACCGCTCCACCCCTATCATTGCCAGTCATTGTCCTAAATTTATAAATCGGGAAAGTTCTACCATACTGCCCAACTCTCTCTTGTTTTATAAAAATCGGCCCGCGATCTTCCAGCCAAATGGCCAGAGCCGCAAAAGGATAAAGCGGGAGAGTTATAGTCCCAACAATCGCCGATAAAATAATATCCATAACCCTCTTCAAAAAATCGTATCCGCGTGAATTCTCTCCGATAATATTTTCAATAAACCACAAATCATTCACCCTAGAAAGTGGCACCCGATCAAAAAGTTCCTCAAAAAATGAGTCGACATCCAAAAAGCGGAGCTTGAGATAATTAGCGACCCCAAGCGAGGCAACCAAATTCTTCTCATTGCTATGGCGGAAATGAATCATGATTATTTGAATGTGTTCCCCCCTGACCAAGTTTAATAAATCATCACGGCCGAGACTGCCGGGCCGCCGTAAAAGCCTATAGCCGTGATAGCTACTGCCCGTCAGCTCATCGGCAATAGAGTCCGCCTCGGAACTTTCACCAATCAAAAGCAGCGGTTCCGGACTACGCGTATAAATAACGGATGCGAGATAAAGACGCCAAAAAATAATAAGCGCGGTAGAAAAAATAAAATATATAAAAAGGTTGGTTTTGGGAGTTAATCCAAAATAAGGTACGAAATAAAAAATAATAACAGCTAAAATGCCGTTTACAATTTGAGCGTTAATAATCGTCGAACCAACCTTGCGTCTGAATACAACCGTCGGTCTGCCGTAGAGATTATATATGAAAAAAAATCCCAGCCAGAGAACTATCCCGGGGGTGAAGGCAAGTATATGATCAAGAAACAGTTTGGTATCAAGACCATACCCGTAGCGGAAAAAGAGCGTCAGCCAAATTGCGACAACAAAACTCAAGATATCGCCGGCTATTAGCAAAACCCGTTCTTTTTTTCGCCCTATAATCATGGCTTAATATGGTACAACAAAATGTAACTATAATAAAGGGCGTGTGGTAATATAATTGATATGATAAAAAGAATCAAAATCCTTTATGTAATAACCAAGTCTAATTGGGGAGGGGCACAAAAATACGTCTACGAGCTCGCCGCCCATATGAATAAAGACCATGAGGTGGTAGTAGCTTTTGGCGGAACAGGAGAAAGAGGCGCGGAGGCCGGTGCGTTAGAGAAAAGACTCAATGAGGCAGGAATTAGAAGCGTCATGATATCATCACTGTCAAGAGATATACATCTTCTCGACGAGCCGAGGGGGGTTTTTGATTTGATAAAACTGTATAGGGAGGAGGAGCCGGATATAATACATCTGAACAGTTCCAAGATAGGAGGAACTGGCTCGCTCGCCGGTCGCGTCTATTCTTTACTAAATCCTAAACGCTCAATCCGAAACCCTATAATAATCTTCACCGTGCACGGCTGGCCATTTAACGAAAACCGCCCATGGATCGCAAAAAAAATAATCTCCTTCCTAAGCTGGCTGACAGTAATATTTTCACACAGGACCATATGCATAAACCAAAAAGATCTTTCCCTAGTTACCAATTGGCCATTCATTAAAAACAAACTCGAATTAATTTACATCGGGATTTCCGCCCAAGAAAAAAAGGGCCTTATAAAAGTTGGGGAAAGGCCAGAGGGAATACCGATACAAATCGGAACCATTTCTGAACTAACAAAAAACAAAGGACTTACCTACGCGATAGACGCAATATCTAAAATAAAAGATAGAAATATAATGTTTAGCGTGATCGGCGAAGGAGAAGAAAGAACAAGCCTTGAAAAACAAATTAAAGAAGAAGGGATTGAGGACAAAGTTAAGCTTCTTGGCTTTAAGGACAACGCCGCTTCGTATATCGGAATCTTCGATATCTTCATGCTTTCATCAGTTAAGGAGGGCCTTCCCTATTCAATACTCGAGGCGGGTCTCGCAAGGCTTCCTGTCATCGCAACAAATGTCGGCGGAATCCCAGAAATTATAGAGGATGGCGTTTCCGGAATACTCGTTCCACCAAAAGATTCCGACGCCATCAAAGGCGCCCTTAAAAAGCTTCTAGATAATCCAGAGCTCGGAAAAACCCTAGGTAAAAACCTAGAAAAAGTTGTCAAACAAAAGTTCTCAACTGATGAGATGACCGAAAAAACCGAAAAACTTTATGGAGAAACAATCAGACCTTATTTTCCGGAGATCGGATCTCCGATAAATAAGGGGTTAGTCTAAAAGTAAGCCGGCGATACCGTCGCCATAATCCTTAAGTAAATGATTCAGAGTATCTTTGTGTTCAATGGTATCCCCCAGATTCTCTTTGATAGCTACAAAATCTAATAATGAAGGAAGGTTCTTTTTGCCTATATAATCTAGGTAACTAGACCACCGATACTCTTCCAAAAAGTTTTTAGCGGAGGCGTAATCTTTCACTCCATTTTCTTTCCATTTCTTTTGAAAAATATCCAACGGATTAAGATGGATATAATTTACAAGTGTTTCTAGATATTTTTCGTCGTCTACAAACTTACTCTTAAATTTTCCCTGAAAAAGAACCCCGGTTCGTTCATTTCTAACATTGAAATACATCGTATACCCAATAGATAATTTCTGCATAAACTTACTAACGCCACCTTCTTTCCTCTGTTGGATGAGCAAATGAAAGTGATTCGGCAGCAGCGCATAACAAAAAATGCTAACAAGCCTCTCCCGACCCCTAATTCCGGAGATCGGATCTCCGATTATTAGATTCTCTATTTTTTCTAGCGGTTCAACATCGTTACATGCATACAAATAATGTATAAAACGAAAATAATCCTGATCATCTAGAAAGATATCTCTCTTATCAGTACCGCGATTATAAATATGATAAATACCGCCATCTATAAATTCTGGTCTTGCCATCCGATGAGTATAGCACAATATACTTATTTTCCGGAGATCGGATCTCCGAATATGTTATTTAAGGGTCTTTTCGATGAGAGCACCCAGATTCTGATTCTTATCCCAAATTTTTTTCATTTTATTATATTGACCCTGACACTCATCATATGGAAAACTTCTCTTGTCGCCCATTATTTCGTTCCAACCATTACTATTTTCAATCAAAACATTTAAATTTTCGGTAAATTGCCAAAAAGAATTATCCGCACTATCGTGTTCCGATGGTTTCAGTTTATATTTTTTCTCCAGTAGTACCTACGCAAAAGCTTGATTTATCCCCAGCCGTACCCATTGCGCTTTCTGTTCATACCAACTTACGCCAGTTTTGAGCCGTTCGAACTCGAGCCTGATGAATGCCACGAAACAAGAAAAGATGTGCGTGAGTTG
>JACRKD010000027.1 GCA_016215345.1 Candidatus Vogelbacteria bacterium | reverse complement strand
TAAGTACAAGTAAATGGACATCCTCGGTTTGTTTCCCAAAGAGCCACCCAACGCGTATCTTGATTAGATCTAATCAATTCGCCGAAGACCCCTTCTAAATAAGGAGAAGGTATCTGTTCGAGATCAGATATTCTTTCAAATAATTGAGTTTGATTATAGCTGCCATTGTTGTCGATAAAACTTGCCGAAGGAACTTTTCCCCAATCTTTTTTATCATAATTTTCAAGTATCGAAACTATCGCTCTCTCTCCCTCTCCTCGACAGGCCAAGTCAATAAAAACATTTGCTCTCATAAACTTTTCCGTTCCACTCCATGGTACGTGAGGGCCTCCGAAAACTATGATAATATCCTGGTTGGCCTGTTTAAGTTTTCTTGCTATCTCCAGCGAAAGCCTAAAATTCCAAACGTATACACTGAAGAACACAATCCCTGCCCCAGATAGCTTTTCCAGTGCTTTTTCAATGCCTGTCCTCTTATAGATAGGAGTAATGAATTCGAACTCATCTATATTCGAAGCATGCTCCTGCGCGTACGCCTGAAGTATTCCTACAGAATAAGGGAAATAGTCCTGGTTTGAAAAGCTATTATTTATATTAACCAGACCCAATTTTATTTTACTCATAAAACACTTAAGCCGGTTTCCTTTAATTTATCTTGCAGGGATAAATAATTTTCAACTATCACTTCATTCCTAATTCCTTTGCCCCAAGGGGTTTGTTCATCATATTCAAAAGTCAAGCTAGGCATCTCTTTGTCGAATCTGCTGTACATGTGCATGGTCTTGCTCCAGTCGGTATCCACTCTTTTAAGACCAAATCTTTTAGGATTATTAAAGATTTCTGTGCCTGGCCTAACGGTAAATAATGATAAAGTGACTACATCGGGTCCCGTCTCCTGAATAAAATCCCAGGTTTGCTTGACGATGTCCTCCGGTTCTCCAGGTAGGCCAAGAATCATGTAAACCCTTGTTTGAATGTTGTATTTCTTTAGCAGCCTTATGGTTTCTCTGGCCCGGCCAATACTCACTTTTTTATTAATGATATCTAGGGCTTTTTGAGAAACACTCTCTACCCCCAAGCCCATGGAAACACAGCCTGACTGTGCCGCTAACCGAGCAAGTTCCTCATCTACTCCATCCACCCGGCTTTGCCCCTTCCAGATAATCCCGGTCCTGGCAATTGCCTCCAGATGTAAGATCGCTTGCTGCCGATTGGGAGGAAAGCATATTTCGTCAAGAATACTGATGCACTTAAGCCCATAATCTCGCTTAAGATATTCTATCTCTTCTGTAATAAGCTGAGGACTTCTATATCTTATTCCTGGAATATATTTCCTCGTCTCTAGCATGGCGCAAAAAGCACAACTATACGGACAGCCCCGGCTAAACATCGCAGTCGTCCCCAAAAGCTCTTCGTAGCCATTTCTTATTTTTTTACTCAGAACATCCTTTCTGGCTATCACCGACTTAGGCAGGTATTTTCTTTTTGGATAAGGATAAGCATTGATATCAACTCTTTGCTCTTGAACATATTTTGTTTTCAGCTTACCGTCCATAACATCTTGGATGGCCGCTTTAATTTTTTCCTCGCCCTCCCCAATGATAAGCGAATCAAATATTTTTAATGATTCATCTTGGAATTCAACTGCATGCGGCCCGCCAGCAATATGTTTTGCTTTAGGATAAGATTGGCGAAGCTGCTTTACGATCTCAACTTGCTCGTTATAATCAAGAGTATAAACAGAATGGAGATACACATCACATTCCGGAATGTGATAGATAGCAAATTCTGGTTTTATGCCGCGCAGATCTATCAGCAAAGGTTCTATCCGCTGTTCAAAACGATCTTCCAAAACAGTTAATATCTGGAAATGGGTGTGCGGGTCGCCTCTAAACGGATCAAAGAGATAATGACTGGTCGGGAATATGAAGCCAACTCTTAGCATGCTAATTCCTTATTATGTTCTTGATACCAGACAATAGTTTTTTTTATCCCATCAGCCAGGCATGTTTGCGGCTGCCAATTAAAAAGAGTTTTGACCCGTGAAATATCAAGACAAATCTTGGTAGGAATTGTTGGCTGGGAGAGATCGTGTTCGATCATCAGGTTCTTCCCTGATATTTTCACGATCTTGGCCACTAACTCATTGACAGAGATAGCCACACCCTGGCCGGCATTGACCAGCTCAAATTTCGCAGTTTGTTTATTTATCGCTGCTTTAAAACAATCGA
Organism: Candidatus Vogelbacteria bacterium; assembly: GCA_016215345.1. Classification (GTDB taxonomy): domain Bacteria; phylum Patescibacteriota; class Minisyncoccia; order Phycocordibacterales; family UBA12445; genus JACRKD01. The sequence goes on along the minus strand of JACRKD010000027.1, from coordinate 15,123 downwards.
CTAAATCCTCGACGTAAAGCAAATCCCTTGTCTCGCTTCCCTTACCCCAGACGACAATTTTGTCCACCTCTTTCGCTGTCATTACCTTTGTAATCGTCGCACCAAAGACATGAGATCGCTCAAGATCATATTTATCATATGGGCCGTAGATATTCGAATGCCTGATGACCGTAAACTTTGTTTGACCGAGCCTGGAATAAAACTTGCACATGTTCTCGTTGTAGACTTTTGTCCAAGCCCCGCCGAAATATTTTGAATAAATCTCTTGGTTAGCGTCAAAATCGCTTTCTTTTATAGGAAAATCACTGGATTGATACATGGTGGTGCAACTTAAAAAAATTAAATGTTGGACATTGAAATCAAAAGCTGCTCTGAACAAAAGCGCATTCATTACCGCATTGTCAGTTACATGATAATATGGTTTAGTAAATGTTTCCCTTGCTCCGGAGGTTGCCGCAGCCGCTTGGATTACTATGTCCTTGCCTTCAACCGCTTGCCTAAGAGCTTCGTTGGAAGTCAGATCAACTTTTACCATCTTGATTCTGGGGTTAGTTAACGGTTTTGAATTAAAATATGTCCCGAAAACCTCATAAGTATCATCCTGGGCAAAAGATTCAGCGGTATTTCTGCCGATAAAACCGGTAGAGCCGCAAATTAATATTTTTTTCTTCATTTCAGCCACTTCAATTGATTTGTTTTCCACCACTCAACTGTTTTTCTGATGCCTTCGTCGACAGAATTGCGCGGCTCCCAACCAAGCATCATTTTTACCTTAGTTACATCAAGCGCCCGAAATTTAATTGTCATCGGCTTATCCTGAACGTATTTTATCGCCCGAGGGTTATGCCCGGCGGATTGGAGGGCGCAAGTTACCACTTCTCCAACGGTTGTTTTTTTGCCGGAACCAAGATTAAAAATTTCAAATTTCAGATCTGCTTTTTCCAGCATTTTAGCTATGGCTTCAGCAAAATCACTAGAGAACAAAACATCTCTTGTAACATCCGGCGTCCCCCAAACTTCAAAAGGGTCCATCTTATCCACTGCCTTACGCACCAAGGCAGGTATAAAATTAGACCTCTGCGGTTCAAATTTATCATAGGGGCCAAAAATATTCGCTAACCGTACAATGATTATTTCCATGCCAAACTTTTGGCTCAAGAATTCACACATTTTTTCTATAAATCTCATTCCCCAGGCAAATCCAAAATACGCCTGGTGGGGATCCTTATTAAAATCAAGCTCGTTTTCCCTGATACTTCCTTCAAATGCCTGGTAGACAGCGGCCGAGCCAATAAAAATAATCCTTTTCACATTCTCAAGATGAAATGCTTCCAACATACACATATTCATGTCCAAATTTTCTTTCATATGTTGCCAGGGAAATGATCGGACAAAATCAGCCCCGCCTGCATAAGCCGCCGCCATAATAGCGCAATCACACCCTCTAACCATCGCCCGGCAATCGTCTAGGGACTTTAAATCCCCAGAAATATAATCAATTTGTTCATGTTTGATGATTGGGTCAGTCACATGATAGGCCGCCTTGATTTTTGCAGGTGAGCAATTATCAAGAATGTACTTCAAGATACTCATGCCCGCCATACCCGTAGAACCTGCTAAAAAAATATTTTTCTTATCTAACATTTTCTTTATATTGATCACGTTTAATGGTTTTCTTATATATCTCTCTCACCACTTCAGCTATTCTCTGGGCATCTGGAGTAGCATTTTCTGTTTCCGGAGTAACGCCAACAGATTTATCATATAGCCCCAGGGCTTTAACCGGCTTATCACTTGCCCATATCAGGGAATAAGCTATTGATTGTGCAGCTCCGCAAATTTCAAAACCCGCATCAATAACTAAACCACACTTGCTACTGGCCAGTGCCTTTAAAATATGGTCATTTTTGAAAGGCTTTAACCACATTACATGGGCAACGTTGCAGGCAATATTTTCTTTAGCAAGAATTCTTACTGCTTCATTAACATTAAATCTTGAATCCGATATTGGAATCAACGTTACGTCCGCTTGATCATAATTATTTTTAAGCTCTTCGGTATTTCCAAAACTAGTTCTGTGTTCACTCACATACATCGGATCATCATGAACCATAAAATCGTGCCAAACTTCCTGATATTCATTAGGTGTCATTGGCGAACAGACCCTAAAACCAGGCATATGCATGAACAAGCTGTGCAGGACCGCGGCATGAACACAACCTGCATTCTTTTGGGCTAACGACCTGACAAAGATTGGCGTAGATGTTCCAAAAATATCTTTTGACTTAGCAGCATAATTTACCAGCGGGCTACTGTTTAACCACATAAAATCCTGAAAACGGATGACAATGATCGGGCGCCGGCCGGAGATAGCAGCCCCGCAAGCGATGCCCATGTTAGATACATCCGCCATTGGGAATTCGACAATATTCCTGCAATTAGGAACCGTATTGTTTACCCAGCCAACGGCTGTAATAGCCTGACCAAATAACAGGCCGTTATTTTGCTCTAAATGTTGCTGGGTAATTTCTTTTATAGTTTCTGCAACTGTTTTTGCCATAAATTCCTCACATAAGCCTTTACTTCCGTTTCAATTTCGCTTGCCCCGGGAATAACTTTCCTCATCTCTGCTAACCGATCACTTTTGGGCGGGCCGTCACAGTTGTTCCCTTGATGCCAGAGATGCCGGCAGGTTTTTATATTAATAAAAGCAGGCAGTCGGTTAAGCAATTGTTTGGCAGCCGTAAATATTTCTTTAGGATCATCATCAACTGCCGCGCTGGCTAAGCCCATTGACCTTGTCACATCATAAACCTGCCAATTTCTTCTATCTTTAATCGGGGTTAAAATAGACAGGTCATTATCCTCACACACATAAAGGATCGGCAATTTGTGCGTAGCCGCAAAACCGTACGAGGTTAAGGCATAGTCTTCCTCCGCAGCAGCATCACCAAAGTAAGCTACAGTTAGCTTCCCGGTAGCCAGAGCATGACCTGTTGCCAGTGGGATATTCTCACCAATCAGGCCATGATGCCCATACATAGGAACATCAAGATCCTGGATACAGGGTGAGCCACCTTTCCCGCCACAGCAACCTGATTCTAGTCCCAACAATTCATCCACTAATTTTTGCGGATTTCCACCATGAGCCAAGTAGGCTGAATGTCCGCGATGTTGCGTAAAAACAGCGGCGCCCTTTGTTAATGTGGAGATTGTAGCAGAAGGGGATTCCTGCCCGACTGCTAAATAGACCAGCCAGGGGATTAGCTTCTCCTTATAAGCCTCGGCCACCCCAAGCTCAAAATGCCTGATCAGGCACATTTTTCTAAATATTTCTTTAAAATTTATTTGTTCGCCCATCTCTCGTAAAGGTTTATAACATCCGCATCCGTAACAAATTTCTTTTTGGCAGCATTATCCTTAAAAAACCTTGAAAAACCCTTCATCTGCTCCTTATCCAATTCAATTTTTAAAAAAGACAACTTTTCATTTAAAGCATTTTTCCCGGAAAGTTTGCCGATAACCAACTGAAACCCCTCCAGTCCAATATCCTTTGGATCTAAAACCTGATACGTTTGAGGTGATTTCATTAATCCGTCCTGATGGATGCCAGACTCATGCAAAAAAGCTCCCTTACCAACAATCGCTTTATTATGCGCGATTTTGATTTGCGAAAGCTCTTCAATTAGCTTGCTGGTATTCATAATTTCTCGGGAATTAATGTAATCTATATCAACCTGATAAAAGTCTTTTCTCGTTTTTAAGGTCATAATGACCTCTTCAGAAGCAGCATTGCCCACTCTCTCTCCAATTCCATTAATTGTGACTTCCGCCTGTCTGGCGCCAGCCATAATTCCAGCAATAGTATTGATTGTAGCCAAGCCCAGATCATTATGACAGTGAGTTGCAACAACCACCTCAGGAGGCACTGCTTTGACGACCGCAGCCACCATAGTAAAATATTCCTCGGGAGTAGCGTAACCTACAGTATCAGGAAGTTCGATTGTTTTTGCCCCTGCCTTGACACAAGCGACACAGACATCAACCAGATAGGGTAAATCGCTCCGGCTGGCATCTTCAGCCGCAAACTCAACATCATCAGAGAACTTAAGGGCGTAGGCAACGGATTCCACTGAGGTTTTTAATCCGTCTTCTCTGGTCAGATTGAACTTGTGTTTTAGATGAATATCAGAAGTTCCCATGACAACCTGGATCCTGCGTTTAGGAGCATCGCCCAACGCTTTCGCTGCAACATCGATATCCTTAAAAACAGCCCGGCACATGGCGCTGATAACAATATCTCTGCCAAATTCATTGGCAACCAGTTCTACTCCCTTCGCATCCTGTTCTGAAGCAATGGGAAACCCGGCTTCCATTATCGGCACTCTTAATTTAACGAGCTGACGGGCGATTCTTAACTTTTCTTCAGGGAAAAAATTTACCCCGGCCGCCTGTTCGCCATCTCTCAAGGTAATATCATTAATTAAGACCGACTTCATTTAACTTCACCTCCAATATTCCTTTCATCCTCTCACAAGCCGCTTCGATTATCTCTGGACTTCGAGTAAAACAAAGCCGGACGTAGCCTTCGCCATGTTGGCCAAAACAGCTGCCAGGCAGTAAGGCAACCCCGGCTTTCTCCAGGACAAAATCAGCAAAATCGTTACTGCTCATGCCTGTTCCCCTTATATTAGGAAAAACATAGTAAGCTCCCGCCGGAGATAAACAAGAAACACCCGGAATTTCATTTAGTTTTTTAACAATTAAATCTCTTAATATCTTAAACTGCCGAATTCTTAAATTAATAGTTTCTTGATCCCCCTTTAATGCTCCTAACCCTCCATACTGAATAAAAGGCGGGGTGCATGAATAAATCGTCTGGAAAAGAATTCCCATTTTTTTTATTATTTCTTTAGGACCTATGGCATAGCCCAAACGCCAGCCAGGCATCGAATACCCTTTGGCAAAGCCATTTAAAATAATAGTTCTTTCTAAACATTTATCAATAAAGCTGGGTGAATAATGAGTTTTATCGTAAATAACCCTCGAATAAATTTCATCGCTCAACAGATAAAGGTCGTTTTCTTTTGCTAGCTGAGCGACTTTTTTAATCTCATCTTTATTCATGACCGAACCAGTTGGATTGTGAGGGGAATTAATAATAATCAGCCGGGTTTTATCCGTTATTCGTTTGGCAATTTCTTCGGACCTGACACAAAAATCATTCTCTTCTTTTAAGGGAAAACCGATTTTCCTGATGCCGGTATAGTTTGTTACGGCAATATAGGTGGAAAAACCAGGGTCGGGGTAGATAACCTCATCCCTTCGATTGGCAACACAGCGCATCACAAAATCAATGATAGCATTGGCCGGCATGATTAAAACTTGATCAAGTTCCGGCTTAAACCCCAGGGTCTCTTTTGTATAATCACAAACCGCTTCTCTAAGCTCCGCAATCCCCATTGAATTAACATAGTGGGTCTGATCGTTATCCAGAGCGGCCTTGGTGGCATCAATAATATGTTGATGGGCGCGGAAATCCGTATCGCCAATTTCAAAATGAAAGATTTGTTGGCCGGCCTTTTCCAGGTCTTTGACTTTAGCCAGCAATTTAAACATCGGCTGGCCGATCAAACCGGCTGTAAGAGCTGATAACTGTTTCACGCTACTCTCCTTAAATATTGGCAAACTGATTTCTTTTTAAAACCTGGTATCCCTTGATCAGCTCGGCAATCCCTTGTTGCAGAGAGACGCCTGCTGCAAATCCGGTTTTTTCAATCTTTTCATTACTGACAATATAATCTCTTTTGTCAGGATCCTCGCCGACTTCTGCTTCAATAAAATAAAAATCAGGGATTTGTTTCTTTATCTCTTCGCAAAGCTTCCATTTGCTAAGATTGGCTTCGCTTAAACCAACGTTATACGGCTCATTTTTCATTCTGTCAAAATTAACCAGGGCGTGTATGAAAGCCTTAGCAATATCCCGGACATGAACATAATTACGGTCAAAATGAGCTTCAAACAAAACTAAAAAGCGGTCATAAACAGCCCGGTAAGTAAAGTCATTGACTAATAAATCTAATCTCATGCGCGGACTTATACCAAAGGCAGTAGCTAGTCTTAAGGTAATTGCATTACCAGCATCAAGCAACATTTTTTCAGCTTCAACTTTTAGCTTGCCATAAAGTGAAATTGGCCTTAAAGGGGTATCTTCAGTGCAATGCTTTCCCTTTTCTCCTATACCATAGCCGCTATTGGTAGTAGGAAAGATAATGAACTGGTCATTACTTCTTAAATCTAAAATCAGTCTTAATGCATCAATAATGACTGATTGGGCAGCAGTTGGATCCTTTTGGCAAAGCGGAGCTCCGGTCAAACAGGCCAGAGGAAAAACAGCATCAACCTTTTTTAATATTGACGAAAGCAGATTCTTATCGTGAGCGTCGCCGCGAATAATTGTTAGGTTCTTATCATTACAACAATCCAGAAGGGAAGTTTGATTATACATGAAATTATCTACGACAGTGACCTCGTGCCCATTTTTTAAAAGCATTGGAACCATAACCGACCCAATATATCCTGCTCCGCCAGTCACTAATATTTTCATTTTTTTTACCTTCCAAACCAATCCATTTTTTCAATTTGAATTGCGATTATACCATTCATAAGTTTTTCTTAGTCCATTCATAATCTCGGTTTGCGACCTCCAACCCAGTGCCAGAAATCTTGAGCTATCAAGCAGTTTTCTAGGCGCGCCATCCGGCAGGCTCACATTCCATTCAACATTCCCCTTGAATCCAACCACCTCCACGATCATGGCGGCCAGTTCTTTGATCGAGAAGTCCTGCCCGCTCCCGATATTGTAATGAATGTTTTCCAATCGTCCAGCATTCTGCATAGCAAAGATCGAAGCTTTGGCCACATCATCGACAAAAACGAATTCTCTGCGCGGGCTCCCGCTCCCCCAAAGAACAATCTTTCTTTCCCCCGTATTTTTAGCTTCATGGAATTTTCTGATCAGTGAAGAAAAAACATGAGCATTATCCAAATCAAAATGGTCATTCGGTCCAAACATAGAATTTGGCACCAGCGCGATGAAGCGTTTTGTTTGATGCTGATTATTGTAAGAGCGGCAGGCAAAAATCCCGGCGATTTTCGCGGCGGCGTAGCCTTCACTGGTCGGCTCTATTGCCCCCGTCAAGAGATATTCTTCTTTCATGGGTTGGGCAGAAATTTTAGGGTAGATACAGGAAGAAGCGTAAAAGACCAGATGTTTGATTTCGTTCTTTTGCGCCGCTTCAAAAACGCTGTCCTGGATCGCGATATTGGCATGAAAAAAATCGGCCGGGTAGGTCGCATTCGCTTTAATGCCGCCGTTCCGTCCAGCCGTCAGAAAAACATACTCTGGTTTTTCACGGCGAAAAAAAACATTCACTTTTCCCCGGTCGGTAAGATCAAGCTCCTGATGGGTTCGGGTAATAAGATGGGCATATCCCTGCGCCAAGAGTTCTTTAATAAGACTAGCACCCAATAAGCCCCTATGACCGGCGACAAAGATCTTCGATTGTTTCTCCATATTATTTCTCTTAGCCAATTTTATTGACGATTTTTCGATAGGTTCTTTTAACTTTACCGGGCAAATTTGGACTCAACAACCGTAAAATTTCGCGGCCGAGGATCCGGTATTGGCCCCCGATCTTGGTTGCCCGGAATATACCCTGTCTTATCAAACGACGGAAAGTAGAGTCGGAAATCTTTAAAATTGAGATTGTTTCTTGCGGAGTATAGACTTCGTTTTCGTCTAGTGTCATGGTGGTATTTAGTATAGCATTATTCCAATGCTTGTCAATATTAAATATAGCTAGTCAAGACTTGTCAATTCCGGCAGATGGTAATTAGCTGCTAACTGGTTCAAATGACTTAGCAGTGAAGCTGGCACCGGGATCCCTTTTATGACACGTTCCGCATAGCATCTCTTTTCTGGATCTCCTGCCGCCATAACCGGTTTTTGGGGATCAAGGGACGGCTCTTGTCTCAACTTGTCCATCATCTCCTTTAGCCGATTTTTGAAGACGGTGATTTCTTCAAAAGCATCGATCCGGAGCGCCACGAAAAAATGTCCCAATTTTCTTTGCTGGTTCATAGGTGTGCCAAACATCTGACTGACATTTTGCCCGTAAGGCGCCCCGGTCAACATTGCGCATAATATCTCAACCATCATGCTCAAACCAAAACCTTTATAATTGCCAATCGGAAATAGGCTGACCAGCCGGTTAGGGTCTTCGGTCTGTCGACCATCTTTATCCACTCCCCAACCAAGCGGAATCTTTTGACCTTGTTCCCTAAATTGCTGAACTTTATTAAACGTTGCCACCGTTGTTGCCATATCAAGACAAAATGGCCCCTCTCCCTCACAAGGAGCCGCCAGGCAGATCGGATTATTCCCCAGAAAAGGCCGCATGCCACCATAGGGCAAAACATGGGCAGTCGCATGAGTAAAACTTAAACCAATCATGTCGTGCTCTGCAGCTTTTAAAGCATAATAAGCCGCCGCACCAAAATGACTGGAATTGTAGACGACGACCGCGCCAATGCCAGATTCTTTTGCCCGTTCAATTGCCTTTAACATTCCCTCCATACCCGCCGCATGACCAGGCGCATGATCGCCATCCAGTTTTCCAGTTGACAACGCATTGCTCGTAAATTTATAATCAGGCTTTTTATTTAATCTGCCGCCTTCAAATCCGTTTAGATAATGAGGAAAAAGCCGAATGCCATGCGAATCAACCCCACGCAGAGAAGCCTGAATAATTCCCTCAATTAAATATTGAGCGACATCGTCCCTAACCTGGATCTTTTTCAGTAGTGACCCAAAAAAATCAGTTAATTGCCTTTTCGAGATATTTTTATCTGCCATATTAACGTCTGCCTTTTACCCAGTTTTTGATGACGCTCTCGGCAAACTGGACGCCAACTTTGTCGCGAACTTCGATGGAAGCATGAGGATTGTCAATTTCGACTATGCCTACCTTATCTCCCAATAACCGACCCTCCCTTAAGAAGATCGGCAGCATCGCGCTCCCTAAGCCTTTAATACTGACATAGACCGGGTCCTTAAATTTACGGGGCATAAATCCAGCATCGATTTGTCTAAGTGTCCCATTTTCTTTAATCCAACAGGCTCCATATTCCGGACGCGCCGCCACTACACTATCAAGCCCATTCTGCAACAGCCTTAGAACTAGTTGATCGATAAAACCTTTGGGACGGAAAGGAAAAGTTACTTCCAGGGTGACAACAACATCAGCCATAATCCCCCGTTTTTCCAGCTCTTGGATCGAATATTGATACACATGCTCAAGCCCAACGTGTTCACCGGATAATGAATTGTCGCGAATGAACGGGACCTGCGCGCCAAGCTTTCTTGCCGCCGCCGCCTGTTGTTCAGAGTCGGTCAAAACGATCACTTGCTTAATGCTCTTGGCTTTTTTCGCGTTTTCGATCGTGTATTGCAGCAGTGCCTTACCGTTGATCTTGAGCATTTCTCCCTTGACCGGAACCATTGCAATGACATTCAGATGCTCCAGGTTAAGATGGCTGAATTTATAACCGTCTCTGGCATTAAGATTCTCGATGATTTTGACGACGTTATTTAATCGCTCCAGATTCTGGTTCTGATGAATCCCATGATAATGATAAACACTCGCCTCCGGCTCATAGATTATTTTGTAACCGGCGCGCAAGATCTCCCTGGCCCAAAGTCGGTCTTCTATATTGGTAATTTTTTCATCAAAGGGGATCTTTTTCCAGATATCCCGCCTGATCATGCTGTTGGCGTTATGGAAAAAACTATCTTTCAACTGAATCTTCTTATCCAAACCAAAAACGGTGATCAAGTCCCTTTTGTCTGTATCCGAAGTGAAAGCCAACGGCTCCTGCCGCCCATACACCCCGGCAACCTTATTATCGTCAAAATTCAAAAGCAGATTACCCAACCATCGGTCATTGACCGGGATACAGTGAGCTGAAAGACAAACAATATAATCACCGCTTGATTTTTTAATCCCCGCATTGATCGCCCGGCCGGGGAGAAACTCATTGACTGATATAATCTTGACCGGCCAATGCCTGGCCCGCTTAACCGTTTGGTCTTTGCTTAAATTATCAACCAAAATAACCTCAAAATCATTATAACGCTGATTAAAGACCGCCTGCAGGCAGGGACTGATCCACTTCTCTTCGTTGTAAGATCGAATAATTATGGAAACTTTTTTTTTCTTCATTGCTTGCCTCTCTGCGCGATCAAATCGTATTCAAGTTTTTTCCCCTGTTTTTGCTCCCGTCCCGTAACGATAAAATCTATCAACCGAAGGTCCTCTTTCGTTTTGACGATCAAAGAAGACTCTTTGCTGATCGGAAAATAGCCTACTTTGCCACAAAAAAACGCATAACCTTTAGCTTTGTATGCCTTATTGAAAGCAGTATTTCGCCAGATCATGATCGAATAAACAAAGCGGCTGATCGGGATAATATCCTGGGTCTGGGCAAATTGTTCTGTGGTATTGAAGTTAAGCGGTCGGCCGCCATATAAGCAATGGACTTGTTCTTCCCGCACGGTGAAAAGCGAATCGAGTTTTTGGGTCAGGAAATACTTGATCGCTTTCTTCACTTCTTCACCTGCCTGCAACGGAGAAGTCGGGTTGACCCAGGCGGTTATTTCTGCCAGGTGTTTGCGCATGAAATCATAGACGACATCGTCAGATTTGACCGAGGAACCGCCAAGTTGCTCCGGCCTCAAATAAAAGTCCACACCGTAATGCTTAGCTATTTCCGCAAAAAGCTCATGATCGGCATTCAAGACGATCTGGTCAAACACCCCAGATTGCTTCGCCGCTTCGATCACATAATAGATCAGAGGTTTACCATTGATCAACGCCAGGTTTTTCATTTTAAGCCGTGTACTACCAATCCTGGCCGGGATCATCGCAATGATCTTAGGTTTTGACATTTAGCCACTTTCCCCCGCGAGCCAGGCTTTTATTTGCCGCCTCAATTACTGCGGTCGGAACAATTGACGCACTGAAGGTCGGGCGCCTTCCCTCAAGAGCGGCCGGCATTATCGTCCCTTCTTTAACAGCAACGACGTCCGCCAAAAACCGCCTGATGCTCTGGTAACCGTAACCCTGAAAAGAAAAGTCCTCCGTTCCAGACTGACCATAAAAAGAGGAAAAATCAGGGTTCGGCACTTCGATTCCGTCGTCATCCGTGACCATGGTTATCCCGCGATCTTTCTGGTCGGCCTCATAACTCCCCCGGGTACCAATAATCTTTATCTTCTGATCTGACATAGCCGAATTCTTTTCCGGATCGATCCAGTTAGTTAAAAGCGTGCTGGAAAATTCCTTACCATTCGGCAGGCGCCATTCGACCACACACTGGATTGAATCATAATTATCTACTCCTTTGGACTTTAAGTAGTTTTTCTGACCGATCGCCATCACCCTAATCGGTCGGGCGCCGGTCGCGAAATAGATAATATCCACATAATGGATGCCAAGATATTGAAAGATATTTGTCTGGTTGACCCAATGCTTAAATTTCTCCAACGGGATGCTTTTGCGCTGGCTGTATTCAACCAGAAAATAAAGCGGGTCACCGATCTTCCCCTCCCTGATAACATCTTTCAGCTTTAGATTTGACCGGTCATATCGCTTATGGAATTCAACCGCGCCGTAAACCTGGCTAGCTAGCTGCAATTCAATCAGTTGTTTGACCTCTTTTAAGGTTGGCGCCAACGGCTTAACGACCAAACAATGGAGTTTCTTTCTTAGCAAATAAGAAGTAACTGCCGCATGTTGTTTATCGGGCACGGAAATAATCGCGCAATCAAAATTGATGCCCAAGTCAAATGCTTTCTTGTAAGCTTCGGGATCACGCTTTTTCCTGTCCGGTAAATAAGAGATTGACAATTCGTCTTTAAAAATCAAATTGAGCTTTTTTACTTTCGCCTTCAATACTTTTATGCTTTCGGGTGAAGTCGCAGCGATTACCACCCGACCGACCAATCCTTGTTTTTTGGCTTGATATAGAGCGGGGAGAACCGTACCAAAGCCATCTGTTCCCCGACCACAAACATACATACCGGCTCCAATTACAAGAACAGTTAAAGCGTTCTCCATAAGCTATTCTCCTTAATTCTTGATGATCTTCATCGCCCAATCATTAAAATCAATGACGTCATTGTCGCCAAAACAATGCACCCTAAAAGATTCTTCGGGGACAGAGAACGAGCGCCTCTGATCATTCAATTTAGCAAAATATTTTTGCAGGGATTCCTTATCCTTAACAAAAGCAACTGCCTTCTTTACCTCGCTTGCTTCAGGCGAAAAAGGCTCCGTCGGTATATGGGCGTATCTGCCCAGACCGCCGTAAAGCAAGACTGGGACCTTGTTCGTCAACGCTTCCTCGATGGTCGTTGAAGAGTAGCTAACCACCAAATCTGCCTCTTTTAAAACCTCCAGAAAAGGCCGCTCCGTTTCTATAACTATATTGTCATTCTTGGGCAATAATGATTTTATAGTTTCTACCGATAATTCATACGGATCCCGGCGGAGTTTAAAGATTAATTTGATATTTGGATACCTGGCAACCACCTCGGCCAATTCGATTATTCCACGCAGAAATTCATCCGACGTTTCATAAATATATCGGCGGTGATGCCGGAATTTATATGTTCCGGCATGAACAATGGTAAACGGCGTCGAATCATTCTTTAAGTGTTTTACAATCGCCCGGCCCCACAACTTCGGCTTGATACAAATTATTCTACTTGAATCCCCCATCATTTTTAATGCGAGAGCCCGAGCATAAGGGGACTGGACGGCAGAATAGGCATAATCACCGATCAGAATATTTTGCGCCAGAATACGATGTTCCTTATCACAATATTTATCATAATGCAAAACATGCGACCCATGGCTTAGCAAGACCGAAGGGATATGCAGCTTTTTCGTAATATGACCCAGTGCCGCTAAGCTGTTGATGTTATGAGGAGCCATCACCAGACTTGGTCTGAGCCTTTCTAATCCTTTTTCTAAGCCGTAAGCTTGAGCGTGGATATCAAGCAAAAAAGGAAACAAATCCCTTTCCAGTTTTTGTCGCAGTAGATCAGAGAAATCTATCCCTTTATAACCGCCTGGCCCGCCCATCATATTTTGCATGGCGGTTAAGGTCTCGGCGAGATACTTCCGCTGAATTTCATTGGAGAAGCCAGCCGAATAAAATCTTTTAAAAGTATTGACCGGAAGGGCAAAATCAAACGCCTGCTTAAACAAAAAGCCGTTTAATTTCCTGCCAAACAAGATCCCGAAAAAAGCGCCCAAAGCTTGCAGAATTTCGCCTAGCCCGGCTTGGCCGCGAATAAACTTGATTATTTTAATGCTACCATCCCTCTTTAACAAGGCCTCACAAATACTATCGAAACAATATTGATAATTAGGGATTAAAAGGCTTTTCCGCCTTGACATAATAAAAAAACAGGCTTGATAGACAGCAAAGCTGATTTTATTGCAAAAAGTATAATACCAGGACAAAGAAGTTGGCTTAACAGAGTCAACCGCTTTGGTTTGTTGCCCAGAAGAAGTTGGCAGCAATAAGTAAATAAAATTAATTTTTCTAGTCGAACAATAAAGGTTAGCCAAATCCCCCATATAAAGCTCGGCATCTTCGACCCAGGGCGATCCGGTAACACCCCTATCAATCTTAAAAGTAAAAACCTTTTTGTAGCTGCCGGCGCTCAAAATCCTATCCAGCAGTTCAATGTCCCATAAGATATGCCTCCAAATAAGAACCAAATAATAAAAATATATAATAATAAAATAATTCTCCGGGAGCTCAACTTTTTTTTCCCTAATGTGCGCATTGGCGGCCTGTTCCCATTCTTCACACTTATCCATTATTGACCTGTAGACCTGCGCGTCGATTATCTCGGCCGTATTTAAGCTTTCAATATTATAGCCGGCTAGATAGGCGCGGATATTAGGATTTAAAGATAGCGGCAGGCATTCTTTTAAGCGGCTGTCCTTATCTTTTAAGAATTGCAAATAATATTTTGCTTCTTCCATGGTTTCCAATATTATTAAACTGTCATTACTCATACCCATACTCCATCCGGATTCTCATCTTCTATTAAAGACTCTAATTATTGCCGCCGAATACATCCTAACAAATTCAAAAGCCAAAGCAAAAAAATCGAGATTAATTCTCTTCTTTCGCATGCTTTGGACACCCTTTACGCCAATCGCCTGGCAGACAGAAGAACTCACCCCTCGATAACAAGAGAAAGCATCACTGAATGATTCAACCGAAGAAAAACCCGCCTCCATCAGCAACCGACGCAAGCTAAGCCGCGTAAAGAAAGAAATGTGAAAACTTAGGCCGATTTGTTTACGCAAAGCGGTTAGTTCGGAAGGCACTTCAACAAACAAGACTCCATTCTGGCCTAATAGATCGTAGGCATGTTTGATTAGATCGGGCGGTTTAGACAGATGCTCTAAGACATCATTGCAGATAATCAGATCAAAGGGCGCCAGACGGCTTAATTGTTCCTCATTGTTGACAAATTGAGGTTGCAAATGAGGATCCCCCATACTATTTTCTACTCCAAGATCATAATTGTAAAACTCAATATTCTCGAACAATAAGACCTTAGAAAAGATGACGGCAAACAAGTCAAGGAAATATCCTGACCCAGCCCCATAATCAAGTATCTTAATTATTTTGTTGGAGTTCCGAGAGAGAAGTATTTTCCCAATTCTTTCTGCAGCCAGGGCGTGTTTTTTTAATTGCCGAGCCGAAAAGATGAAGGCCCGACTAAAGTTATTAGAAAGATTTTCTACTGCCTCACTTGTATATGGTTTATTGTTATATTTCTCATAGGCCTTCTTACGAGCAAGCACAGCTCTCTCGTTATACAATTCCGAATCATCATATAATGGGTCCCTAAATATATGATGACATTTCTTGCAATACTTAAAGCTAGCGATACATTCAGCCAGTCCAAGAACCTCCATGGTTGACTCGTTTTCCCAGCTACTTGGCTGTTTAATGTGAAAACGTTTTTTA
>JACRKD010000025.1 GCA_016215345.1 Candidatus Vogelbacteria bacterium | reverse complement strand
GAATATCGATTACCATTGGCAATGAGGAAGTTCGTGTACGTTTCAAGATTAAATGTTTTAGTCATAATGTGTCCGGGTTATGGACACCCATAGTATTGCACAAAAACTCGTGGTTTGGTATTGTTTGCGTAGGTACTATAAAATTTCAGATAGTCATTTTCAAATGTCTCTCTCCCGACCTCTACAAATTTTTTTTGCTCTACTATGTTCCAGCGCAGTTCAAGCAAATGGTTTAAAAATTTTACATTCTGATAGTAACTACTCCCGAGTGAACCACCGAAGTCTAATACGTTAAGTCTGTCTTGGTTTTTGGTTGCTACGTACAGGAGACAAGACAAAACTGGCCATGCATACTGCACTTTATTAAAAAGAATGGAATCGCGTTCATATGCGGCTTCTCCACTTTTGACCTTCCAGATAGAGGCTCTAACTTTTTCAAGTATTTTTTGAGTGTCATAGCCGGTCGTTTCATTTGCGGCTTCTTTCCATGTGTCATAATTACCAAAAAATCCATTTTGTTTTTTAAGATCTCGGTATTTTCTTATTATGATTGGCGGTATTATTTCTCTTATTATTTTTTTCATTTTAGGCTAAAGAAATCTTCTAGTGTCATTTTGGGGAATACATCTAGGAGGCTGGTTGGACTATTATAAATAGAGACTCCCTTGCTCATCGCGTATACCCTTATCAGTTTGTATATTCTCCATAGATTTAAATATGACATAAAAGTTATTTCTAGATCGGTATTTTTCCACTCATTAAATCCGGCTCTGGAGGCCGCGCTACTTTTCTCATCATAAAAATGGCGTGTTTCACCATAATGTAAGATCCAGTCATGATCACACCCGAGCATGTACATTTTTTCACAGCCTAAATATAATCCCAGATAAATGGTTATTTGCGCGGACGTTTGGATTTCCGGTATTGGTTTTGAAAAGTCTATTTCGCTTACCGCATTTAACTGATTACTTCCTATATAGTGATAGAAAATATTTTGTTTTAAGAATAGTTTATTTTTTTCAATGATATGTCTATCTGTAACAGCGACAAGAACATTCTGGCCCCCAGGGAAATATTTTTCTGCATCTTCGAATAGTAGTATGCATTGTTCTTCGGTTACAGTTGGCCACAGCGGAACAAAAATATGGTATTTTGGTTTAATGATGTTAAAATCTGGGTGTACAAAAAAGTTGCTAACGCTTATACATAATTCTCCAGTCAGAACTTTCAAATCGAGCGTTTTTACTGACGGCCCGGTCGCTATTATAAAGCATTTTTTTCCATGTTCCACGTTTTTAAGCCCCCGGTTTTTTAGGAGTTGTTTTTTATTGTGTCGGTCTATATAAAAAACCCAGTATAGTTTTGACAGTATTGGTCCCAAAATAGGTACCTTTTTGATTTTTTCTTTTACCTCGTTGTTCACGCCATTATTTATTTTTTTTAGTCAGCAATTCTGTCAGTACTTTGCTTATTACTTCGACATCATTTTTGGCGAGAGAAGAACTGGAAGGTACAATCATGCCGCTTTTGGCCACGCGGTCGCTCTTGGGGAAGTTGCCTGTTTGTTTTAGGTGCGGTTGTTTATGCATTGGATAGAAGCATGGGCGGGTATCAATACTCGCAGCTCTAAGCTGGACGGCAAGTTTGTTTACGGCCACAGTGTTTATGAGTATTGTTGTGACCCACCATGAGGGAGCGGAGTTCGGTGTAGCCTCTTGGAAATTAATAATCCCTTTTTCGACGAGAGGGGATAGGAACTCACGATACCAGCTGTTTATATTTCTTTTGGTTTCTAAAAATCTATCTATTTGTTCAAGTTGTCCAATCCCAACCGCTGCTTGCAAATTGGTTAATCTGTAGTTGTATGCCAGGCAGTCATGGTAGTATTTTCGATGTTTTGGATTTTGTCCCTGATTTTTTAACAACGAAATGATCCTATGTACTTTTTTTGAGTTGGTTACAACGGCCCCGCCCTCGCCAGTGGTCATGATTTTGTTCCCAAAAAAGCTATAAGAATTGGCTATTCCGAATGTTCCAACCATTTTGTTTCTGAACAAGGCACCATGCGCTTCAGCCGCATCTTCGATAACGAGCAGTTTATGCTTCCTCGCTATTCCCATTATTGTCCCCATGTCGCAAGGGTTGCCGAATAAATGAACGACTATTATTGCCCTTGTGTTTCTTGTGATTTTCTCTTCAATCTTTAGGGGGTCGATGTTAAGGGTATCTTCTTTACAATCTATAAAGATAGGTTTGGCGCCGACATATAGCACCGAGTTGGCCGTTGCCACGTAAGTGCAGTCGGGAACGATAACCTCATCCCCGGGCTTGATTCCAAGGGCTAGTAATATCAGGTGCAAACTTACAGTGCCATTGCATACCGCGTCTGCATATTTTACGCCATTCCATTTCGCGAATGCTTCCTCGAACTGTTTTACATATTTTCCGTTGGAACTAATCCAGCCGGAGTTTATGCAATCGTTGATATACTCTTTTTCCTTTTGACCTATGACCGGCTCTAATACTGGATAGAATTTCATACGTGGATATGATTAAAAATCGATTTCTTTTAGCCATGGATTAGGGGTGCCGTGCCTTTTATGGTAATTATAGCAGTCAATCGCATAATTTACATATTCATTTTGTTTGCACGCATCGTCTTCATCAAATAGTTTAACATCACTGAAGCATTGTCCGGTTTTAAATACCGTTTCGGGAGCTATTTCGACTGAAAATAATGAGACATCACTGTCGGCGTTAATTCTTGAGCCATTTTTGTCTGTAAATGCTCCTGTTGTCCAAAGTAATCTGGCATATCCTATGGGAATTAAGTTTGATGACTTAAGCGAGACACCGAAGTCTTCGGCGACAAGTTCCGATGCTCTTTGATTGTATTCTATAAATTGTTTGGATCGGCCACCGGCCAACCAGAACATTCCTTTGGCTAGATTCTCGTTACGTTTTCCTAACAGGAATTTGTCTTGACACCCCTTGGTTTTTACAATGACAAGAATATCTAAATATTTTAAAGTAAGATTTGTTACACAAGTTTTGTAACTTTCTTCGTCCAGGTATTTATTTTCTATTGGTGCTCTCATGAATTATTTTTGATATTCCGCTAAATGTTTATATGTTATGAGACTATCTCTTGTTATGTTCTTTTTTGCGATCCTTCCTATGATAGTATGTATTTTTGAATAGAGAATACCGGTTCCTGGTCTTTTCAACGTTAGCATTTCTTTTTTAATCTTCGTTCCTTCAGGAATATTTTCTGCTGCGATTAAAGATTTGCGTGAAAACTTGTACATACTTATCTCTTCTGGCTGCAGCCCCCTTTTTTTGTTTCCCAAGACTAGCTCCGTGTTGTGTATTGACTCGATTAACGAACGGAATTCGCTCGGCGATTCAGAGGTTTTTTGGTCTGGCCCTGGCAGGTTTTTGTCAATGGTGAAATGTTTTTCAATTACTTTGGCTCCGAGCGCAGTCGATGCGATTGCCGCAGTATTGCCGATGGAATGATCCGAGTATCCGATGACTGTCCCGAATTTTTTTTGGAGTTCAAGCATGGCTCTTAAATTTAGTCCAGCTTTATTGGCAGGGTAGCTAGAGACGCAGTGAAGCAGAATAACTTTATTGTTGTTGTGTCTCTTGTAGATTCTTAATACATCGTTGATCTCTTTGTACGTCGCCATCCCCGTAGCTATTATGGCTGGTTTTTTAGTTGAAGCGATAAATTCATGGAGGGGAATATCCACTATATCTGCGGATGCTGTTTTGAATGCCGTTACTCCTAGTTTATTCAGGAACCTCGCGCTTTCTACGCCATAGGGTGTTGACAGGAAGGTTATTTTTTTGTCCGCGCAATATTCAAAAATTTGCTTTTGGTACTCTTCGGAAAGTTCAAGCTTTTTTATCATGTCGTAGTGGGATTCGTCAGGGTTCTTGTTGTCCACGTGGTGAGTCACTTTTGGGGTACCTTTCGATACTAGTCTATCGGCCGTAAATGATTGAAATTTGATTGCGCTTGCTCCTATCAGTTTTGCTTCATCAACAAGTTTTTTAGCGAGATTGAGGTCTCCATTGTGATTGACCCCAGCTTCAGCAATTATAAAAACGAGGCTTTTACCCCCGATGGTATGTCCCTCGATTTTTATTGTCTTGGCAAACATATTTATTGGTTTCTCATAAGCACCTCGGCGATTTCAAAATCTGTTTTGTCGTCGATGTCTACGGCTCGGTGTCTTGGAATTTCAATATATCCCATACGGTCGCTCATGTACATGCTGGGCGCACTCATAACCTGGTCCCTGCTCAATATATCGACAACCCCGTTTAACTGGAAGAATGTTTTTGGTAAAAGTTGTCCCTGATAATATTGCGCAACACTGTGGGTTGGATAGATAGGCTCTAGTGTATCCTTGCCTCCAATTTTATACATCCAATATGGATGAGCGACACCTTCTGCCAGAGTAACGCTTCTAACCAAATTAAATTTTCCGTCTTTTGCCACCCCAATAATATTATCAATGTCAGCACTCTCTCGGAATGGTGATGTTGGGCGGAGATTTAATATGTAGTCAAATCTTTCCCCTTGGTCCTCAAGAAACTTTACAGCATGTTTAAAAACTGGACTGTCTCCGGTTGTATCCTCGGCGAGTTCTTTCGGCCTTAGAAAAGGGACATCAGCGCCATGCTGTTTTGATACGTTGGCTATCTCTGGATCGTCGGTCGAGACTATTACTCGATCAAGAAGTAAAGCCTTAATGGCCGACTCTATGGCGTACACTATCAATGGTTTGCCATTTAGAGGCAGGATGTTTTTCCTAGGCAGTCTCTTGCTTCCTCCTCGTGCCGGGATTATGCCTAGAATTCTTGGTTCTACGTTGCCTGCATTCATTATGGGTTCTGTTCTTTTATGATTGTTATATAACTCAATGGTTTCTAAAAGGTGTCATGCCCACACTTTTTCTGGCTTAGTTTGAGCGATTTTCAGTAGGCTTATTATACGATCGCAAAAACTCTCTGGAGTGAATTGTTTAAATTTCTCGCCTCGCAAATATCTACGGCCAGCTAGAATCATTTTATTGTGATCTTCCTTTGTGACGCTGAATAAATATTTTGCCAGTTCCGTGTCGTTTTTAAATCGTCTTTTATCTACAAAAGCGTTGGGGTCTATGTATTCGTCTACGTTATCTGCGCCCCAGTAAATCGGGACACACTCCGATTGTATTATATCGAAAATTTTTTCCGATATATAGCCACGTACGTTTGTTGTGTTTTCATAGCAGAGGGCAAATTTATATTTCGATGCGGTTTTTATTTTGTCAGGAGTAATTCCCCTGAAACAGGCAAATTGTTTTACGGTCCACGGAAGGTATTGTTGCAATCTAGTTACCGGAACTCCCCATCTTCCACCAAATAAATCAAAATCTTTTGGATGGTGTGAGTTAAAGTAGGCAATAGTTTTTCTCCTTGCAGAGTATAGTTCATCCGAGGTATGACTATATCTGTTTGACGAGATATTAACCAGTAGTTTTTTTTGTTCAAATGCTAGACGCTCGGTAATCGTTGGGCGTATGGGGGTCGGTTGGAATATTTTAAAAAATTTTTTGTTGTCAACCAAGTCGTCGTCCCACGTTAATATATATTTAAACTTATCCCAAACCCTTTTGTCATAATTTCCTGGGCTGGCCACCTTATTTTCCCAGAGAGTTAGCACTAGTTTATCGAGTATATTTTTCTTCACTGCTTCACTGTATAGTGGACGGACTGGCCATGTTTTTGGAGGTTCCATCTTTAATATTTTTTTGATGAACGTTCTTAGGCCGCCCATGGTATTCTCCAAGCCGTCCACACTGGCCGAGTCTTGGAATATTATCCACTCACAGTTTTCTAGAGAGTTGTCATCGGCTGTCGCAAGGTCATAGTCCAGATCGTTGAGACGACGTTTGAGCGCTCGCCAGTGTTGTGACATATCATTAAGTCCCAGTCTGAATATTCCATTATTGGCGAACACTGGTGTTCCAGCTTGTAGCAAGACCCTTTTCATTTATTCAGTGACGTCGCGTATAAGCGACCATTCGTTTTTGAGCATAAGCAAGGAATCTGGTTTTTCTGTTGGGTGGGCCTGATTATAATGCGCTGATGGGACGACGGTGACGATTCTCTCGATAGTTTGTCTGGCGAGGTAGTTTATAATGCCATATCTGCTAATGTGGAGACTTATAAAATAATTTCCTGGCCGGAGCAGTTTCTCCGGAAACTGAAGGACGGATTTATACTTACCTCTTTCAAGTTCTTCCAATTCAGGGTGCCAGTCGGATATTAACGAGCGAAATAATATGTCTCCCATACTGTCTCTGATGTAGATTCCAGCCCTGAACTGTGTTAGTTTTTCTGTGGTCTCAAATTGAATCTCGATATTAAAGGACTTGTCACAGTCTAAATGTTCGGTTTTTATGTTATTTTGGGTGACTATAAATTCATTAAGAGTAACATTTTTTATCGTCAGAGGAAGGTTCAAATTCGACCCCCTGTCTTTTTCATTGTATTGATCTTTTAGATACTGTTCTATGGCCTGCTTTGTCTCTCCAAAGATAGTAACTCTGCCCTTTTCCAACAATATACATTTACTGCAGATCTTTTGGATGGCGCTCATGTTGTGGCTTACAAAGAGAATTGTTCTGCCGTCTTTGTTGGTAACTTCTTCCATCTTGCCCAAGCATTTTCTTTGAAACTCCGCGTCACCAACTGCAAGAACCTCATCTATCAAAAGAATATCAGGTTCAAGGTGCGCGGCAACGGAGAAGGCGAGTCGTACATACATACCGCTGGAGTACCTTTTTACTGGTGTATCTATAAATTGTCCGATTCCAGAAAACTCGACGATGCTATCAAATTTATCGGCGATCTCCCTTCTCGTCATTCCCAGTATCGCTCCGTTCAAAAATATGTTTTCTCTGCCAGTCAATTCAGGATGGAAGCCGGTCCCCACTTCCAGGAGCGAAGCAACTTTGCCAGTCATTCTAATTTCTCCTTCAGTCGGGGGGGTTATTTTTGTTAGAATTTTTAGAAGGGTGGATTTTCCGGCGCCGTTTCTTCCTATCACTCCGACAACTTCCCCTTTGTTTATAGTGAAATTCACATCTTTCAAAGCCCAGAAAACTTCTTTTGTTGTTCGTCCCAATATCCTATTGGCCCTATGTAGCAGTGTCTTGATTGGATGTTTAATTACGAAACTTAAAATATCTCGGAGGGCGGTATAACGGCCTTTTGCGTGGGTGATCCGATAACTTTTAGATACATTTTTTACTTCAATTATAGGACTTGCCATTTTTTATTTTTACACTATATCCGCGAAGTATCTCTCTGTATTTCTGAAGAACACTATACCTATCACCATGACTACTGAAACCGCGATGAAGGAGATTCCGAGCAGGAGCCAATTGACTGGTTCGGTTCCTAAAAGGGACCCCCTCGCGGCTTTTATGACTCCGGTCATGGGATTTATGGCCAGTATCCAAGAGTATTTTCCAGCTATGCTGGGGGGATAGATAACCGGCGTGATAAAAATAAGCATCTGCATTACAAACGGCAAAGCGTATCTGACGTCTCTGTATTTTACGTTCATAGACGCCAGAACCAGCCCTCCTCCTATAGCGGTCATTAATGTTAAGAGTATCAATATTGGAAGAATGAGCACCCCTTCCAGGTGTGGGAAATAACCATAATAAAACATTAGGAATAGTAAGACGATCGAAGCAAAGAAGAAATCTACTACTTGATTTGCGCTATCGGCTATTGGGAGTATTATTCTCGGGAAGTAGACCTTTGTTATAATTGATGAGTTACTTATAAATGTGCTACTGACGGACCCGAGCGCCCCGGAAAACATCTGCCAAAAAAGCAGACCAGTGTAAACGAAAATTGGATATGGCACGCCGTCTGATGGAATTTGGGCCAACTTTCCGAAAATAACACTGAATACGACCATGGTGGTGAACGGTTGTATTATCGCCCATGCGATTCCTATGATCGTCTGCTTGTATTTAACCTTGAAATCCCTCCAAACGAAAAAAAATAGCAACTCTTTGTATAGCCACACCTCCTTAAGATCGTCCCAACTGAAGGTTTTTTTAGGCCTTACTATTGTTACTTTTTGCATAATTTTTTTTGTACCAGTTATAGGTGGATTTTAGTCCGTCCTCCAAATCGATTTTGTGACGCCATCCAAGTTTGTGCAATTTATTTATGTTAAGTAGTTTTCTCGGTGTTCCGTCAGGCTTCGTCTTATCCCAAACTATTCTACCATTGAATCCGACAATTTTCTTTATTGTTTCTGCCAGGGTCTTTATCGCTAGGTCTTCTCCCGTGCCGATGTTTACAATTTCTAAGCCGTTGTATATGCCCAAGAGGAATACGCAGGCATCGGCGAGATCGTCTACGTGCAAGAATTCTCTCCTAGCTTTCCCGGTACCCCAGAGTGTTATTCCTTTTGCGTTGGTATTTTTCGCCTCGTCAAATTTTCTGATCATGGCAGGAAGGACGTGGGAATTTTCTAGGTCGAAATTATCATTCGGTCCATATAAGTTGGTTGGCATCACGGAGATAAAATTTGTTCCATACTGTTTGTTGTACGATTCGCAGGTAATTATTCCAGCGATTTTTGCTACTGCATATGCCTTGTTTGTCGGTTCCAGTTCCCCGGTAAGTAGGTACTCTTCTTTTATGGGTTGAGGAGCCATTCGGGGGTAGATACATGAGCTACCTAGAAAGAGAAGTCTTTTTACGCCGTTTAGGTAGGAGTTGTTGATTACATTGTTTTGAATAGTAAGATTTTCATATATAAAGTTGGCCGGGTAAGTATTGTTCGCCATTATTCCGCCGACTCTAGCGGCTGCCAGGATCACATATTCCGGTTTTTCTTTTTTGAAAAAGGCGGCAGTTTTAACACCGTCTAAGAGGTCTAACTCCTTTCTTGTTTTCAGGATGAGATTTTTGTACCCTTTCTTTTTTAGACTGCGGACAATCGCTGAACCCACGAGTCCTTTGTGTCCGGCTACATAAATTTTTGTTTTTTTATCCATAGCCTGTCTTTACTGCTGTGAATGCTGTTCTGCTTCCAGATCTGCCTCGGCCATGAGTCGGGCCAGTTCATGAAACTTGATAGATGGTTCCCACCCCAATTCTTTTTTTGCCTTTGTGTAGTCACCAAGAAGAAAGTCTACTTCGGCTGGCCTGAAGTATCTTGGGTCGATTTTTATTATCGTCTTGCCCGTTTTTTTATCTATACCCCTTTCTTTTATTCCCTTGCCTTCCCAAACAATTTGTATGTCGAGGAATTTCGCCACCTCTTCCACAAACTCACGGACGGAATGCGATTCATTTGTGGCCAAAATATAGTCGTCAGGCTTCTTAGCTTGTAGCATTAGCCACATTCCGTATACATAATCTTTGGCGTATCCCCAATCCCGTTTGGCGTCCAGATTGCCAAGATACAGTTTGGAGTCTTTGCCGAGCTTTATCCTGGCCAAGCCGCGCGTGATCTTTTTTGTTACGAATGTTTCACCTCTGCGGGGAGACTCGTGGTTGAAAAGTATTCCGTTTACGGCGAATAAGTTGTATGCCTCACGATAGTTTCGTGTGATCCAATATGCGTAAACCTTTGCTACGCCGTACGGAGATCTCGGATAAAACGGCGTTGTTTCTTTGAGTGGTATTTCGACCGCCTTGCCGAACATTTCGCTCGAAGATGCTTGGTAGAATTTTGTATTTATTTTTGTGTCTTTAATGGCGTCGAGAATTCTTAGCGTACCGAGGCCGGTTATATCTCCCGTATACTCTGGCATATCAAAACTGACTCTTACGTGGCTTTGAGCGCCAAGGTTATAAATTTCTTCCGGCTGTATGGTCTCTAGCATTCTATTCAAATTGCTTCCGTCGGCTAGATCACTGAAATGCAAGTGTAATCGCCCCTTGTCTTCGTGGTAATTTTTATAGAGGTGGTCTATCCTTGAAGTATTAAATGTACTTGAACGACGTATGGCGCCGTGCACTTCGTACCCTTTGTCCAACAATAGTTCAGCTAGATACGAGCCGTCTTGCCCAGTAATTCCTGTTACGAAAGCTTTTTTCATTGGTTTATCTTGTAACTACGAATGCTATCAGAAGGTTTCCAAAATATCAATAATGCGTAGAGAGCAAAGAAGATTATGAAAAGGTTGACAGGGAGGCGATATCTGGCATTGACCGCTAGCCCTATCGAGAGAGCTGTCAGCATAAAATATCCGGTGGTAAGAATTGCCACGAGCGCGTAGGGTGTAAGACCTTTTTTTATGTATAGCGCCACCCCCGCGAAGGATGCAATAGTTATAATCGTCCATAGTACTCTTCCTACCAATATTAATATTTCTGGTTTGGTTGTTCTGTCGATAATCTCTGAAAATATCTCTTTGGGCGAAGTAAGTAAGAGAAATAGGGCTGGTTTTCTAAGTGACACCTTGGGTGACAGTCCAATACGGCGTAGCACATCGTACATACCATCGTGGATAAAAAAGTTAAGGGCAGTATTGGCGGAAAGAACGATAAGCGCGGCGGGATGCGCTAAAAGTACTGGAATTGCTCTCTTTAAGTAATCGTCGGTATCTTTTATGTTGCTTGCATTAACGTCTATGACCCCGGTTCCACTATTTAATAATTTATGATATTCCTCGCCCCAACTCGTATCATTTTCTATGGCGAGAGTGGATGGTACAAGCATCTCATAAATTTGGACATTTGCTTGGCTACTGATGCCAATGATATTGAATTCTTTGTAATTTCTATATACCCATGGAGAAATTGTGACTAGGAATACAAGTCCGTATAAGGCTATTGGCACGTAGCTTGGTAGGGATTTTTTTTTAATGTTCCATATCATGATGGCCATGGCAATTATCGGTAAGTATTGGACTACCGGTTTAGTTAAGGTCGCAGTTCCAAGAAAAAATGCCGAGAGTAATAGGCGACTTAACATATTCCCCTTGAGGTATTTAAATAAGAAAAGGATGGACAGGAAAAAGAAAAACATAAACAGGGTTTCACCATAAAAAATAGTTGAGAAGACAATCGTGTAAGGTTCTATGGCTATGAACATCCCGACTAATGCGCTTACGGCTTCACTCTTAGTTAAAAATTCAGAAATCCTTATGGCTAGGATGGCAAGCAAACTGCTTAAAATCATGTAGATGATTATGACTGCCCAGTAACTGCCGAAGATCATGTACATCCAAGCTATAAAATAAGGCATCATCGGCGGTCGGTAGGAATTTAGAACATATGGCGGGTTGCCGGCCGAAGAGAAACCGTGTCCGGCCAGTATGTTCTGACTGATAGAGTAGTAGCCATCGGCGCCAGCGATTGTATTAATTAGATTTCCGTCGCGATAGTCTAAGCTTATGGCAAGGTATAGGAATCTTAGGGCGAAGGCTAAAAGGAAAATTGCGATTTCAAATTTGTGGTTGCGTATAAATTGCATAAGTAAAATTATATAGTTCATTGCGAATAAGTTCAACCTGGTATATTATCGTTTAATGACAATGAATAAAGTTTTAAGAAACATAATTGTGACTGGCATCTTTGCTATCCCATTTATAGTTTTGTACGTCGCTAGTTCCATGTTCTTCCCGTTCATAACTGGGAAGAATTTTGCTTTTAGAATTATTGTAGAAATTATTCTTGCGTTATGGTTGATTCTTATCTTAAGGGACGAATCCTATCGCCCGAGAAAATCTCGTGTTCTCTATTTAGTTATGGTTTTTGTCGCGGTTATGACTCTCGCGGATATATTTGGCGCTAACTTTTTTAGAAGTTTTTGGTCGAACTATGAGAGGATGGAGGGTCTTGTAACACAATTTCATCTACTGGCTTATCTTTTCGTTGCCGGGTCGGTTCTAAATACAGAAAAAATATGGGCAAAATATTTTGATGTAATTCTCGGTGTCGGAGCTTTCCTTGTCGCGATAGGCACCCTTCAGTTAAATGGCGTGTTGCCAATCAATCAGGGTGGAGTAAGGCTTGACGCAACGCTTGGAAATTCGGCGTACCTTGCCGTGCACATGATCTTCCTCTTCTTTTTGGCTGTGTTTTGTCATTTCAGATCTAAACAGGAAAAAAGACAGGCTTCAGTTTGGCTTTTTGTGGCCATGAGTCTCGCTTTCTTCTACTGGTTTATTGCTTATTCAATTGCGAAATTTTCATTGTCTACTCCTGTCGCGCTAGCGCTCGGCGTTATCTTATTGCTGATAATTTCTAGCTTAATCTATTTTATAAACAGCAGAAAGGTTAATAACTGGGTTAGGCTTACACCTCACGTTTACACTCTTTTGGCTATCTCATATTTCGTGATACTCTTTAATACCGCCACGAGGGGGTCAGTTATAGGACTTATTTTGGGTTCTGTTTTGGCCGCCTGCGTCATCATTTATAATGGTACGGAAAGGCAGAGAAAGAATGCCGGGGTACTTCTTATAGTGATGATCACAGTTACAGTCGGTTTTATGGGGGTAAGAAAGGCAAGTTTTATACAGGATAACAAAGTGTTGGGACGTCTAGCAAATTCCTTTGATAATATTTCCGAACAGCCAAGATTTATGATCTGGAACATGGCCCTTAGGGGATTCTTGGAACACCCGATACTTGGTTCGGGGCAAGAAAATTTTAATTTAATTTTCAACAAATATTATAAACCAGAGATGTACCAACAGGAGCCATGGTTCGATCGCGCCCATGACGTTTTCTTTGACTGGTTGACCGCTGGCGGGATACTCGGACTTCTTTCATACCTCGGGATATTTTTTGCGGCGCTTTATGTTATATGGATTGAGACCAATAGTAATTTCAAACTTTTAGTATCGGAGAAGGCAGTTTTTACCGGCCTCTTGGTTGCCTATTTTGTGCACAACATTTTTGTTTTCGACAACCTCATGAGCTATATGATGTTTTTCACCATTCTCTCCTATCTCCACTTTGGCAGCAAGAAAGAGTTTGAAAAGATAAAACGGATAGTCAGAATTGATCCTGATTTTGAGACAAAGCGCGCTCTCTTGTCGGGGGTGGTCATTGTCGGTCTTGTTTTGACAGTTTATTTCGTGAACGTTAGGGCGATACAACAGTCGAAGAATTTAATTTTGGCTATCTCGTCTCAAAATCCTTATACGGGCAAGCCAATAACTTTATCGGACAGCTTGGATTATTTCAGAAAGTCTCTATCATATGGCACCTTTGGCAATAGTGAGACTAGAGAACAGCTTGTGCAAAGGGCGTCTGTAATTCGAAGCGCAAACGTTGATGACAGTGTGAAAAATGAATTTTTGAAACTAGCTGATGACGAGATGAAAGAACAGATTAAGAGCTCACCGACCGATTCAAGATACCTTGTTTTTCTCGGCGGCCTTTATTCCATTTACGGACAAGGACAGCCAAGTAACGAACTCAATACCGTCGCTATTAAATATCTTTCAGATGCTCTTAAGTATTCCCCGAAGAAACAGACAATAATGTTTCAGTTGGTGGGTGCGTTTATTAATGCCAAGGAGTACGATAGGGCCTACGAGGTTGCCAAGTTCGCGTATACTGAAGAGCCGAAATTTGGAGAGGCGGCAAAAATTTTTGCGATTGCGGCCGTTTATAACAAGAAGGAAGCAGAAGCCATGAGTGTTTTGAAGGAGCATGGTTTCTCAGAAGAGGAGATGGGGGGCCAGCTTATAAGTGCTTATTCCGGGGCAGGAATGTACGATAAGGTTATCGCCATCTTGAACAAAGGTGTGCTAGCAAATCCGAAGAACGCGAATTTACATGTGTCGCTCGCTGCCGCCTATTTGGCAATGGGGCAGAGGAGCAGGGCGGTGGATGAATTAGAAGTGGCTGGGTTGCTGGACCCAGCGCTTAAGGGGCAGACAGATTTTTATATAAGCGAGATTAAAGCGGGCAGGAATCCATAGAGATAGGTTTTTGGTGTCAATTACTAAAATGTTTGAGATTCATTTAAACAAAATTAAATATAAATTTCCCGCAATCTTTTTTATCCTTTTCCTTTTCGCGGTTGCGTCTACTGCTTTTGCTCAAGTGAAAATAAATGAGATTGCATGGATGGGGACGAAAGACAGTGCAAGTAACGAGTGGATAGAGTTGTACAATCCGGATTCTTCTCCAGTCGACCTAACTGATTGGACGTTGAGCTGGAATACGACAGTTGTTGGAATGAAAAAGACGACGATCGGCGCCTTTGGTTATTATTTATTGGAGCGTACCGATGATACGACCGTCGCAGATGTTCCCGCCGATTTGATATATACTGGAGGGCTTCGGGACTCTGGTGAGATTTTAACTTTGAAAAATAGTGGCGGAGTGGAAGTCGACCGGGTTGATGGTTCTAGCTCGTGGAAGATAAACGGCGGTGTGGCAGTTGGAAAAACTTCAACCAGGGAAACGGCGCAATTGACTCCTTCCGGGTGGATAACGGCCACAGGAACTCCTGGCGCGGCAAACGCAACGTTTGTAACTGTTGCCCAAAGTTCGACTAGTAGCCCTGAAGTAGATAAACCGATTACCATTTCTACGCACGAAAGCCCGATAGAAATCAGCGAGAAAGTTCCGGCATCGAAGTTTTTGGTTGGCGCAGGACGCGATAGATTAACTACTGTCGGCGCGGAGGTTGTGTTTGATGCCAAGCTGACAAATGAGAAGGGGGAGGCGGTTGATGCCTCCAACGTAAGCTGGAGTTTCGGTGATGGGATGCAGACTATCGGTAAAAGAGTAAAACACGTTTATAAATTTCCCGGAACTTACGCAGTTATTCTAAATGTCTCGAATAATAGTGAGGATTTTGTGTCACGCGCTAGCGTAACCGCAGTTTCTCCGGAGCTGGAGGTATTTTGTGATTATTCCTTCGGCACATTTTGCCCCATCGAGGTTAAAAATTTTTCCGGCTATGAATTAAATCTCGGGGGGTGGATTATTGAAGGCGAACGGTCGACTTTCACTTTTCCCAAAGACACAATAGTCCTACCGAAAAAGACCATCTTACTGTCGAAAGATTTGACGGGTATAATTCCCGCGCCGGAAAACAATATTGTTTTGAAGAGTCCGTCAGGGGAGATTGTTTTTAAGTTAAAGTTTTTAAATCTTCCAGTTTACTTGGAGGTGGAACCTCCAAGTAAATCTATTCCGACAATAATTAGCACGAGTACTATGCTGGAACAGCTCAGTGCCGCGGAAAAAATATTAAATACCATTGTAGAAAAAAACAGGCCTACGCCCGCGCCGTCTTTTATGGGCTCACTTGCTCGCGCCAATCTTGCCGTTGCTGTGATTCCGCCTGCCCCGCTTGAGGCACCGGAGGATGGTGTTGTATCCCTAAAAACAATCGAAGTTATAGATCAGCCGAAATCTTTTATCGGTACAATTGTTCACCTGCCGGTTTCCGCTTTCAATTACATCAAAAATCTTTTCTTTTAGGGGTTCTGAAAATCAAATTTTTAGAATTATAAGTGAACGAGTGGCGGACCTCTGTAATACCATTTTGTAATGTCTTACCATCTCTAACGATCGTGGATTATAGTAAGACATTGGTTTTTTTGTTTTGTCTGCATTGTAAGTTTCTGTCGTTTTGTATTTAATAGTTTATAATATGGTTTATGGCAAAAGAAGAAGAGAAGAGATATAAGGCTCTTAGGAAGATAAAGGATGAACTTTTGGCTTTTAAGGAGTCTCCTCTTTATGAATATCGAATTAAAAACAGATATTTTCCAGTTGTCGGCGAGGGTAGCCACTTTGCTAAAATAATGTTCGTCGGTGAGGCGCCAGGCAGAAACGAAGCCGAGAAGGGCAGACCTTTTTGCGGCGTGTCCGGCAACCTCTTGAACGACCTTCTCCTTTCGGCTGGGATTAAACGCGGGGATGTGTATATAACAAACATCGTCAAGGATCGCCCGCCGGAGAATCGCGACCCGACGCCAGCCGAAAAGGAGCTCTATGCCCCCTTCCTCGATCGTCAAATCAAGATAATCCAGCCTAAAGTTATCGCCGCCCTGGGCCGTCATGCGATGGAGTATATAATGAATCACTTTGGACTGGGAGGTAAACTTGAACCGATCTCATTGGCTCATGGAAAATCTTTTAAAGCAACCACCTCCTATGGCGAGGTAGATATTGTCGCGCTTTATCATCCCGCTGTCGCGATTTACAACCGCAACCAGAAGGACACGCTGATAAAAGATTTTAGGGTTATAAATAAACTTCTTCAATGATTTTTCTCGCTCGGCCTGAAAGTCTAAAAATTAATTTTGAAGCCGCAGGATGTTTTTTAGAACATGCGGGGGAGATTGTGTTACTTCATAGACAGGATCATAAACCGCAGGGCAACACTTGGGGGACGTCAGGAGGTAGGGTCGAACCCATGGAAACTCCGTCTGATGCGTGTATCAGGGAGGTATTTGAGGAAACTGGAATTAAAATAGGCGAGCCAACTTTTTTCCAAGTGGTCTATGTTAACTATCCAGGAAAATTTACCTTTGCTTATCCCCTTTTTCATTACAAACTAGATGTTCGTCCAGGTATAAAGATAAAGCCAGATGAACATAAGGCCTTTATTTGGAAGTCTCCCACTGAAGCCGTTATGATGGACTTGATTAAAGATGAAGACGGATGCATAAAGCTTTTTTACGGAATTTAGTTTATAATATAAATTATGGATTTAATATTTTTAGACACAGAGACAACGGGAAATGATGTGACGAAAGATCGTCTTTGCCAGGTTTGTTATAAAACCTCACAGGGAACTAAGGTCGAGTATTTTAAACCACCGATACCGCTCTCGGTTAAAGCCATGAGCATTACTCATATTACGAATAAGATGCTTTTGGATAAGCCGGCTTTTGTAGGAAGCGATATGTATAAAGACCTTCTGGGTCTGCTTGAAGGGGGGATCCTGGTGGCCCACAATGCGGAGTTCGACTGCGCGATACTTGAGAACGAGGGGATTAAAATTCCTCGAAAGATTTGTACACTTCGACTGGCCCGATACTTGGATGAACGCGGCGATATTCCGGAATATAATTTGCAGTATCTTCGTTACTTTTATGACCTGGACGTAGTTGGGACGCCGCATGATGCGGAAGGGGACGTTAATGTTCTCTACTCCCTTTTCCAGAAATTATTTTCCCAGATTAAGAACAAATTTCCGAGAGAGAATGAAGCGACAGAAGAGGCCATGAGAATATCGAACGCCCCGATACTGTTTAGGAGGTTAAGCTTTGGTAAATATAAGGATGTTCTGATAGACGAAGTTTTGAAAAGCGACAGGGGTTATCTTGAGTGGTTGCTTAGGGAGAAATTAAAATCCGGTGAAAAAGATCCGGACTGGATTTATACTTTGCAGGAGGTCTTAAAATAGAGGTGGAAGAAACAAGGTCCGACCTCCTGTGGAAATAAACGGTGTCAGGTACCCTAAACAAAGGTACCTGACACCGTTTATTTCTAAATCAAAAAAGGCTTACCCTAAGGCAGACCTTTTTTGATTGATTTGCGAATATTATACTCGCTTGACGTTTATGGCGTTCAATCCTTTTGGAGACTCTTCTACGTCGAAGGATACAGCATCCCCCTCGTTTAGAGAAGTAAACTGGACTCCAACCAAAGAATTGCTATGAAAGAATACATCTTTCGCGGCGTCTTCCCTGGCGATGAAACCAAAACCTTTGTCCTTCATCAATTTCTTGATTGTACCGGTCATCGATTTTTGATCTGTTTAGTTGTTAAAATACAAATGTAAAGCATGCTCGAACCTTCACCTTAACCACTTTGTGCATTATAGTATACACGAACCGCAGAAAAAGTCAAGCAGGCAATCGTATCTCCTCACCGGACTCGGCGAGAGCGAAAATACAAGGTTGCTTTTGGAATGAATTCCCCTTGTGTCCGCCTGCCTGCCGGCAGGCAGGCGAATGGGAAAAGTAACCTTGTATTTGAGCACGGGAGATTGATGTTAATCGGGGCAGTGGGGAGTTACTCTATACTTGGGTAAAGAAAAAGCCGCGGGATTAGCGCGGCGTGATTGTAGGGTTAGTTGTGTTTTTCTTGTTCCGTTTGCTTCGCAAGCCAGAAGGCTAGGAGGCTGGCGCCGAAAAATGCGATGGCGACGCTTGCCCACTGGCCGTTCGTGAAGTGTTGCCCAAGGAAAAAGTATGATCCGATGATTGTCGCCGGTGTTTCCAATTGGGCAAGGATGCTTGCTTCTGCTACCGGTAGATTCTCGAAGGCGAGCAGGTTGGCTCGCCAGTAGAGGAATCCGCCCACAAGAGCGAAGCAGAAGAGAGTGATTGCAGTCCTTGAATTTACAGCTTGCGCCCACGAGGTGTCCGTTCCGAGACTTAGAATTAGGCCGAGTGTTCCCATCGCGATAGTTGCGTAGAAGCACTTTTGCAGGGACTCCGCCCTTGCCCTCGCGAAGAGTTCATAGAGGACGCCGTTCATCAAGGTTCCGAATAGCGCCCACTTGAACCCTATCAAGACGAAGAGTTCATCCCAAAGCGCGGTCGTAACGCCAATGAGTAAAAGGACGAGTCCCACTATCGAGGCGAGAGACGGTTTCCGCTTCAGGAAAAAGCCTATCGCGAAGTTCACGAGTGGAGTCGCCATGATTAGGACTATGGTTTGATTCGGACCCCAATACCGGATTCCGTTGAAGAGTCCGAGAGTTGCCAGGGGGAGCACTGCTGCTATCCAGTAAGTATAGTTGTCGACCTTTCTGATCTTGCCGCCAAGGAGAGCTAACGCGATACTCGCAGTCAGAAATCCGCGAAAGGCCATCAGCTCTTCGGGCTGAAATTGTGAGAGAACATTCACGAACGGCAGGGCGAGTCCCGCCGTTACCGCTATCCCTAGAACACCAAGTAGACCAAGTAGAGGACTTTTCTTTCTTTTATTCACTTAACCTTCCTCCTTTCGTTTACGGAGCTGTTGCTTATTGGGTTGTCAAACGGCGATTTCCTGGGTAGAACTATAACATGAAGGTGTGTATATAGTCAAGTTCACTTTAGCAGCCCAAGTCTTCACTTTGCAAAGTTATGCGACCGCATGAATTTGTAAAGTCAGTAATTTTGATTTAATAAAAAAGGGGATTATAATTCGAGAATGAAAAATATAAATAAGGAGTCTATCGCGCTTCACAAGAAGCACGCGGGGAAGATTGAGATTGCGGGGAAGATTCCTGTTAAAAATAGAGAGGATCTATTACTCGCCTATACTCCCGGCGTCGGAGCGGTTTGTTTGGAGATTTTTAAAGATCCGAAAAAAGTTTACGATTTAACTATAAAGAAAAATATGATTGCAGTTGTTTCCGACGGTTCCGCAGTTCTTGGGCTTGGAAACCTTGGACCGCTTGGAGCGATACCGGTAATGGAGGGTAAGGCTTTGCTTTTTAAAACATTCGGCGGTGTCGATGCCTTCCCAATTTGCCTCGCCACTCAAGACGTTGAAGAGATTATAAAAACGGTAAAAAATATTGCGCCTATTTTCGGAGGGATTAACCTGGAAGATATCTCCGCGCCGAGGTGTTTCGAGGTAGAGAGAAGACTTCGCGCAGAACTAGATATTCCAGTAATGCACGATGATCAGCACGGAACTTCTGTCGTTGTTCTCGCCGGGCTTATAAATTCCTTAAAACTTAGGAAATCGCGGAAGGAGAATGTAAAAATTATAATAAACGGAGTTGGGGCGGCGGGGACCGCTATTGCGAAACTTCTGCTTTGTTATGGTTTTAAAAATATAATTTTATGCGATAGCCAGGGGGCGATAACCGAAACACGCGGGGACATCGGTTCGACGTCCCTTGACCTAGCTCGTGGTAAATCACTCGCTATAAAAAATCCGAAGCTTGAGCTTATAAATATGATAAAAGAAAAGACGGGTAATTATGAAAATGTCTCAGGCGGTTTGGCTACGGCGATAAATGGGCGTGATATTTTTATCGGTGTTTCCAAGGCTGGAGTTCTGACTGAAGAGATGGTGAAGTCTATGAACGCGAAGCCGATTATTTTCGCCATGGCGAATCCTGTGCCGGAGATAATGCCGGATATCGCAGAAAGGGCTGGCGCGTTTATTATTGCCACTGGAAGGAGCGATTTTCCCAATCAGCTTAATAATGTTCTTGGCTTCCCGGGAATTTTCCGCGGGGCGATAGATAAGAAAATAAAACAGTTTACGCCGGAGATGTTTGTGTGTGCCGCCGAGAAACTCGCGGGGTGCGTTAAGAAGCCAAACGTAAACAATATTATCCCCGGGCCATTTGATAAAAATGTTGTAAAAGCAGTCGCCTCGGCAATTAAATAGTTTAGTCTATCAACAATTCAAAAACATCCTCTTCTCATCGGTGCTACAAGCCTAAAAAATTATAGTAATTTCTAGCGTCAAAATAAAACGGGGTACCCCGTTCCTCCCTACGGGATTTTCCGACCCCTATTTTGCCACTATAAATTACTTAATTTTAAAAGTCTCTCCGCGATGATTCGCAGAAGATGTTTATGAATCATCATTAGGTACACATAGATATATTTTTGATATACTTATGGCATGCGAAAGGCTATTGTAAATTGGTACGAGCGATACGAAAGACATATTTCTTCCCTGGCGCTTCTCGGCGGATTCGTTTTCGACGCGCTTTATTTGAAAAGGATAGACCTGTTTTGGGAAAATATTTGGGTATTAGCCCACCTTATCGTCGCGGCCGTTGGCATTCTCTTACTCAACTATTATTTCCGCCGTTCTGGAAATCCGGAGGAAGAGTATAAGGTCTACAGTGTTCAATTTTGGCTTATATTTATAATCCAGTTTGCCTTCGGAGGACTACTCTCCACCTTCTTGGTTTTTTATTTTCGCAGTGGGACTCTCGGTTCAAGTTGGCCGTTCATCTTGCTTCTCGTTCTGGCTTTCGTCGGGAACGAAGCCTTCAAGAAACATTACGCCCGCCTCTATTATCAGGTGAGTATTCTTTTCTTGTCTATCTTTTCTTTTGCGATTTTTATCGTGCCGGTAATTATTCACGGGATGGGGGACAGGATTTTTGTTTATAGCGGGTTTCTGTCTCTGGCCTTCATCTATATGTTTGTGTCGATTCTCCGGCTCATAAGCTATAAACATGTTATAGGCAACATAAAGACTCTACGTTTGAGCGTTCTCTCGATTTACCTCTTGATAAATTTTTTATACTTCGCAAATCTTATTCCGCCGATTCCCCTTTCCCTTAAGGAAGCTGGCGTGTATCATAGTATTGCGAGAAACTCATCGGGTAATTTCGATGCTCTTGACGAGGCTCCGGACTGGCGGAATTTTTTTAAGCAGTACAAACCGATACACGTTATTCTTGGCCGGCCGGTTTACGTTTATAGCGCGATATTCTCTCCGGCGTCTCTTAACGTGAATCTTACTCATGAATGGCAGAGATATGATGAACATGATAAATCTTGGATTACGATTGAGCGAATCGCCCTTCCTATCATTGGTGGACGCGATGGTGGATACAGGACGTACTCATATATGAGCGGAGTGTCAGATGGCTTCTGGCGTGTTAACGTTTTAACACCGCAGGGGCTTCCAGTTGGGCGTATTGAATTTGAGGCTAAGACGACTAAGGTTTTGCCGGCTCTCACCAATCACGAAATTTAGTGGTATAATTCTTTTGTGCACTACGCTTGGTTCATATGGTCGCTTTTTCTCCTCATTCTCTGGCTGATAATTTATACCTCTATTTTTACCGATGAGGGCAGGAGGGAGATGCGGGTGGTAAGTTCGTTGGGCGCGCCACTTGGTTTCGCGGAGTTCTTTTTTGTTCCGGCATATTGGACACCGCAGTCTCTTTTCGATTTCGCGGTTCGGTTTCATCTGGATATCGAGTCCTTTATTGTTGCTTTTTCCATCGCCGGTATCGCCTCTGTCATATACGAGTGGTTTTTAAAAAGCGCTCATGGTCCTTTGGTGGTGAGTAAAGATTCTCTCGGCAGATACAATTTTGTGCCCATTACGCTCGCATTAGTGATATTTTTCGTGTTACTTATAGTAGCGGAAGTCAGTCCCATTTATGCCGCTTGCATTGCTCTTTTGATTGGCGCCATTATCATCGGATATGAAAGACGAGATTTAGTGAAAAAGATTTTAATCGGCGGGATTCTTTTTTCTTTATTTTATCTTTTAATTCTTTTTGTTCTCACGACTATATACCCAGATTTCCTATTATCTGCGCTTAATATCTCTATCTTGTCTGTCAGCGGAACGGTGGCTGATATTCCGTGGAGCCAAGTCATGTTTTCGTTATCCTACGGCTTTTTCTTCTCCGGGATTTACGAATATGTTTTTAGGAGGAAGTTGATTGGAAACTAAAAAGGCGTTCAGTTTTCTGAACGCCGCGCTTGTCATTTGTCTGTCAAGGTGACTTTCTCTCGTGTGACTTTCCCCGTATCGGTGTGGAGGACTTTGAGTGTTATGGTCGTCCCGACCTTTCTTCCGAGAAGATGAGCCTTGAGCGCCATACCTTCTCTGACCAGCTTGGAGCCTATCCCGAGTATAATATCTCCGGCAGTGAACCTGCCTTTTAGATCTTCTTTGTCTACTTCTAGGACGATCGCCGAGTTTCGAACGGAGGCCAGGGCGACTCTCCTAAGTCTTTCGGTCGGAACATTCGGAAGGTACGTTCCCAGTACCTTGAGGTCGTTGTCCTTGAGTTCAGTTCTACTTGAGTACCTTGGGAAGTCACTGTCTAGAACAAAAATACCTATGTTGGGTAGGATAACATCCCCCCTCAGAAGAAGCCGTAGTTTTGCCAGGTTGATAGGTCGCCCGAAGGACATCTTTTCGCCGAAGTTCATGAGCAGTATTCCGATGACTTTTCCACTAGAATTAAATATCGGACTGCCGGAAGCGCTAGGTATGCCCGGGTAATCTAGTTGTATCATGTAGTTTACTTGGTTCTTTCCGAATTGGCGGTTTACGAATTGAACTCGAGTCGACCAGATGGAGCCGAAGAAGTCTTGTCCAGTCGGACACCCGATTCCATAAACCAGTTCTCCGGGTCGTAGCGTGCCGGAATCGCCAACTTCCGCTACTTCGTACTCCGAATCTTTTATTCCCATTGCTTGGATCACGGCGAGATCGGCGGGGGCGTTCACTCCCACCACTTTGGCTTCAAAAATTCTTCTTCCGTCGCCTTGTTGTACCGCCGCGATCTCGAGTGTCGTCTTAAGCACGGTAGGATTATCTGGTATGAATTTGCTTAAATCCAGACAGTGGTTGGCGATTAGCGCGTATCCGCCCCGCTTGATAAAGATACCGCTTCCGCTTACCGAGTAGGTGCCGATGGCCCCTATATGTTCATATACAAAGGTTGTGATGATGCCGCAGGTTGCCCTCTTGTTCCTTTCGTAAATCGTTTCCCCCGACAGAGCCAGACATTTTAGGGGAGAGACGTTAATAGTTAGAACAATCGTGAGGATTAAGATGAGATTCTTTCTCATGGTGCCTCCTTCTTTCGGCCTTAGGCCACCTTAGCTAGAGGAAATTGTTATTTGTAAACGTTCCCCGTAACTTCTGTGGCAAAGGCTATAATATTGCTGTCGGGATGTAAATGGGCTAATGAATCTCTGGCGGCTCTTAATGTGGCGAGGTCCGACCTCGCCACATTATTGGGCGCGGAGAAAAAGGTATTCTTTTGCTCCCGCTTCTGGCGGGAAATAGATATCCGGGCCATCTCCACCTTCGCCCTTAGGCAAGACCGGGCAATCGTTTGCGTCGCGGACTTTCTCGGGGATGATTAATTTTTCTGCGTTGAGGCCGTACTGTTCATATTCGGCCAATACGCCGGAAGACATATGATGCATCGGCGCGTCGATGGCCGGTCGGTGTAGCGGGCGAGTGAATTTCACGGCTATATCGAAATTGTCTGTTGATCCTTCCGGGCCCCTGGCTAAATTTGCGGTACCAATTTTTTGCCCGGCGACAACCTTCGATCCTTTATGGAGTGCCGGATCCAGATTTATGTGAAAGAAAACAAATTGCCATTGTCGCGGGCTCTTGGAGCTTGGCGTTAACCATATTTGTTGATCCGTAGGTCCGCCTAGGTCTTCATCGATTACGGAAATTTCTCCGTCGAATGGCGCGAAGGCGTTAACTTGATTGATTGTTCCTCGGAATTTTTGTTTTACTTTAACGTAGTGTTTTAACGAACGTGGAGACAGTTCGGTTTTTCCTGTTAGACTCGGTCCGCGGAAGTCATGACCGGCGCAACTGCGATATTGCGATAACGCGTCAATTTGGGATAAGTTTAGCGGATTCTCTACGATAAATTTTCGCTCCATCTCTTCTTTTGTAACTGGATATGAGAAACCCACTGTCATGCCGATGAAGCTGACTGTTAGTGCTACAAGCGTAATCTTTACCCAGTAACTCATATCTTAGTATATTAGCATACAAGGCGGTCCTTTGTAGGCCACTAATCCTTTTTTTGTCCATATAGTTTTTATATTTTGGCGTGGTATAATTTGTGAATGATGAAGAAAATAATTCTCTGGGGTCTGGCGATAGTTGTCCTTCTTTTTATTTTAATAACTGCGCTTGGCTATTTCGAGCCGCAGTATAGGGAGTATAAATATAATTTGGCGGTTAAGGAGGCAGACAGAATAATTAAAGCGAACGAGGATGCCTTCAGGAATGACAGAGATGGAGGAAAAACTCCAGAGGAAACCTTCGATCTTTTCCTCACGGCGCTAAGGGCGGGGAACATTGAGCTTGCTTCTAAATATTACGAACTCCCAAGTCAGCCGAAAGCTCTAAGAAATTTGATGGATTACAAAACATCCAATTCTTTTGCATTGGTAATGGACAATCTAAATACCATACGCGCAGTTGGCATAAAAGATTGCTACAAGAATTATTCCGGTGTAGAAGGGTGTACTTTTAAAAATGCCGAGAATAAACACTTGCTGGAGTTTGCCATCAATCCAAATACAAACGTCTGGAAAATAATTCAGCCATAATATGGGGCCTTTAATGCGCAGAAAACAAATTATAAAAATCGTAGGCGGGGGCGGCCGTTCGAGCCCTTATTCCAGAATGACTAATTTTTTGTGCGAGGGACGAACGGTTATTCTGGAATAGGTGTGAGAATGGGGCTAAACGATTTTTAGAATTTAGTTTTTGAGAGCATTAGAAGTTCACAGTTTGAGATGTTTGGTTATTGTTGCAAAAAACTTTGTATAACTCTATCCCTGGCTCTTTTTTCTGCTTTGCCATTTCAGTCCATGGCCTATCAACCGGAAACAACCCATGCCGGACTGACCCAAGAGGTAGTTGCATTTTACAATAGCACCCATGCTCGGGGATTAAACGACGCTGTAAAAGAGACGATTATACAAGGCTCAATAGATGAGGATAGGCCTGCCGTAAGAGCCCTAAATCATTTCTACGACCCGATAAGAAATATGGGTATCAATGGCGCTAGAACTTCTAAGTCTTGGGCGCTTGATAATCTCCCGGAGAATGAGTTTTCTTGGCCTAAGGCTATACAATATTATGCCGAAGGGGACGAGGCTAAGGCTTATCTGGCCTTGGGGCACATAATACATCTTTTGGAAGATTTAACAGTTCCCGATCACACGCGTAACGATCCGCATGTTGGCGACGGCCCGGCGGGACTTTATACGAATGAGTCTCCATACGAAAGCTGGACGGATAACAATAAGGACAGAAACAGTTTGAAAAATTTAGCCGCCGTTCTTTTTTCTGAAGGCAACCAAAAGAAAGTTTTTTTAACCTTATCGGACTATTTTGATTTTCTGGCAAACTATTCTAATAATAATTTTTTTAGTAAAGACACAATAAATTCGGAAATTTATAAACGACCAGTTGCTATCGAATACGATGATGTCTACGCTTATGGGGAAGATTTTCTCATGGGCGATAAATTTAAGTTGCTTAATGTTACTTTTGACCTCAAGGGTGTTAAAAAATACAGTTTGATGGTGGACAATGACACCTCCGTCCTCTCTGGCTACTTCGATCGCCTTGGCAAGCAGGCGATACTGGCCGGGGCGGGGGTTATTGATCTTTTCTTTAAAGAGGCGACGAGAGCGAGAGAAGAGTATCGGGCGAAGAAGGAGGAAGAAAGAAAGAGGGCGGTCTTGGAGGCGATCGCGCTCGATAAAAGATTGAGTTCAGCTGGGATTTTTTCGACGATTGTCCAAGGTACGGGATTTTTTGTTCAAGATAAAATAGTTACGCCCGCGATAAACACTGCGAAGGGTGTCGCAACGAGTTTCGGTAACGGCTCATTGATCGCCTATAGCGAAGCCACCAACGCCGGTTCGTTTGTCTTGTATACGACTAAAAGTTTGGCGACGATGGCCATAAACTCCGGGGTTGCAGCCGCTTCTTCTGCCATCGATAATATATCTGTAGCTATAAAATCTTTGGTCGGGAGGAACCAGCCGGCAGCTGTTTTTGTTACTGCGGAGTCCGCGGTGGATAATAAAAATAATACTGGCAACGCCGAACTTTCCATGTCGCTTAGCGATTTACTTCTTAGAAAATCGGAGGTTCCTGCCTCGCCGGCAGGAAGGCGACCTCCGGAGATTGCCGTACCGGTAAATAGACCAATATTCCCGGAGGTTCGACCTCCGGAGACCATTCCTGTTGCCGGCGCAGAGCCTATTAAAATTGCTGCACAGGAGGCTCATCGGCCAATAATGGTTTCTGTTCCAAATATTTCTTTTGTAACGATTCCGGCCGTTGAGCCCATAACTCAAGCGTTAGCCCCGATCTATTATTCAGGCGGTTCGATAGGGTCCGCGGCGCAGTTTCCTGTTGTCCCCGTGGCGCAAGTAGTTGTTTCGAGTATTTTATCGCAAGAAGCATCGCAACAGACTTTATCTAATTCCCAAACTCAAGCCGCTACAATTACAACTGAAACGGTTGCGACATCTACTTCCGCTCTGCTGGCGGAGGAGTTGGTTATGGATACTGCAACTTCCACTGAAGCGATTATTGAACCAGTGCTAGTCACAGTTACACCGCCGACCCCAATCGTTCCAAATTTATCTTTTTCTATTCCAGCTTGCGCCCCTCTCGACTGTACTTTTTCGAGCGAACTCGGAAATGTAATTTTGAACTGGGGCAGTACTTCGACAGACTTGAGTTTTTACCTTTTGGATACGAGCGGTTTTTTAACCAAATTTTCTTCAACAACCCTCTCAACAAATGTAAATATACCCGTAGGTGAGTCGCGCGCTTTTTCTCTCGCATCATATTCTGTTTCTGGGCTACACTCTGCAACCTCGACAAAAAGTGTTTCTATCTCTCTTCCGCCCCCTATGCCAGTTACTTCGCCTGATTTAACTTTTTCTATCCCGGAATGTGGCGGGTCCATTTCCCTTGGAAGTTGTCTTTTAATGAACCCAACCATTACCTTGAATTGGAGTAGTATCGCTTCCGGTGTTGATTTTTACCTTTTAAACAACAGCGGTGATCTGACAAAGTTTTCTTCAACGACATTGTCAGCGACGATAAATATTGAGAATGATTCTTCGCGCCAGCTTTCGCTCGCCGCTTACGCGGTAGGGTCTCCGGTCGAGAATACAATCGGGCAGGCAAGTTCCGCGACATCGACTAAGAGTGTTTATGTTTCCGCCTCACCGGTTGTTATAAACGAAGTCGCTTGGGGCGGGACGGCTTCACACCCGGAGGATGAGTGGATCGAACTTTATAATCGTTCACCTTATGACGTAGATCTTTTTCGCTTCACTCTTTACTCCAAGACCGATATGGATCCGTACCTGAAATTATCTGGCGCTATACCTTCCCATGGTTATTATCTGATTGAAAGGAAGAATGACGGAGAGACCAGTGAAGATACGCAAAGTCCGATAAAAGATATTTCTGCCGATCTTTGGGCATCTTTCGGTGGCGGATTAAATAATAACGGCGAGAATTTAATACTGTCGGTTGCATCTTCAGGTACTTCGAATCAGGCGACTACCACTGTAGATGAAATTGCTTTCTGTAATAAGTGGTGCGGGGCGAATTCAAGTTACAGTTATGAAAGATATAATCCTGATTTAGCGGGCGCCAGCAGTTCCAACTGGAGTTCGAACTACGGGCTCATTATAAACGGGAAGAATGTTTCGGGCGCTTCCGTCATCGGAACACCGAAGGCGAGGAACAGTCTTAACTATCTCTTGAATAGAAACGAAGATATAAATTCCGATTTAACTCTGAAAAAAGTCGGAAGCCCATATGTTGTGGATGACAGAACCTTGCAGATTTCTTCCGGTAAGACTTTAACTATAGAACCCGGAGTTGTTGTTAAGTTTAACAAGGCGGCGAAGGTTAAGGCTAGCGGAAATATCATCGCGAACGGGATGGCCGACAATAAGATTGTATTTACAGCTTTTGCCGATGATACCTACGGCGGAGATACTGATGGAGTTTTGGTCGCGCCGGCAAAAGGAACTTGGTTTGGGGTTGAGCTTTACAGCGGGAGCGGTGGGTCATCTTTCGATAATACTGTTTGGCGATACGGCGGGAATTACGGAACCGGTCTTTATAAAAAAGCCATGCTTTATGTTGAAAATGTTTCGCCTCCAATTTCTGATTCAATCTTCGAATACTCTAAAGCTTATGGACTGTATATAAACAAATCGAGTTCTCCCGTCAGCGGTAATATATTTAGATTTAATACCGGTACCACTTTTTCCGCGGGAGCGTACGCGGAAGATGGAACCGGCGGTTATATAACCAATAACCAATTTACAGATAATGCAACCGGTCTTTCCATCGTCGGCTTTAAGGGCGACGTTAAGGATAATATTTTTACAAAC
Source organism: Candidatus Vogelbacteria bacterium (assembly GCA_016215345.1). Classification (GTDB taxonomy): domain Bacteria; phylum Patescibacteriota; class Minisyncoccia; order Phycocordibacterales; family UBA12445; genus JACRKD01. The sequence goes on along the minus strand of JACRKD010000025.1, from coordinate 10,165 downwards.
AACGCGGTGTCAGCCTTTAGTTTGAGCGGGCCGCTTGTTGGCGCGGTTAGCGGTAACAGCGGTTCAGGAAATGTTTCCGACACGATTAACTTACAGGGGGGGGATTTCACTTGCTGGTGCGACCACTACCCTTGCCGGGAATACTTTGCCCTACTTTCTGTCCGGGACCGTTTCCGTGCCGGCGTCTTCCGTTCTTTCTCTTGAAGATGGCGCAGTCGTTAAGGCGGGTCTCACCGGTAACGCCGGCTCTCTGTCCATAAGCGGACGTCTGGAAACAAATGGGCTTACCTCTTCAGGTGTAATCTTCACCTCAACATCGGCCGAAGGCGCTAAGGGCGCGTGGAATGGTATAACGATGAATTCCGGAAGCAGTTCACATCTCGCGGGACTTACAATAAACGGGGCGAAGACTGGAATAAAATATACCAACTCTAAAATTTCTTTGGACAATGTTTTGTTTTCGAATAATACAACGGCTGTTCAGGTAGTGGGAAATTCGACAGTTGAAACCGCGCTTAACGTAACTTTCACAAATAATACAACTAACACGAATCCTTCGGGACTCTGGTAACAGTAAGGTCAATTACATATATTTTCAGCAATTAAAAATCCCGCGTCAGGTTTTCTCTGCGCGGGACGTGGTTTCTTAGTCGTCCGTACCCCTGAAAATTTCATGTGTTATGTTAGGACCGGCACCCCGGCGTGGGTGCCTTTGTCATCTTTCTCCTCCTTTTTACGCGTGGAACGAGGTCGGTATATGGCCTGTTTCGTGGCTCCGGTGTCGTCGCGAGGATTTTGTGTATCCGTCCAGCCGGAGACGGTAAGGCCAACGGATTGTTCCTGGCTTTCCTTCAGGGTATCGCTCGCGAGCTTGAGGCCGTGATGAGCCAGGATTCCACTCAGTCGTCTTACGACTTCTTCCCGATACGATTTGCTCCCAGGGATTATTCGGTATATAGTGGCGGACTCTGTTTTGGTTCTCGCTTCCATGCTAGCCCTTGCCCTTAACGCTCTGAACAAAGCCATGGCGTCTCTTTTTATCTCCGCCTCTTGTGGGTTATTCAGTCCAATTGTCGTGGCGCCACGATAGATACGCCGCAACTCATCGATGAGCTGATTCTTGTTTCTCGGCGCTGACATTTCCATCTCTGTTCCTCCTTCTTGGATGCCGGTAGTCATCGGAGTGACTCTTTCGATAAGGAGATTCTGAACTTATCCCGGTTCGCTGCAATTACGGCTAGCATGGATTGGCCTGAAGTTCGATTTTGCCTTCTTGTTCTCTTGTCAATGACGTACCACCCAGCGCATCGTTTCCCATACGGTCTCCTTCCCCCGATGCCTTGTCGGAGTTTGCACGATTTAAGATGGCATGCTGAACTCCATCACAATGAGTCTCATTTCTGACCATGATACTAGTGTATATACAGTTAGCTGTCAACCTAAGAATTTTTAGGTTGACAATACATGGGACTTTTTGCTAGTATGCTTTTCACGCCCGCCTGACGACAGGCAGGTTTTGTTTAAAAATAAATGGCAAAGAAATCGGTTATAGCGCGCTCGCTAAAAGAGCCGAAATACGACGTGAGGAGAGTAAATCGCTGTTTTAGGTGCGGGCGGAAGAGAGGATATATAAGAGACTTCAGTCTCTGTCGAATTTGTTTCAGGGAATTAGCTAACGATGGGAAAATCCCGGGAGTAAAGAAATCATCATGGTAAATGATCCAATCGCAGACTTTTTAACAAGGGTGAGAAACGCCGGAATGGTTGGAATGACCAAGACGCTCGTCCCTTATTCAAGAATGAAAAATGAAATTGCCAAGGTTTTGGTTTCCGAAGGTTTTTTGAAATCAGTTGGAATCGTGGAAGATGCGGGAAGTAAAAATGGCACACTAAAATTTCTGGAAGTTGAACTTGCCTATAAGGGTCCGGACGATAAGGCTGGTAAGAAAACTCCAAAGATTGGCAGGTCGTGGAGGGTGTCTAAGGTTTCAAAAAGAGTTTACAGCGGGGCTAAAGAGTTGAGGCCGATAAGACAGGGGTTTGGCAGGGCTATACTTTCAACTACCAAGGGAATAATGTCGGATAAGGACGCTAAGAAGCAAAAGCTTGGTGGGGAGGTTCTATTTAAGATTTGGTAGTTCGACTTCGCTCACTATAAATAGTCAATGAATCCAAAATAAACAATAAAATGTCGAGAATTGGCAAAAAAATAATTCAGATACCGGATAAGGTAAAAGTTCAGATTGAGTCCGCTACCGGCGGGAATCTTTTGAAAGTTACAGGCCCTATAGGAGAGAACTCCAGACTCTTTAGACGGGATATTTTAATTGTCCAGGATGCTGAAGGAATAAAATTGACGCCGGCTCACAATTCTTTGGAGTTGAAGGCCCTTTGGGGGACTTACGGTTCTCACATAACAAACATGATTAAAGGTGTAACGGAGGGGTTCAAGAAAGTTCTCCAGATAGAAGGAATCGGATATAAGACCCAGTTAGTGGGTAATAAAATGACTTGGAGCCTCGGCTTCTCTCATACGGTAGATAAGGAGATTCCTAATGGCCTTAAGGTTACGGTTGAAAAAAACATGGTTAACATAACTGGTATTGATAAAGAGGCCGTCGGACAGTTCGCGGCGCAGATTGTCGCCATGAAGCCGCCGGAACCTTATAAGGGGAAGGGAATCAGATACGAAGGTCAGTTTGTACGCATTAAGGAGGGTAAAAAATCAGTAGCCTAACATGAAGACCAAACTTACAAATAGAGAGCAGAGAGAAAGAAGGCACAAGAGAATCCGCGCTAGAGTAGTTGGCACGGAGTTAAAACCGCGTCTTTGCGTCTATAAGTCCAACAAATTTATTTATGGACAGATTATCGATGACTCCAAGGGCAAGACCCTTTTCGCTGTTAGCGACATAAAATTGGATTCCGGAACGAAAAAGACTAAGGCTGAAAGGGCGAAGATCGTTGGAGCTATGCTCGGTAAGATGGCCGTCGATAAGAGAGTGAAGAGGGTGGCCTTCGACCGTGGCGGGTTTATTTACACGGGACGGGTTAAGGCCTTGGCGGAAGGCGCAAGGGAGGCGGGTTTAGATTTTTAAAATAATATGTCAGAAGCAACAAAAGATACAACAGGAGAGGTAACGGTTTCTGCGAACCCGTTACAGGAGGGTTCGACCAACACACCACAGGCGGTTGTGGCTGTTAAACCGGTTGCCAACAATTTCAGAAGCAGAAGGCCTTCATCCTTCAATAATAATAGAAGGGGCGGAAGGCCGGGAGCCCCGAAGTCTGACTTGGAACAAAAAGTTCTTTCCATAAGAAGAGTGGCGAGAGTTATAGCCGGTGGGAAGAGGTTTACTTTTTCAGTTTGTTTGGTTGCCGGTGATAAGAAGGGAAAGGTTGGAGTTGGAATGGCTAAAGCCGGGGGGACTTCTGAGGCGATAGATAAAGCCTTAAGAGATGCAAGAAAAAACATGATTCAGGTTAACACTACCAAGGGTATGTCTATTCCCCATGAGGTTGAGGCGAAGTACTGCGCGGCCATTGTCGCGCTACGTCCGGCCTTAGATAGGGGGCTCATCGCCGGAAGCGCTCCGCGAGTCGTTCTTGCTTTAGCCGGAATAACAGACACAAATGCTAAAATTCTCTCCGGAAGCAAGAACAAGGTTAATAATGCGCGAGCGACCATCGAGGCGTTAAAAAAGTTAAGATAAATTTCATGCAGATACATCAGGTTAAAAGATTACATAAAAATAAAAGTAAAAAAATCGTCGGGCGAGGCGGTAAGCGTGGCACGACGTCCGGGAAGGGGACAAAAGGGCAGAAGGCCAGATCGGGAAGGAAGCTCCGTCCGGAGCTCCGAGACTTGATAAAGAAAATTCCTAAGCTGAGAGGTAGAGGACGAAATAGTAATCTTCCGATTGGCGCCAAGTTTCAAGTCGTTAATCTCGGTCTTCTTTCGTTGGTATATAACGATGGCGAAAAAGTAAATCCCGCTAGTCTTCTTAAAAAAGGTATAATAAAGAAAGTTTCCGGTAAAACTCCCAAGGTGAAAATTCTTGGCGCTGGGGATGTCGCCAAGAAACTTAAGGTAGATAACTGTTTGGTTTCGGATTCGGCTCGTGAGTTTATAACGAAGGCTGGAGGAAGCGTAGAATAAATTTTTAAGAACAATACAGTGAAAAATTTCTGGAGCAAGTGGAAACTCATAATGAGTGACAAGATTCTAAGAAATCGAGTCTTTTTTGTCTTGGTTATGTTGGCCCTTTTCAGGCTGGCCGCTAACGTACCGATTCCCGGAGTTGACAAGGCGGCCCTTAACACTCTGTTTAATTCCAGTACTGGTCAGTTCTTCGGTCTTCTTAGCGTTTTTTCCGGGGGAGGACTTCAGACTCTTTCAATCATGATGCTTGGCGTCGGCCCTTATATTACTGCTTCTATTATAATGCAGCTTTTTACGATGATCTTTCCGAAACTAAAGGAAATGTATCAAGAAGACGGAGCGGCCGGCAGGCGAAGATTCGCTCAATATTCCAGAATGCTCGCGGTGCCGCTGGCGGTCCTACAGTCCCTGGGATTTTTAGTCCTTTTGAAAAATCAGGGAATTATTACCACGGCTTTTAGCCCCTCGCTTATTATCGACACATTATCTTCGCAGAGGGCGCTGGCGGCCTTGAATATGTTTGCGACACAGACTTCGAGTATCTTCGTGATAACTGCTGGCTCCATGCTTCTCATGTGGATCGGCGAACTTATCAGTGAATTTGGAATTGGCAATGGCGTTTCGCTTATAATCTTCGCAGGTATAGTAGCGAGTATCCCCCAAGCGGCCTCCCGGCTTTTTTATAGCTTCGATCCGTCACAGATTCCAACATATATAGCATTTCTTTTCGTTGCTCTTGTAATTATCGCGGGCGTAGTATTTATAACCGAAGCCGAACGGCCGATTCCCGTAACATACGCCAAACGAATTAGGGGCAATAAAGTTTATGGTGGCACGTCGACTTATCTGCCACTTAGATTGAATCAGGCCGGAGTTATTCCGATAATCTTCGCCCTTTCCATTCTACTTTTTCCGCAGATGCTTGTAACATTTCTGTCGAATAGCGGTATACAGCTTTTGGCTGGTGTCTCAAGGTGGCTAAGCGCGTTTCTTGCCAATCAGCTTGTTTACGGGTTCTTCTACTTTGTTCTCGTTGTGCTTTTCACCTATTTCTACACAGCCGTCACGTTTGATCCGGATCAGATTGCTGAGAATTTACAGAAGGGCGGGGCTTTCATTCCTGGAGTGCGTCCGGGTAATCCAACTTCGGAATATATTGGAAAAGTTATAACCAGACTGACCCTTTTCGGTTCTTGTTTCCTCGGGCTAATTGCGATTCTTCCACTCATAATGACGGCCATTACCGGCAATGCCAGCCTTTCTATCGGCGGTACGGCCTTGCTTATAGTTGTATCGGTTATCATGGAATTGGTAAAACAGATTGACGCGCAGGTCTCGATGAGGGAATATTAAGTAATGGAGCAGAAAACTTTTATATTCATAGGCAAGTCTGGTTCCGGTAAGGGCACGCAGGCCGAGCTTTTGAAGTCTTATCTGGAGAAAAATGATTCCCGGCCGGTTGTATATCTTGAAACAGGAGGGGAGTTGAGGAAGCTGGTTAAAGCTGGCGGATATACCGGCGGGCTTACCAAAAAGATTATAGAAGTTGGTGGTCTTATGCCGGAGTTCTTGCCTGTTTATCTTTGGTCAAAACTTTTTTTAGACAATCTTAAGGGCGATGAGCATATTATAACGGATGGGATGCCGAGGAAACTTCAAGAAGCCCTTATTCTTGATGGCGCCCTTAACTTTTACCATAGGGAAAAACCAACGGTCGTATACCTCGATGTCTCCACTGACTCTGTAATAGATAGGTTGCAGAAAAGGGGGAGGGAAACGGGCAGGACTGACGATTCGAGTATTGAGACCATAAAAAATAGACTAGCTTACTTCGAGAAAGATGTTGCGCCGGTAGTTGATTATTATAGGCAGAATTCGAATTATAACTTTTTGCATATAGATGGTGAGCCTTCAGTGGAAACTATTCACGAATCCATAATGTCAAAAGTAGAATTTGGAAACTGACCCACTGGTGGATTAAATGATTAAAATAAAAAACGAAAAAGAAATACAAATTATTCGTGAGGGGGGAGGGAGACTCGCCAAGGTCTTGTATGAGGTCGCGAAGGGCGTTGCGGTTGGAATGACAAAGATTGAGATAGATAAGATGGCCGAGGATCTGATTGTCGCCGGTGGCGATATCCCAGCTTTTAAGAATTACAAACCGGATGGCGCGAAGATAGCCTTTCCGGCAGTCCTTTGTGTCTCGGTGAACGATGAGATCGTGCACGGGATCCCGAATGATTACAGATTGCGTGAAGGCGATATCGTCGGTCTTGATCTTGGAATTAAATATGGTGGCATGTTTACCGACATGGCCATTACCATTGGTATCGGTGAGATATCCAAAGATGCCAGAAAGTTAATTGAGGTGACAAGTCAGTCGCTTGAGGTGGGTATCCTCGCGGCTCGAGGCGGCGCTTATACTGGGGACATTGGTCACGCGATTGAATCTTTTGTTAACGCATATGGATATGGAATCGTTCGCGAACTTTCTGGGCACGGTGTTGGCCATGAGATTCATGAGGAGCCATATGTCCCGAACTTCGGGCGACCAAGGACAGGAGTTAAATTGAAGCCCGGAATGGTAATCGCGATTGAGCCTATGATAAACATCGGAGGCGATGCCATAGTTCTTGGGGCAGATAAATTTACATACAAGACTCGCGATGGCTCTCTCTCCGCTCACTTCGAAAAAACCATTTTAATCAGAGAAGGCGAGCCAGAGATCCTAACCCCATAATTCTGCAAGTGCAAGGTTGAACCTTACGGTAGAAGTCCAACCCTGCACTTGAACGCAAATTTGATTTGGTTTCTGAAATAGTTTAGTATTTGTAAATCAAATATTTTTTTTATTATTAACTTTTAACGTTGAATTTTTGTTATGGCACATCCAAAAGAAGAGAGGAGTTTGATTATCTTAAAGCCAGACTGTGTCATGCGAGGACTTCTCGGTCAGATAATAGAACGATTTGAAAAGAAGGGGCTAAAGATTATCGGACTTAAAATGGATAATATCGGGGACGTTGTTATTGAAGAACACTATGCGCACCTTAAAGACAGGCCGTTTTTTGCTGGTATAAAAAGGTTCATGAAGTCATCGCCGGTTGTTCTAATGGTCGTCGCTGGTTTCAGGGCGGTTGATGCCGTAAGGATAATAGTTGGACCAACAAAGTCGTATATTGCCCCAGCCGGTTCTATCCGTGGAGATTTTTCCATGAGCACACAAACAAATATTATTCACGCCTCTGATTCCATAGAGTCTGCCACTTTGGAAATAAAGCGTTTTTTTAAGGGCGATGAACTTTTTGATTATAATCGGCTTGATTATCAGTTCGTATATGGTGAAGATGAAAGGGCGTAGTGGTTTATCAACAGAAAAAAATTTGCGCCACTTTCATTAGGTGTATAATTGGAGAAGGTTATTTGAATTATTAAAACTAGGTATTGATTCAAGGGAGACTAACTTTCGTCCCGTTTTGGCGTGGCGTCGAGGTCACCCACCTGGTCTTTAAAGCTAGGTCTTAATATCCTCAAATAGCCGATAAAGAGTCTCTCCGATCTGTTCCGGAGGGATTTTTTATTTGGCAAATGAAGTTTTTGCGTTATAATGTGTGAGTATTTATGTTAAAGAGAAACAAAATTAAGGTAACGTTTTATGGCGGGGCGGGACAAGTAACTGGGGCAAATTTTCTGCTTCAAGAGGAAAACGGCCTGAAGATTCTTTTTGATTGCGGGCTGGTTCAGGGGAAGAAAATTGGAGAAGAGATGAATAGAGACGCGTTTCCTTATAACCCTGCCGAGATAGATTACCTTTTTGTTAGCCATGCTCACATTGATCATATCGGCAGGATTCCTAAACTGGTACGTGATGGTTTTCACGGCAAGATTATCTCCACTCCGCCGACGAAAGAGATTGCCGAGATTATGCTGGTAGACAGTCTTGGTATACTTGGGAAAGAGGCGAAACATGACAATAAGCCACCGATCTACGATGAAGATGATTGCCGTAAGACTATGGAGCTTTGGCAGGAGGGTATTCCATATAATAAAGAATTTACGATTGGAAATTTCACAGTAAGGCTCTCGGATTCCGGACACATTTTGGGATCATCTATGACCGAACTTGTTTGGACGGATGGACCAACTGGATTTCAGAAGAGGAAACTGATTTACACGGGGGATTTAGGCAACTCACCGTCCATAATTTTGAGAGATACAGAACTGATAGCCGACGCCGATTATCTCATAATGGAAAGTTGTTATGGGGACAGGAATCACGAACCGAGGGATGCGAGCCGTGGTATGCTCGAAGATACGATCGAGAATACGGTCAAGAGAAACGGCGCGCTGATTATTCCGGCCTTTTCCATAGAGAAAACCCAAGAGATCCTTTTTGAAATTAAAAGAATGATGGAAGAGAGCCGAATCCCGCTTATAAAAGTTTTTTTGGATTCCCCCTTGGCCATTAAGGTTACGGAAGTTTATAAAAAGTATCATAACTATATGAATGCCGAGGCCATGAAGCTTTTTAATATTGACCCCGAAGAAGGGTTATTCGCCTTTCCACAACTCCACCAGACACCGACAACGGAAGAGTCTATTGCCATAAAAAATTTTGCTAATCCCAAGATAATAATTGCTGGTTCGGGAATGTCTAACGGCGGGAGAATTCTGCACCACGAAAAAAATTACTTGCCGGATCCAAACAGTACGCTTCTCCTCACTGGTTATCAGTCCGTCCAAACTCTTGGACGTATAATACAAGAAGGCGAGAAATCTGTTAGAATTATGGGCGAGACAATTCCAGTTAAGGCCAGTGTTGTTACAATAACAGGCTATTCTGGCCATAAAGGTTCCGATGACCTTCTAGAGTTCGTAAGTGATACAGCTGATCAACTTAAGAAGGCGTATATTGTTTTGGGCGAGCCGAAGTCGTCTCTCTACTTCGTACAACGAGTCAGGGACGCTTTGGCCGTTAACGCGATGGCCCCCGTATACGGCGAGTCGGTTATATTAGATGATGAAGATTAAAAAATATTAAAAAAATAAAAAAATGTTGGATCCACTCCATAGCGATAGCAAGCACGGTCATCTTAAGATAAAAATAGCAGTTTCTGGCGCGGCCGAAACCAGTTTTCTTTCTAATGAGAATCTAAAGCTCTGCGAGGCCTTGGGTCGAGAGATAGTTTTACAGGGGGCGGTTCTAGTTTCCGGCGCAACGACTGGCGTTCCTCTTTGGGCAGCTAAGGGTGCAAAGATCGAGGGGGGATTGTCCATCGGGATGTCTCCGGCAACGAGCGAAGAGGAGCATGTTGAGTTGTATAAGTTACCGCTCGAGTTTATGGACTTCATCGTTTACACAGGGTTTGGTTATGTGGGGAGAGATATTCTCCTGACCCGAACTTCTGACGCTGTGTTGATCGGGCCGGGGCGCATAGGGACGCTTCATGAGTTTACTGTGGCCTTTGAGGATAAAAAACCAATGGGAATTTTAACGGGAGATTGGGATACTGATGATATTATCAAAGAGGTAATTGTGAAAAGCCACAGAATGGATGAACACAAAGAGATTGTTTTTGATTCCGACCCCAAGACGCTGGTCGCGAAAGTTTTAGAGCTTGTTAAGAGTAGAAAGATAGACGAGAGGAAACATTATTCTCCAGGCGCCTTCGACCCGAATTCCATCTCTGATGTCGGGCATGATATATAGTTGCTTTTTTCTTGATAATAGGTATAATACCCACAGGGTATTTCCTCGCGGCTTGCCGCGGTGACCGCTAAGGATGGTTTGGAAACCGTTGGTTTCCAAGTTAAGCTAGAGGCGTGACCCTTAAAAGAACATATCACAACGCATATGACACACACTACCACCTCGTCTTTCCCGTTAAATATCGCAAGGCTCTGCTTAGAGCCGAACTCCCGCTCGCAATCACTGAGATCGCGCGGGAAATTACCGAGCGTTACGATATCGAATTTGAGAAGATCGGATGTGACAACGAT
>JACRKD010000023.1 GCA_016215345.1 Candidatus Vogelbacteria bacterium | reverse complement strand
TCATCATATAATGGGTCCCTAAATATATGATGACATTTCTTGCAATACTTAAAGCTAGCGATACATTCAGCCAGTCCAAGAACCTCCATGGTTGACTCGTTTTCCCAGCTACTTGGCTGTTTAATGTGAAAACGTTTTTTATTAAAAGTAACCAGGCGCGGATTTCCGCAGATTATACATTCTGCCGCGTAATGCACGTTATTTATTTTAAGCGCATCATTCATTCATGAAGCCTCCGGAAGCCGCAACCTTTTTCCTGAAAACAATGTATTTTTGGCTTAGAAAATTCAATGGGCTTATCGTAAGCAGAGAAATACCTTTACTGACTAAAGATATAACACCCAATTTATTGATCAACAAAATAAGCAGTGATGTTTCGACAAAATAAAAGAACAAAGCGTTGATAATAAACAAGAAAAGGTGATGCGTAAAATCGGCCTTGACTTTGTAGGTAAAATGCTTTTGCAGCAAGAAAAAAACAAAGAACAAACCGGTGCAATTAATTGCATTCGCAACCGCCACTTTCAGTCCCATGAAGAGTAAAACATTAAATAACGTATAATTCAAAACGAAACCCAGCCCGCCAACCGAATAATGGCGCATCACCAGAGGAATATCTCTTTCCACGATGAATTTTCGCACCTTCATCGTGCGTAGTTGAAGTCTATTCGGCTGTTTTACCGTTAAGGTTGTAATATTTCAGCTTCCCTTTTCATATTTCCAGAACAAATAATCCCTAAAAGTTTCGTAAAGCATGCCCGTACCCCAGCGAAAAAGCTGCAACTTTCTTTGCCCCCCCAGACGACGCGGTTCATCTCCCGGAATATCAGCGCATTTCAGTTTGGCCTTGGCGCATCTGATAGAGAATAATTGCTCACAGCCCATGGTTGTAAACAGTATTTTTTCTTCAAAGGCATAGGTCTTATCTTTATCTAATTCAAAGGCATAAAACAGCCCTTTTTTCCAGGCGCGAAACATGACACAGGCATCGGTATAATTTGATTTAAACAGAAAATTAAGCAGAGAAGTGTAGATCCAATTAGCAGGGCCAGTAATAAAATCGTCATCGTAACTTTTGGCGCCTCCAGTATAACGGGAGACAATTACCATATCATAGCCTTCCTTCATTTTTCCCACCAAGGCCGGGATACGTTCCGGATCGGAATTACCGTCGGGACTAAAGGTAATGATAACGTCCCCCACCGCCTGCTCAAGACCTTCAATATAAGCAAACCGCAATCCTTTCTTCTTCTGAACAACAACATCATAACCTCGGCTTCTCGCATACTCGGCGGTACCGTCAGTTGACTGGCCATCAACAATTAAAATCTGGTCAACCCATTCTGTTTTAACTTTGGGCATAACCTCCCGCATCCCATCGATTTCATTAAGGGTTGGGACTAATAGAGTTGTTTTCATTGTTCTTTATCTCCTTTTGATTTTTTACGATACCACAACTTATGAAAGATTACTAAATTAATTAGAATTAGACCTAATGGAATAAAGCCATGCAGCCCCCATAAGACCGGATCCTTATATTCAAAAATAATTGAATATTGGCCTGGTTTCTTCAAAAAGACAGATTGAAAAGCGTGATTAGCCCTATAAATTCTTGTTTTTTGGCCATTGACCGAAGCGGTCCATTTAGGGTCATAATTATTCGTTAATACTAATACAGCCGGCGTTTTAAGCCGGGCCTTAAAAATTATCTTGTCCGGGCTATAATAAAGCAATTCGAGTTTATTCTTGTCGCCAAGCCCTAAATTCTGCCCGCCAATTAGCAGATCAGCACCATCGACATCATTAGTTGAGAAGAAGGCTGAGTCCTTTAGATCCCTCAATGATTGTACCGATAAGGTCTGTAAAACCTTGTCAGCCGACGGCAAAATTACGGCCTTTTTAACCAGATATCCTCTTTCAAAGGCATTGCTCAGCTTATATACATACAGTGTTGGGGGATAAAGTCGTTTGACAGCCTTAATATCAGGTAAAAAGTTAGAATAGAAGCCAAATGGCTCCGCCTGATCCGGCTTAATATAAATGAAATTAGATGAGATCTTGGCCAAGCCCGCCTCTTGACTCGGAGAAATCAAGTATTTTACGTTCATCGCCAACAACAAAGGCAGATTAAAATCAATCTTGCGATCACCGTTAATTAAGGCTAAGTTGTGCCATTGATCAAAAACCTCATGGTGCTTTTTTGTTTTCAACTGGGAGGCGATAATTAACTTAAAATACTCCTTATATGACTTATAAAATAGCGGCCCGTCTGCATCTGCGGTTTCAATTTCATACTGTTGAATAAGAGCGCTCGGCAAATTGACTGCGCCGGCTCTAAATGGAGAAAGATTATCTGTTTTGAGAATTTTCCTTAAGTCTTGGTGATTAGCAAAATATTTTTTATAAGGGATTACCTCCCCAACGTTAAAGAGCCGTTTGGCCCTCACCCCCCCAACGAATATTAATGCGCCGATAATGAAAAGAACAATCATTGGTTTAATGTTGTTTCTCATGGCAGGAGATTTGCGCCAATTAAAATAAACAAAGGCAAGGCTGATGATCAGCAAGACTAAAATATTCAGCGCAAAATTTAATGATTTTAGTGGGGTTAGGGTATAAACAAAGAAGGTTAAAAATGCCAAGCCAAGGGCGGTGGCAATGGCTGCAGAAAAATAGCGCAATTTTAATGATGGGTTAGAAAACAATTCCTGGATGCCAATAAAAGATGAAAGAGTAAACAGAAAAGGCAGGGTCATTTGCAAGTGGGACAAATCCATCTTGATAAAAATTGTGTTGCTGGCCAAGGTCTTGAGCGGAGATTCAAAAAAAGCTGCCAGCAGAAGTATAAACAGCGTTACAAAAAAAGTCCGCCTGATTTTGACTGAACGGTCAATCAGGCTTAAAGCGGCAAGCGCAGGAATGAACAATAACGATTCGTTAGCTAAATCTCTAAACATATTTAAGGCGATCATGATAAATAATCCAAAGTCGCCCAGAGTCAGAGGGGAATAAGCATAAATTCTCTGCGCTAGGCGGCTAAAGTCAAAAAGCTGATAAATTTGAGGGAGGTTGATCAAGATATATCCAAGCCACATAATGGTTGACCAAAACAAGACTCTCCAGGTATCATCTTTGAAATTAAAATTTACAAAAACAATGATCAAGACAAGTAAAATATAATATAACTGGACAGTTAGAGTAAAATAAGTAAGGAAGAAAAACAGATTAATGGCGATCATTTTCATAATAATATGCTTCATTGAAGAGCCCCTGATAATATCTAGGACTAAAACCAGAAAAAGAGGAAAGGCATAATTAAAAACTGGAAACACCAAAGCATTGCCGTTAATTTGCGAACCGAAGAGGAAAAATATCCCCCCAATTAAGGCGATCCAATATGATAAACCGATATATTCATGTAAAAACCGATACATGCCGTAACCGGCAATAATCATCAAAAAAATCACCCAGGCGCCGTATAGACTCCAGCTGGGCAGCAGCGTGGAAAGTAAATTTAAAAGACTAAAGGGGGGGTTATGCCAGGCGTAGACCGGCATGCCGCCAGCCAGATTGGGGTTCCAAGCAAAAAATCCATATTTTAGAAACAGCCTGCCAACAACATAAAGCCGAGCAAATTCGACATTGAATGTATCATGGATCCTGATCAGCGCCGAAGACCAAAGCAGTATCTTATCCAGATAAAAAATAATGGTTAAAAGTATGAACAGCCAAATAACTGAAGTTTTATCCGTTAATCTTGCGAAAAGATTTTTCATTGAATGCTCCGTAAAGCATCATCAATATTTTCAACCATACCATGCACCGGGAAAGCCAAACATTTCTCATACTTTGGTGCTAAAGGATTCCCCGACCAGTTGAAGTGATAGATAGCCGTTTCGATACCATATTTCGCGCGGAACTGCTTTTTTTCCTTTTCCAGAATCGCAACCGATCCGCCGCGAAATAACGGCGCTATCCCGGGACCGGCGCCACTTTTCACTGCCGCTTTCATCCAATCCGGCCAGCCAGCGGAAAGAGCCGAGTCTAGCAGACTTTCCAGATTAGCAATACGCGCAAGCCGCTCTTGTTCAATGGCGCTAACTATTCCATTGTTATTTAACCAATCGATCAAGAAGTGATCCCGGGCGAAAAGACCGCCTTTTAACATATCCCGATGCGGTCCGTAAGGTTGTCGATCGATCGGGCCGTTGCGGCAAAAAAGCTCCATGACTATTTCAGCTGACTTATCACTTTTAAAAGTAAGATATTTTCCATTAAGTAAAGCTAAGCCGCCGCCGGTTAACCCAAGTAATTTTGATAAACTTGTAACCTGAATGAAAGATTTAAATTGTTTTGGTTTAGGTTTAATTTTAAAATGGGCGGAATCCACCATATCCAGAATAAAAACTTTACTTTCAAATCTGTTTTTTAATTGCCCCATAACTGATTCTATTATCGGCCAGCCTGATTGCTCATAGACAAGAACGGCATCAACCTCCAAGTTGCTTTTAATAACTTCAGTCATTGGAATGGGGGTACAAAACCTACCAATGGCGCTAATGACGCAGTGAGAGCTCCATTCGGGAAAAGCCACTCTATTTTCCCGCTTCAATCCAGCCTGAAACAAAGCTTGACCCAGCGCCTGTCGGCCGCTCGGGAAAACATGCTCCAACGGAAAGACATTAGCTCCTGAATCAACCTGATTATTAAGGGGCTCTGTTCTCCATAAGTTTATTTTGCGCAACTTCGTAGCCATCAGTTTTTTAGCGCCTCCCCCATCCGCCGGACAAATTCATCTTTGCGGATCGGATAAGCAACTGCCTCTTGAAATTGTCGAATTGGATCGGACCCAGCTCGAATAAAACCCGGCAGATCATCAATTGCCTTCTTAAAAGCGCTCATTCCAGATTCAATATCATAAAAAAGTCTGCTGCACTTTACTAGATTTTTGTTCAATGTTTTTCCCAATTCCGTCGCTTGCTCATCCTCATATGGGGGTTGAAAAACCAATGAAGGAATTCCGGCTTGGATAGATTCTGTAAATCCAGTGCTAACCGTATCCCAAAGCACAATGTCCGCCTGATCAAAAAGGGCAGCGGGTTTACTACCAATAAGCTTTATCTTTCCCTCTTCAATCTCCCTGGAAAAAACTTTTTTGATCGGGTCATTAGTGTAAGTCCCTGGAAAGGGTTTATATAGCAGCTTGAAATTCGGATACGACTTCCAAAGCTCTTTAAGCAAATGCAGCACGTTCAGGCGATGCTGGTAATTTTTTTCCGGTGTTATTTCTTCGAGATCGGTCATAAAATCCATTAATGGTCCAGAAGGATAAAGGATAACTATCTTACCAGACTCAACCATCTTTTTATGCCAACTTTTAATCTTAGCCAGATAAGCGCTCCCAAGAGGGAAAATCCTTAGGTCACCAAGATTTATCTTTCCCTTCATCCATGAGCTATCGCTCTTTCCCCAAGTAAAATAAGCATTAATAAACGAGAGTTCATTGTCAATATGTTTATGAGACGAAATTAGATTCCCGGCTCCATGTGCATGACCGATTAAAAAGGCCCCTTTCCGCTTAGCCAATATCGAAAATACTTTGAAATTTTCACTGTAATAATAACCGATAAAAGAATGGACCTGCTTAATGTTCCAATGTTTAATAAGAGATTTGTAATAAGCACGACTTTCATTTAACCCTTCAACTACAGATAAAGGCAGGATATGATCAATGAAATCAGCGTAAATTTCCGCCAACTTTTCAGATTGCCGTTGATCCAAATTATCTAATAGTAGCCTTGCGCACTTCATAAATACCCGATGAGCACAGGCTCTTATTTGCTGCCTAGCTTCAAAATTAATTTTGCTTTCACTTCCTACGAAGTCAAAAATTACCATCCTGGTAAAAGGGAATACTTCCCTTAGCCAGTTGGAATATTCTCCTATAATCCCTGGCTTCGTCAACTTCACATAAGATTGCCAGATGAATTTAATTAATTTCTTCAGCCTAGCTTTCAGATTAGATATTCCACTTTGCAATAGCGCGTCTTGAGGTTTAATTCGTATATCTTGTTTATCTAAAACTGCTAAGTTATCACCAACCATTACCTCGGCAATAGAGTTTAAAAGTCTATAGTTGGTGAAAAAATCATAATAGTAAGTTGTAATTGCTTCATCGGTAGTATTAAAATATTTAGACCTACCATCAACTTTTGTCAGATAAATTGGTTGAGGATTATTTGCCTTCTGAAAAGCGATTCTCATCATTCGTTCCAGAAATATATTAGTTGCAACATGCATAGGAAAACGGCACAATAATGCCAATTCTTTAAGGGCTAAATCTTTATAGCACGCAAGTCCCATTTTATGGATTTCAGAAATTAGTTCATCAATCATGTCTTTGGCCGTCTCAATCACCAACTTACGATCATAAAAGTCTGTCCAATCCAGCAGAGCTTTGGTCATTTCAGTTAAACCCCATAATTAGCCACAAGCATTCTAAGTTTTTCATCTAATTCTTTTTTCATAAATTCTTGATCATAATATTTTACTCCACGGAATAAGGGGATGGTTTTCCCACCAAAACCCCTTTTAAAAAAAGATATGCTTAGATCCTTGGGAGAGGGAATATCGTGCGGTTGGGGTCCGAATTGCTGCAGACCAATCTCATATTTCTTATATCCGTTATCCTTCAACCATTCAATGACGGCCCACTGAACGACATGCGAGAGCGGAACATCAGTTACAAATTCAGGATCATCGCTGGCCGAGCCGTAATAAGCCGCATCTTTATAAAGGCAAATATAAGAAAACCCGGCAAATTTACCTTCGCGACTAACGCCGCACAGCATCCCTTCCCCATTTTTGATCCATTGGTACATCATTTCGAATGTTTCCACCGGCCGGGTTACCCGTCCGGCCGCTTTATGGTGGAGCAAGCGATATTGGTCAAATACGTTTTTATCCGCGTTATTATTGTCATAGATATGAGTCTGATAATGTTTTTTTCCCCGGTTAACATCGTATTTGTGACCTTTTCTTAGGTTACCCCATAATTTTTCAAGAGGAAGCGTTAGATCAATTATTTGAGTATTGGACGAATGATCAAGATATCCGTATTTTATGAGAAAATTGAATTCGGCCTTGTTCACTGCCAGTGGATTGGAGCGAAAAACCGCTCGCGCCACCTGATTGTCCTTCGCCAATTCATCAACTTTTTCAAATATTTCTTTTAAGATCTTATCTTTGCGGTCTTCACTTAAATCATTGCGCAAGGCGGGAGAAATTCCAAAACCGCCGCTCCCGGCAGTAGAAAATTCAGCTCTTTCAATCTCATTCTCCTTTTTTGTTCTTTCAATTAAAAGTGGGCAAACGGCTACTGTGCCGGTATCATCAGCCAACATAAAGCTAAGATTACGGGTTTGAAATTTTTCTTTACCATAAGCTTCGCAGTAGTCCAGCCAGCCGGTAGTATGCCAGAACCAGGCATCGTTCGATGCCAAGCAAAACTCGTTCCAAAGTTCGTGTTTATCAATTGTTAAATCAGTTATTTTCATCTATTAATTCCCAAGTTATGGGAGCACCCTTCTTTACATTCGTTTTAACTTTTTTTCCAAGCAATTCATCAAAGTATTTAGGCGGCAAACCGAAACCGGGCCTAATCGGCCTTAAATTATCCCTGGTAAAAGTATCCCCGGCCTTCATGTCTTGAACAACATAAAGTGAACGTCGAAACACCAGAGAAGCCTTTTCTTGCTCGGTTGGACCATAACTTATCTTTCCCAAGGACTGCCAGGCTTGCTTTGTTTCCTTAACCAATCGGGAGAATTCATCCGGCTCCATGGAGAAAGCAGCGTCAACGCTGCCCTCGGCACGTGAAAGGGTAAAATGTTTTTCAATTATCGCAGCACCCAAAGCTACGCTCGCAACCGCCGCACCAATTCCCAGCGTGTGATCGGACAATCCAACCTGGCAATCAAAACGCCTGCGCATGTCCGGAATTGTTAGGATATTTGAGCTCTCCGGATTAGCCGGGTAAGAGCTGGTGCACTTTAGTAAAATAATATCTTTACAGCCGGAACCTTTTGCGGTTTCAACTATTTCTACAAGCTCTTCTAATGTGGCCATGCCGGTAGAGATAATTATGGGTTTGCCGGTAGCCGCAACCTTACGGATAAGCGGAAGATGGATGTTCTCAAAAGAAGCTATTTTATAACAGGGCACATTTAATGTTTCCAAGAAAGCTACTGCTGTTTCGTCAAATGGAGTACTGAAAGCTATTAAGCCAAGCTCTTTGCACTTAGCAAAGATAATCTGATGCCATTCCCATGGCGTATACGCTTGCTGATAAAGTTTGTACAAAGACACCCCTTGCCATAAACTCTTGGGATCATTGACAAAAAACTCTTTTTGATTAGAATCTATGGTTATAGTATCAGCCGTATAGGTTTGCAGTTTTACGGCGTGGGCACCGGCTTTGGCCATCGCTTCTACAATTGCCAGGGCCCGATCTATTGATTGATTGTGATTCCCGGACATCTCCGCCACAATAAATGGTGGTTGGTTTTCACCGATAGGTTTATTATTTATAAATATTTTTTGTCGAGTAGACATCTAAATTCCCTCCTTTAGGTTTTCTTTGTATTCTCTGTTGCTCCACTCTTTCGATTATTGTGGAGTGCCACACTATTCAACCATGGCGAAGTCATTTGACGCCCCTCACAGAACCGTACTTG
>JACRKD010000024.1 GCA_016215345.1 Candidatus Vogelbacteria bacterium | reverse complement strand
TGCGAGATCTGGTTACTGTTTACCCCAGGTGAGGGGCACGCATGTCAGAAAAACAGAATTTGTCTTTATTTTGATACTTAGGTGACGAAGAACTAGGATTGGAATCTAGACATATTATACAGGAGTGGTGGAGATTGTCAAGAGCTTGTACCCAAATTGACTGGAATAGCCTTATATTATAAGGCCAAGAGCGATTTGCTAGATGATTTTCATGAAGTAAGAACCGTCCGTACCACAAAATGAGTCCTCTCCCTCGAAAACCAAAGCGATTTCGTTGTCTGACAAACACCCAAAGGTTTGGCCTTGATAAATCCTGGCAGAATCCCCAATCCGCCGAGTCACTTCGCCATAGAGACTCTCGTGTTCAACAATTATTCCGACCAATTGCCCAAGATCCTCGGGATTTATACACATGAAAACCACCTCCTATCTTTCTAGATATTAACAGATAAAAAGTCTAAATATCAACAGTTTTTGCATTCGAGTCAGAAAAATGTTATTGTGTTTCTTGCTATCGGGCCCGTAGTTCATCTGGTAGAACGCCTCATTTGCAATGAGGAGGTAAGCAGTTCGAGTCTGCTCGGGTCCACTCGATTCGCCCTCACGGGCTCACTCGTGGCAAGCCACCTTATTTCCAATCTGCCACGGACTCAGCAGCACCATCGAAGAATCGAGTGCCCTGAGGAAGGAGCAATGCGACGATTCGAATGGGCTATGTATTACGTTTATATGATAAAAAATTCTGCCGATAAACTTTATATCGAAATCACGGGCAACCCGAAGCAGAGACTTCACGAACACAATACAAACCGAGGCGCTCACTTTACAAAATATATCCCAACGTATCAGATAGCTTTTATCGAGGAATATCCAACGATAACCGAGGCACGGAAGAGAGAAGTCCAAATTAAAAAGTGGCGCAGAGACAAAAAAGAAATGTTAATGGTAAAATACAACAACGGCCTACCAACAAAAATGAAATAACAATGATTAAGAAAATCGTTCAAAAAGAAAATCCAATCCTAAGAAAAACCGCCGGGACAGTAACGCAAGAGATAATTGGAAGTGAAAAACTTTCCCGCATAATAAGGGAGATGTCGGAGGCGCTGGCGGAAAGCGAGGACGGCGTTGCAATCGCCGGGCCCCAACTCGGTTACTCTTTACGACTTTTTGTGGTATCCCAAAAAGCTTTTGAAATTGGAACAAATGAGGACACCGAGAACAGTTTGCGCGACAAAAGGAAGCCATATCAGCTTGTATATATCAACCCGACGATAACACGAAAGTCATCCAAAAAAGTGGTTCTCGACGAGGGATGCCTAAGCGTGAGAGGTATCTTTGGAAAAATAGAAAGGCACGAAAAAGTTACGATCGAGGCGTTAGATGAACATGGCAAAAAGTTTTCCAGAGGAGCGTCCGGTCTCCTTGCGGAAATCTTCCAGCACGAGACTGATCATCTCCGTGGCATACTATTTACCGATACTGCGAAAAATCTCATAAAAATGGTAAAAAAACAAAGTGAATCCAAATAATCCGCTGGCAGGAAATAAGATAAAAATAGCCTTTTTCGGTACTCCGGATTTCTCCGTAAAGATACTTAGCCTCTTGCAAAAGGCCGGCCTAACCCCAAGCTTAATAGTCACCAGTCAAGACGAGCCAAGTGGCAGAAAACTTATTTTAACACCTTCGCCCGTAAAAACTTGGGCTAAAGAAAACAACATAGAGTATATACAGCCCGAAAGCCTTAAGACCGGAACCGAAAAGATATTGGATAAATTATCTAACTTCGACCTTTTCATCGTAGCCGCCTATGGGAAAATTATACCAAAGAGAGTCCTCAATCTGCCCAAATTCGGCACGCTCAACGTTCACCCGTCACTTTTGCCTAAATACCGCGGAGCCGCCCCTATACAGAGCGCCATACTAAACGGCGATAACGAAACCGGAACGTCTATAATGCTTCTCGATGAAAACTTAGATCACGGGCCGATAATCGCCCATGGCAAACTGAATATTGAAGCCCTGCACCCCAACTTCTTGGAACTGCAAGAAAAACTCGCGGAAATTTCTGGGCAACTGTTAATAGAAACCATCCCCAATTGGATAAATAGAAAAATAACACCCAAGGAACAAGATCATGACCTCGCGACCTTCACCAAAAAGATAGAGAAGGACTTTGGATTCATTCCCGCCGAGAATATTTTAGACCAAAATTTACCAATGGAAAAAGCCACTGTAATAGAAAGGAAGGTCCGCGCGCTTAATCCAGATCCCGGAACTTTCACGATTATAAAGTCACAAAAGAAAGATATCAGAGTAAAAATTACGAAGGCGCGAATGGAAAACGACAAACTGATTATTGAAAGGGTTGTGCCGGAAGGAAAACAAGAAATGACATGGCGGGAATTTCTAAATGGAAATCCCATAAATTAAAATCCCGCCGGTATAGCGGGACTATTTTTGCAACTAATTTTTCTTGTCACTAATCGGGACAGCCGAACGAAGAAGCTTGACCGCCTCATAAAGTTGGGCGTCGTAATCCTCGTCCGCGGGTCTAGTATCGAGAACCTCGTAATCAGGCTTAAGACCATTACCCTGAAGGCAATCCCCGGAAGAGGTGAGCCAACGACCCCCAGTCATTTTAGACATGCCAAGGAGGCCGCTCAAACAATTTTGAAATGTTCCCTTGCCAAAACTCTTCTGGCCAAGCAATTTGGCACATCCCGCGTCGCGAAGGGCGGACGCCATAATCTCCGCCGCGGACGCCGTATCACCGTCAATCATTACGATCTTCCGCAGTGAAAGGACAAAATCGAAACTACTCACTGGCGGAATCTTTTTTACCGCGCGGTAGCTAAAATCTCTCGTGGGATAACGAGCGATTGAGGATCGGCCATAATCTTCGAACCTAGCGACGACTTGGGTGGAGGGTATTAGATAACACATCATGTCCAACACCGAGTTGCTCATACCGCCGCAGTTACCACGTAAATCGATTATTAAACCCCTCGGCCGCATTGAAGCCAAAAAGTCGATAGCCCTATCAAACTGTTTGATGGTGATGTAACGAAACTTCGAGATACGAAGATAAACCACAAGGCCGTGTTTCAATATCTTCCACGTTACTGTAGTCTCTTCGACAACCGCCCCGTTCTTATCCTTATGTTCACCGGTGAAATCTTGAGAGGTATAACCGCTCACTTCACTGTCGGGTATAAACTTAGAATACAGATCCGAAGTGCCATACTGGAGAACGCCACGAAGGGCGCCGACCATCATCTTTTTTGTATCAAGAGTTCCGGCCCTACGATAGTTATCTTCGATCTCGGAAAGTGCCACTATAAAATATCTGAAATTATCATCTCTTAGCACTTCAGCCTCTTTAGTCGTAAGTCCTATGATCGTGGTAGACCCGATCGACTCTCGAGAAACTTGAACGCTATTTGGGTTCATGGTTATCGGGACGAAAGACAACAGAAACGAAAGGGTGGCCGACAGGATACCATCCATCTCCATCTCCTTCCAGCAGGTTGGATACTACAGTTAAAAGTCAAAAACCTCTGGGCTAATAGTGCCAAAAAGTAGTTTTGTGTCAACCTAAACTATCTCACAATCCTTTTACGGTGATTCTCTCTACGATAACGTCTTCAAGCGGGTGATCTCCTCTCGCAGAGTCAACACTTACATTCTCGATTTTTCTTACGACATCCATGCCAGAGGTAACTCGCCCAAAAGCTGTATGTTTACCGTCGAGCCATGGTGTCGCTCCAGCCGTAACTATAAAAAACTGGCTACCGTTTGTGTTCGGCCCGGCATTGGCCATGGCCAAAACTCCGGCGACAAGTTTTACATCATTAAACTCATCCTTAAACTGATACCCCGGGCCGCCACTGCCATGTGTAGACCAATCGGAATTTTTGCTATTTGGATCGCCACCTTGGATCATAAAATCTTTTATAACCCTGTGAAATTTCGTACCGTTGTAAAAGTCGCTCCCGGCCAACTTCATGAAATTCGCCACAGTTTCCGGCGCCTTGTCTGGATACAACTCAAGAGTAATGTCACCGTAGTTGGTGCTCATAACGACAGTGTCTCCCACTTTATTTTCCTGTTCCATAATCTTTGTTTCTTTTATTAACTCTTTCGTCTCATTTGTTATTAATAAACTTTTATCCACACTGCCGTTCTTTGCATCTTTAAAAACCTGCCAAAGACCATAAACAAAAACCGACATGGCCAAGACTATAACCAGCGCGACAATGACTAGAGAAAAAATTGAATTACTTTTCATTTTATAAATACCTAAATTCGTGCTAAAGTAAGAATATTCTACCATACCAAAACGCAATTTCAAGGATGCAAAAAACCCATATCGAAAAACCAAAAAACAAAATGATATCCGGCCGAATAAACCACGCCGGGAGAAAGGGTGGGTTTTTTCTGGCTGAAGGGCTAGAAGGAAGGGACAACGAAGTACCAATCGCTCCCGAATACTTGAATACAGCCCTAACCGGAGACCGGGTTGAAATAGAAAACGATAAAGTAATAAGAATCCTTGAGCGCGCCCGCACTCAATTCGCCGGCACGATTAAAATGGAACAAGAAAAAATCTGGCTCAAGCCGTACGATACAAAAGTGCCGGGGGACATCCTCGTAACACCGAGCGCGGGAGCCAAGCTAGTGGATGGCGAACGAGTTGTTGTAGAAATAAATCACTGGGACAAACTCGAGGGCGCGGTTATAAACAGGCTCGGCCAGGCGGGAGATAATGAAACGGAGATAGGGACCATTATGTTCGAACACAAGATTCAATATGACTTCCCCGAAGCGGTGACGAAAGAGGCAAACGAGATAGCCAGACGATCCATCCCCAAAGAAGAGGTCGCGAGAAGAAGAGATTTTAGGAATATTTTAACATTTACGATTGACCCCGAAACAGCTAAAGACTTCGATGATGCGCTCTCTTACCAACTACTGCCGAATGGTCAAATAGAACTAGGCGTACACATCGCGGACGTTTCGTACTTTGTTCGTCCCGAAAGCGCGATAGATAATGAGGCCAAGGAGAGAGCCACATCGGTTTACCTTGTCGACAGGACGATACCCATGCTCCCGGAAGTCCTGTCCAATGGACTCTGTAGCCTTGTCCCCGGTGAAGACAGATTGACGTTTAGCGCAATTTTCGTCTTAGATAAAAGTGGCAGGGTACACAAAAGGTGGTTCGGAAAAACCATAATTCACTCTAAACACAGATTCACCTATGACGAGGTTGATACAATTCTGGAAACAGGCATGGGGCCGCTAGCCAAAGAATTGAGCGACATAAATGACATTGCAAAAAATATCAGAAAAGAGAGGTTCGAGAAGGGCGCCATATCCCTCGATTCTGACGATGTAAAATTCAAACTCGACCCAACCGGAAAACCAGTAGGTATAGTAAGAACAGTGCCGACCGATTCACATCATCTTATAGAGGAGTATATGCTGATGGCCAATAAATATGTCGCCGAATTTATCTTTTATAAAAATTCGGAAAAACATGGAGCCGGAAAACACACCTTCGTCTATAGGGTCCACGATATCCCGAACCAGGAAAAAATTACCGAGCTGAAGACTTTTCTAAGAAATTTCGACTACAAATTTGAAAAGGGCAAGGTGTTAACTTCAAAAAGATTAAACGACCTTATACTGGAAGCCGAAAGTAAGCCGGAAGAAAGACTGGTTAAAACATCCATCTTGCGTTCAATGTCTAAGGCAATCTATTCTACAAAAAATATCGGACATTACGGACTGGCGTTCACCTGCTATACTCATTTCACCTCTCCCATAAGAAGATACCCTGATACAATGGTGCATCGTCTACTTTACGATTATCTGGAAGGCAAGGGTTCTCCCGACACGGAAGAGTATGAGAGACTTTGCGCCCACTCTTCGGCCATGGAGAGACGCGCGATGGAGGCCGAGTGGGCATCCATCAAATATAAACAAGTGGAATACGCGCAAGATAAAATCGGCCAAGTTTATACCGGAATCATCACCGGCGTTACCGAATGGGGTTTTTATGTAGAGGCCAAAGAGACTATGTGCGAAGGGATGGTATCTCTGCGAAATCTTAAAGACGATTTCTACATATTCGACAAGAAAAACTTCTGTCTGTTCGGCAAGAAAACTCACAAAAAATTCAGGCTTGGTGACGAGGTCAAAATAAAAATCCTCTCCGCCGACCTCGAGAGACGTACAATTGACTATATCTTGGCCTAGTGGTAATCTTCATACGAATTCTTTTGACAAACGAGTAAAGGAGGAAGGCGATGAAAAAGTTTTTCGTATCTCTCTTGATTTATCTTCTGGTGTCTCTCTACGTTGGGGTTACGTTCTGTCTGGCATTTGCCTCCAATCTAAACGCAATCCCCTTCCTTGCCTACATGATAGTCTGCCTTATCTCTGAAAATGCGAGATTTAACAAATTCCTGGCTGAAAAAGCTGCCAAAACACCGCTCTACAGGATCCTCGATCTAAACATTTTGGCCATGGCTATGTCAGTGGCCCTGTCAAAGTTTATCGGGCTCGAACTGATCCCAACCTTGATCCTAACCACGCTCGGCATTTTCGTTCTTGGTGTCAGTATCAATAAGGAACTAGAGGAAGCAGGTAAGCACTGTTACAGAACCGATAAGATGATCGCGTTTAGGGGAACAATGATTCTCTTTCCAGTCCCGGTAGCCGTACTAACAATCGGCCTTGGGACGACAGTCCATCTTTACTACGCCCTAAATGGCGCTACGATATTCTGGCTAGTTCCCATTAGCCAAGTACTATTGGGTCTAGGCGTGGGACTTCTCCTCACTATGTATTTGAATGAAGAATTCGAAAGTGGCTGGGCAACGACTCATGAAGTCTTCCACGAACCCGCCCCAGAGGAAGAGAAGAGGTAGAAAAATGGCCAGGACCAACTCCTGACAACTATAGACCGCGAGTGTCCGTAGAGTATCAATAACGCCCATCGGGACTGCCCCGCTGGGTTTTTTGTTATATACGCCAACCCTCCATTCTCGTAGTGTCTTACTATCTCCACGGTCGTTGATTTTAGTAAGACACTGATATATAGTAACAGAATGAAAATCGAGAGGGGCGACGTCACAAATGCAGTTCTCGCCACCATAAAAATAGCCGGCCTTATAACTATCGCGGCACTAGCACCAAATGTAGTCCAGCAATTGGGAAATTCCCTAAAGGGCAAAAGGCTGGCTAACACCAAGTATTATGTAAAGACGATCGTTGGCAAACTTGAAAAACAAGGCCTGATCGAATTCGAAAATAACGGTAACACACGGCATATAGTTCTTAGCGAAAAAGGTGAACGAAAACTAGCAATACACCAGGAATTAAGTCTAGACAAAAGATTAAGCAGGGAATGGGACGGTAAGTGGCGAATAGTAATATTTGATATAAAAGAATGCACCCGATCGTCAAGAGATACTTTGCGTAATTAATTAACAAGTATCGGCTTCGTAAAGATTCAGAATAGCGTATGGGTATTCCCGCATGATTGCGAAGAATTTATTTTTCTACTGAAGACAGACTGCGCACTCGGCAAAGGCGTCCTCTATATGACAGTAGAGAAACTTGAAAACGACAAGTGGCTTCGTAAGGTGTTTAACCTGCCGCTATTAACATAGATACCGCTATCGACATAAATATCACCTGACCCAAATGTCTTACTATCTCCCACGGTCGTTGATTTTAGTAAGACACTGATATATGGCAAGAAAATGAAGGGTCGACGCATAAACGTCACATTGTCTTTGGTACTAAGACCGAGCGCGGGGCACGATGTAATATTATTTTGCCACTGCCACGGCCTCTTCAAATTTTATGGAGAGAAGTTTAGAGACACCATCACCACCCATGGTTACGCCATAGAGTACGGAGGCACGGCTCATGGTCTCGCGATTATGGGTTACAACAATCAGTTGAGAATACTTTGAAAGATTTTCTATCATATCTCCATATTTTCTAGAATTAGACTCGTCGAGCGCGGCGTCAGTCTCGTCCAAGATAAGAAACGGGGGTGGATTCACTTGCGAGATAGCGAAAAGAAGCGCAATGGAAGTTAAAGCTCTTTCCCCTCCCGAAAGCATCTGAAGCCCCTTGACCCTCTTTCTCGGCAAACTGACATCGATATCTATTCCCTCTCGTAAATCTTCTATTTCTTCAATGTCGCCCATCGCGTTTTCCCTTCTTTTATTAGGTGGATTAATAATGGCCAGAGAGGCGCTACCACCACCAAACATAAGCGAGAAAAATTCTTGAAATTGAGTATTGATTTTTACAACTCCATCCCTAAAGAGTTGGTCAACTTTTTCGGTAAGCTCATTCATCAAGGCGGTCAAAGACTCCCGACTTTTTAATAGATCGTTGATCTCCCGCTCGAGGTACTGATCCCGCTCCGTTGTTTCATTAAACTCTTTCAAAACTTCTTCCCCAGAACCACCCATGTCTTCAAGGCGGATTTTAATTCTTTCTATTTTTTTCTTTCTTTCTTCTTGAACGGTTCTGTCCTCCGACTTATTTTCATCGAAAACGAAATTCGGATAATAGTCTAGTATGGCCCTGCCGACGAGAACCGTGGCCTCCGTCAGTTCAGTTTCAAGGGCATTCTCTTCGTAAATAAGTCTCTCTTCACGAACCCTAACGGTTCCAAGGCCTGACTGCAACTCACTCCGCCTTGAACGAAGCTCATAAAGAGCGCGCTCAGAATCCCGAAGTGTTTCTTTTTTCTTTTCGATTTCACTTTTTAAGTTACTATGCTGCGCAAGAATGTCCCTTTCACTGGCTACACACTTCAACAGTTCAGATTCTGCCAGCGTTTTATCTTGTTTGTGTTTTTCTATCTCTACCAAAAGGTTATCTCGGAAACTGCCACTCTCCACACCCATGGTCACCCTCGGGAGATCTTGGCCACAATATCGGCATTTCTTAACTTCTGTTGGTGACTCTTCGTCGAACCTGGCTAAAGGATTGGCTTCGATCATCCCTTCAAGCCGTCCTATCTTCCGGCCAAGTTCGTCCTTCTTTCGTCTAATATCGGCCAACGTGTTTTCTAGTTCCCGAACTTTATTAAATCTGTCGGCGTCTTTATCACTCGCCGAAGAAAGTAGCGCCGAAAGCCTGCCAAGTTCAACTTCAATATTTTTCAGCTCCGCTTCAGGACCAACTTTTTCCTTTTCGAGTTCACTTCTATAATTTTTCAAATACCAATCTTCCCTCTTCAAGTACTCAACGTACAGACCGAAAAGCTCTTTCCTCATCTCCTCGGCTTTTTTTATTTCATCAACCTGTTTTTTAAGAAACTTGAGATGTGGCGCAATTTCCCGACGCAAAGACTCAACCTGTTTAATATTCTCTTCAGTTTTCGCCAGCCGTCTCTCACTTTCATCTTTTTTATATTGATAAACACGGAGACCGAGCGCGTTTTCTACCATCTCACGCCTCTCAAAAATGTTGGCATTTAAAATCCGATCGGCTTCCCCTTGGCTAATTATATGATGGCTGGAAACACCAAGAGAAACAACCGAGAGAAGTTCTATGACATCCTTAAGCCGAACCTGACTACCATTTATAAAATACTGATTGGTGCCATCTCGATAAACATGTCTAGCAATAGCCACCTCGTCAAAATCTATATTAAATTTTTTATCTTTATTATTGAAAGTTAAAATTACGCTCGCATGATTGAGCCTGGAAGATCCGGAAGAGCCGTTAAAGATTAAATCTTCACCCCGCTTGCCACGCAGTGATTTCATAGACTGCTCTCCCAAAACCCAACGAAAAGCTTCAGCAACATTTGATTTACCGGAACCATTCGGACCAACAATCGCGGTTATGGGAGAATCAAAAATCATAGTCGTTTTCTTGGCAAAAGACTTGAATCCGCTCAACTCCAGCTCCTTAAGATACATGGTTTGATTTTAGCAGAAAATACCTTTCGTTTACAGCCATCCCATATTATGATACTCTCGATAAAGAAAGCTTTTTGACCAAATGCAAAAATACGCAACCAGGGAGGTTCCAAAAATGTCTACCCTCAAAAATCTTATCATAATCAGAGCCGGTAAAACGACCAAAAAAGGAATGGTAACCAGATGGGCAAAAGTTCCCCTAAGACAGATCGCGAGAATAATGCATGATTGCATCCCCATAGGTAACACACTGGTCGTAAGCGGACCGGACAAAGCAGGAGTCATGAGCTCAAAAATAATCCGCGAAGAACTCGAACGCCTACTTATACTCGACGGAATCTCACCTGTCTTCGCCAGAGTTCCGTCAGAGGAAAATGAACTTCTCGGGGTAAAATTCAATATTAGCGAAGATGGCGACATGGAAGAAGACCATGCGACGCGACTCTTTCTTGCCAAACAGATCATCGATTTCATTAAAAATGCCCACACTGAAAGACTATTTGACACTCTGATCCTCGTAACGCATGCCTACCAATCGGTTATCATAGAGGACAAATATGCCAGTAGTGTACTTGGTAACGATTCACGGCATCCATACGGTGGCGTGTCACCCGGTTCTGCTATCTGGACGCATAAATATGGGACAACTCCTATGACAATTCCTCTACATGACAAACTGCAAAGATTGGAAAGGTTAAATGAAACTCTCCGCTGTTAATGAATAGCGGATTTTTTTATCTATTACGGACCCGAAGATATTTCTTCAGATACTGGCCAGTAAAGGACTTGGGGTTTTTAGCAACCTCCTCCGGAGTCCCGTGAGCCACCACCTTGCCACCCGCGACCCCTCCGCCCGGACCCATATCTATAACGTAGTCCGCGCTTTTAATCACATCCATATTATGCTCTATAACCATAACCGTATTTCCGTGCTTAACCAACCTTTCCAATATTTCAATAAGATTATTTACATCCTCATAATGAAGCCCGATAGTTGGTTCATCTAAAAGGTAAACGGTTCTGTGCAAATTAGGCCGATACAATTCAGAGGCAATCTTAACTCTTTGTGATTCACCGCCGGAGAGAGTTGTCGCGGACTGACCAAGTTCAATGTAGCCAAGCCCAACCTCATTCAAAATTTTCAACCTATCGTAGATCGCCGGAATATCGACGAAAAATTTCGCGGCCTCCTCCACTGTCATCCGGAGAACATCGTGAATGGATTTCTTTTTGTATTTAACCGCCAGGGTTTCCCTGGAAAATCTTTTGCCCAGACAAACATCGCAGGGGACATAGACGGTAGGCAAAAAGTGCATCTCTACCGCGATAACACCATTGCCTTCGCAAGTCTCACACCTGCCACCCTTAACGTTGAAGGAAAATCTATTGGCCCTAAATCCCCTCACCTTAGCGTCTACCGTCTCCGCAAACATGTCGCGAATATGGGTAAAGGCTCCGGTATATGTCGCGGGATTCGATCTCGGTGTGCGACCTATCGGCGATTGGTCTATTGAAACCAACCTGGAAACATATTCTGTGCCCGTAAAACCCTTGCAATTCTCCGGCTCTCGCTTCCTACGGTCGAATCTATCACTCAAATTCTTGTGTACAATCTCGTCCAAAAGAGAAGACTTGCCGGAACCAGAAACACCGGTTAAACATATCAATCGACCAAGTGGAATCTCTAAATTTAAATTTTTAATATTAAAGACATTTCCTCCGGTTATTTTTAAACTCCCCATATCCTTGTCTCGCCTTTTTGCCGGAATCGGAATAAATGCGTCTCCCCTAAGATAGTCCAATGTAAGCGATTTTTTCTTTTTATCGGAAAGAAGTTCGTCGGTATAGCCTGAAACAACAATCTCTCCGCCGTGAACTCCGGCTCCGGGGCCGATATCCACAAGATAGTCAGAAGAAAAGATAGTATCCTCGTCATGCTCGACGACGATTATCGTGTTTCCTAAATCCCTAAGCTCCTTAAGCGTCTTGATGAGACGATCATTGTCTTTAGAATGAAGCCCGATGGTCGGTTCATCCAAAACGTACAGCGCGCCAACAAGTCTAGACCCAAGTTGAGACGCGAGTCTTATTCTTTGCGACTCCCCGCCGGAGAGAGTGCCGGCTTTTCGATTTAACGACAAATACTCCAGCCCCACGTCTAACATAAACTTTATTCTATTCTCTATTTCCCTCGTAACCACCGAAGAGATCCCAATTTCTCTTTCCGTTAGTTTAAGACTTTTGAAAAATTCGTATGCATCCTTAATCGAGAAATTTGCGATATCAACAATGCTTTTATTGTGTATGAAAACGTTTAGCGCCTCTGGACGGAGTCTCTTGCCCTGACATGCCTCACAAATCTCATCGCTAAAAATCTCTTTCGTGCCAAGACCATGACAAACTTCACAAGCGCCATATGGTGAATTGAACGAGAAGAGTCTCGGCTCCACCTCGAGAAACGAGAATCCATCGTTGGGGCAAGTGTATTTCGCCGACATCCCTATCTCCTCCCATTTTGGCCCAAGACCTGAAAGCACCACCCTTCCTCCGTCTATATTGAAAATCACTTTCAAGGTGTCATCGGCCTGCGCTAGCGCATGCGAGACAGCCTCGGTAAGCCTCTCCTTAATCTGATTTACATTTTTTTCATAGTCATAAAGAGAAATCTCATCGACCAAGACATCGATATCGTGTCGTCTGGTTTTATCTAGAATAATCTGTTCGCGAAGCTTATAAACATCACCATCGATCCTTACTTGTGTGTACCCCTTACCCAAAAGATCATAGAGAAGCTGGTAATACTCACCCTTTCTACCCCTCACAACGGGGGCAAAAATCATAACTCGAGAAACCGGATCCTTTTTTGTTTTATCAGAGAGATTATGTGTCGTAATCTTTCCAACTATGAAGTCCACAATCTCATCGGAAGAAAGTTGCTTTATCTCCTCACCACAAACAAGACAATGGGGATGGCCAATGCGCGCAAATAGAACTCTAAGATAATCGTATATCTCTGTAATCGTCGCGACAGTGGAGCGAGGATTAGACGAGTGTGATTTCTGGTCAATAGAAATAGCCGGCGAAAGACCGATTATCTCATCGACATCCGGCTTTTGAAACTGCTTTAAAAACTGCCTAGCATAAGAAGACAGGGACTCAACGTAACGCCTCTGTCCCTCGGCAAAAATAGTATCAAAAGCCAAAGACGACTTACCGGAACCAGAAAGACCGGTAAAGACAATCATCTTTCCGCGCGGCATCTCAACCGTCACATTCCTTAGATTGTGAGTTCTTGCCCCCTTAACAATTATCTTGTCCGTATTCATAAAGCGACGCCATATTATGCATTATTTTATAAATAAACGCAAGATGATAAAAATAAACAAGATATGACCTTCATATAAAAGGTCGTATCTTGTTTATTTTTCTCGCAATGGCAGTGAACCAAAATTAAAAAAGGATATTCAACCTCTAAGTTAAGGTTGAACCTGCTTTTTTAATTTTGGTTCTTTCCGATTTCCATTAGGGTTTTTATTTCATCCCGCAAAATAGCGGCAGTTTCAAAATCCAGAATCTTAACAGCTTCATTCATCTGTCTCTCCTTCTCTTTTATAAGCGCCCTAGGGTTCTTAGCAAAGAGAGATCTGTCGACGTCGAGAAGCGCGTTTACAACTTTGCTGTGCTCGGACTCAAGCTGTTCCGTGATATCTTTTATCGCCTTACTTATAGTCTTCGGGGTAATATTATTTTTTTTGTTGTACGCAATCTGAATTTTTCTTCTCCTCTCTGTTTCGCCCATGGCCGCCTCAATAGATTTCGTGGCATGGTCGGCGTAAAGAATAACTCGTCCCTCAACGTTTCTGGCCGCTCTGCCGATTATCTGAATGAGAGAAGTTTCAGATCGCAAAAAACCTTCTTTATCAGCATCCAGGATTCCAATTAGAGAAACTTCCGGAAGGTCCAGACCCTCCCTCAAGAGATTGACCCCGACGATACAGTCGAAGGTCCCCTTCCTGAACTCTGTAAGAATCTTTATCCTCTCCATGGTTTTAATATCACTATGGAGATATTCGGCCTTAATCCCATTTTCCTTGAGATAACTAGAAAGTTCCTCGGCCATTTTTTTAGTTAGAGTTGTCGCAATCGCCCTAAATCCTTTTTTAACAACCTTATCCACCTCCTCCATAAAATCCGCGATCTGACTCTTTTCACCAACTATGGGACGAATGATAATTTCCGGGTCCACAAGCCCCGTGGGACGAATAATCTGTTCAACAATCTGCCCGCTAGGCGCCACAGACTCTCCTCGTTCAAAATCGCCTGGAGTAGCCGAGGTGTAAATCACCTGACCCACGCGCCCCTCAAACTCCTCGAACCTAAGCGGGCGATTATCCAAGGCGGAAGGAAGCCTAAACCCATGGTCGATAAGCGCTTTCTTCCTGGACTGATCGCCTCCATACATGCCGTTTATTTGTGACACCGTAACGTGAGACTCATCTATAACAGTTAGAAAATCTGGTGATCCATCTTCTTTGTGAGGAAAGTATGAAAGCAAGGTGTCCGGCGGAGACCCCGGGAGCCGAGCGGATAAGTGTCTGGAGTAGTTCTCAATTCCGGAACAATACCCAACCTCTTCTATCATGGCTAGATCGTAACTGGTTCTACGCTTCAATCTATCGGCGGCCAAAATGTTTCCATCCTTTTTAAATTTTTTAAGTTGCTCGGCCAATTCAGCGCGAATGGATCTAATAGCTGCCCGCTTCTTATCTTTATTTGTTAAAAAGTGTTTAGCGGGAAATAAATAATAGAGATCCAAATTTTTTATGGCTTTTCTCGAGATAGGATCAACTTGTAAAATGGAATCGATCCGGCCCCCGCCACCGAGAGAGAAGGTTATTATTAAAATTGTCTTCTCCCCCGTCGGTTGTATCTCAACAGTATTGCCGATGGCGCGAAAAGTTCCCGACAAAAGGTCAGAGTTCGTCCTTGTAAAATGAATCGCCACGAGCCTCTTCAAGAAGTCCT
Source organism: Candidatus Vogelbacteria bacterium (assembly GCA_016215345.1). Classification (GTDB taxonomy): domain Bacteria; phylum Patescibacteriota; class Minisyncoccia; order Phycocordibacterales; family UBA12445; genus JACRKD01. The sequence goes on along the minus strand of JACRKD010000024.1, from coordinate 7,183 downwards.
GCCGAGAAATCTCTCGCCCGACCTCAATCTTAAAATTTTCATTCTCGTAATCTTCCGGACTGCCCAACCCGTAAATACAAGACACCGACGCAACAATTATGACATCACTTCTGGTTAGAAGCGCCTGGGTTGAAGCATGTCGCAACCTATCTATCTCAACGTTAATCTGCGCATCCTTCTCTATATATGTATCAGTGATCGGCATATACGCCTCCGGCTGATAATAGTCATAGTAAGAGACAAAGTAGTGAACGGCATTGTTTGGAAAAAACTGTTTGTACTCTTGAGCCAATTGAGCCGCAAGGGTTTTATTGTGGGCGATAACCAAAGTCGGCTTCTGAACGTTGGCAATAACATTGGCAACCGTAAAAGTCTTACCGGAACCGGTAACACCAAGAAGCGTCTCACGAGTCATTCCAGATTTAAGCCCTTGAGTCAGCCTCTCAATCGCCAGGGGCTGATCCCCCGCCGGCTTAAAATCAGAGCTTAAGACAAACCTATTTTCGTTAAACAAACCCATTGGGACATTAAACATCAAAAGGCGGTCCTTGGCAACTAATTCGTAAGTAACTATTCACCGAACTGAACGAGGGTGAAAATACAAGGTTGCTTTTGGAATGAATTCCCCTTGTGTCTGTGAATGGAAAAAGTAACCTTGTAACCTTGTATTTGAGCGCGGGAAGTTAGCGTCCAAAAATGGCAAACATATAGCCAGAATTCTGCGGGACCGTAGTCGCATTTACGGTGATAATTTTATCGCTCGCTGGCTGGACAAGCGCGGAAACCTGAACAAACCCGGAAGACAGAGTGTATTGATACAAGCCTGCGTCCCGCCAACCGAAAGTGGAGAGATCATTAACGGTCAACCGAATTCCAACGGGAGTCTTCAGGATATTTATGTACGATTGCAGATCGGTTTTAGGATAAGGCGCGGCAACTTCGACATACACCAGGGATAAAGAAGTTTAAGACTCGGGGATAAGCTAGTTATGGCATTTTTGAGACTGGTATTCTCCAAATCTTTCGCAGATAGAACAGAAAAACCAAAGTATGGATTGATAATGTTCAAACCCTTGCAACTTGCGAGAGATGGCGGACAAGCAATATCTGAGTATAAAGAATCGCGGGGAAAAGATACCTAAATAGACCCCGCCCGTTGTCGACTCGCGTCCAGAAGATCAGCGGAACGGGAATGAGCGACACTATTGAAACCACTTATAGTTAAGCCGGAAAGAGAGGAAAAGGCAACATCAAAAGAACTATTTATTTATGGCAGAAATATCTTGGGACGAAAGTGTGATTTTTGGTTGAGGAATTATCCTAATTTGGTTAGAACTAACAGTGCGATCATCTACTCCAATCGTAACAGTGTAATAGTACGTCCTGTCCGCGAAAGGCAGAATATCAGTAAAAGAATTTTGTGACCCAGGAACATTTTTGTAAGTTAAACAAGAGACAAAGCACCTGGTACCTGGATCGGAAGGCAGGCTACCCATCTCCCTTGAAATTTGATACGATGTCGCGTTCGCGTTCTGATTCCATTCCAAAGAAACAGACAGCCCGTCCCTGCTTGTGAGCTTTAATATCGGGATCGCGATAGGAAGAGGAATTTTGGCACTCTTTTCCTCCGAAGGGAGCGACTCGCCCGCATAGGTATCGTAAGCAGTAACTTTATAATAATAAATATTCCCGGGGATAATTTTCTTATCAGAGTCGATATATTCGGCGTAAAACCTGTCAGGGTAATTTGGGTCAACAGGCAATAATTTTATGCCGCCCTTAACCAACGTAGACGGCGAGGGTGTGAAGTTTGGAGTAGTAGACCTATAAACATTAAATCCGCTGACCCTCCCGGAGCGCGCTTGCCAATGCAAAATCACCGAAGCGACATCGCCATTTGCTATCAACCCATAGGGGGCAGTAACGAGTTCACCTACACAATTACCTTTACTGTCGGCAAAACAAAGATTGTCTAAATGTATTTTATTTTTACCCTTGCATATTCCCGGCTGGATAACGCTGATACTGGTGACGTTGCCACCCACCACGGGCTTGTCAAAATAATAAGTTTTCCAGTTTGAACTAACGGCCTGTACGCCACTGCTACCACTTGTAGAAATGTCGCTCATTATGCTGTCAATCTGGACCTTCAATGAGCCACGACCATCTTCTGAATACGCATCCAGTCTTATTTTAGCAACGCCGACCGGCAGGCCGCCAGTATCAACATCAAAATCAAAAAATGATTTTCCTGCGGGCCTAGATACTGTCACGGTATTTGACCAGTTGGATACCTGGTCATTGGCATTTATAAATCTAACCTGATAAAAGTAGGAAGGGGTAGATCCAGACAGAGAGACTATAGAGTCGGTAGTGGAAGTTATATTTTTATTTCTAACCAACATGCAGGTCGCGCGTGGACAACTGTTGGTGACAGACGCGCCATTTGGCAAACCTGTCGCATACGTCCTCCTCGCCAAGTCATACGCCACAGCACCAGTCGGTATAGTCCAAGAGAGAGTCGCGCTCGTTGCGTTTATGCTAGATAAGAAAAGACTCGGCCAGACAATATCTTTTGTGATCCATAACCCAACGTTAATAACCATCTTGCTCCCGTTCTTATCCGTCACAATTTTTTCATCTTTATCTAGAAGGGCAACAAAAACGTACTTCTGGCCGTTAATATTCGGCATCTTTAAGCTGACTTTTTTAAGGGCTGAATTTGATGCATCGACTTGTAGTCCGACCTTGGTACCTGAGGAAATATTGGCTGATGAGTCCCTAATGTAAACCAACACCCCAGGAGAAAGATTCGAACCGCCGATTGATAGTTTTAAATCAACCGTCACATTGGCGGCAACCTGCTGATTACGCGATGGGGAGATTATAATTAGAACAACTTTGATCAAGAAGGCTATCTTGTTTCGCGCAATTCGTCGAATTTGCGTGCCCTAATTCCAGGTTATGGCTAAGTTCATGGGCAATCAACCATTCCTTAAGATCAGTATCGGCAGACTGTGGGGTCGGCATTGACGTGCGGGAGTAAAAAAGTTTCTGGCCGAGAAAATTTACCTTACCAGAGTAGGAAAAGCCGTTAAATCCACAGCCGGGGGCATCCTCGGTTATGACAACGAACAATACAACATCATAATTTGCCAGAATAATTACCTCTCTATCAATAGCTTCTTTCACGGGAGCCAAACCTGACTCGGTGTAGCAATCTGTAGTTTGGTCTATCCAGTCTATGGTTTTTGTCGTAATCGTAAACTGATCATTGGATTCCTTTTCAAAAAAGCCCTGCAAATCATTAAAGATCTGATCGTCAAACTCTTGTTTAGAGAAAGGCGGCTCTGCAATATCTTTAGGTTTAATTAAAAACGTAAGAATATTACGGGAATCATCGATTCCTTTCTTGGCAGTCTGACCAACCGATGATTTATTAATCCTTAATTTATCACGATTAACAGCCAGACTCTTGCCCAGCTTAAACCCGCTCAAACTTACCTCGACGCCAGACCTCTTTATGCCATCGATAGCAGAAGTATAAAGTCTAAGCTTACTACCACTATCACCATTAGATTGAAACTCATAAGCCTGTTCAGTCGTTTCCTTGCCGTTATCCAAAGTATGAAAGTGATAAGCATTCAAAAAACCACTCTGTGCGTATTGGATTTCAATTTTTTCCGATGAGGCAGTCTTTCCTCTAACAGAGGGGGGGGTAAGATGATACCGACCTTAATGCATCTTGGCTCCTTTCCGCCACTTCTAAAAACTTATCTGGATCAATTTTCATAAGCTCTTCCAACTTCTTGGCGCGCTCCGAAAGCATGTCATCAACCTGCAAAGCGGCAGACTGGGACAACGCCTCCGGAACACCAGCGGCCTTCTTAATTGTAAACAACGCCTTGCCCACCAGCCCCTTACTCTTTAATCTTTCCTCATCATCTTTTTTAACGACATTCGATAATTCAACATTCAGGCCTTCAATGTCCATCGAACGATAGCCCCCATCATCGGCTGAAGCGGCAACAACATCTTGGCCAGACAAAGAAAAAATCAATACCAGAAGTACGAAAAAGGAGGCGGAAGTAAAAAATATTTTATTTAATGTTGACACGCTTAGACAACTAATCAGCTATTTAATTCTACCACAAAAACAAAAACCCGCCTACAACAGTAGGGGGTCATTGTTTGTAAAACTTGTTTTACCGAACTGGAGCGACTGGGGCTTCAGGAAGAGCGCCTTCGGCAGATACCGGGGCGACTGGGGCTGCCGGCTCAACCGGGACCACAACGGCAGGAGCGCTTGGTTGCATCCAGTAGTACAGGCCTACTAGAACCAAGAGAACGACAACTACCCAAACTGTTTTGTTACTCATGTTGATTTGCAAATCACGTTAACAAGGTTAAAGATCGACGACCTTTAACTAATATATTTACAATTATATTCCCCATAAAATAAATTACAAGCCCAGCTCCACTTTTAAATTGCAACGCAATACTAACCAAAAGAAATATAATACCAAATGTCGGTATAACTCACTTAATGTTATTCAGTAAAAGTGGGGCTGGATAAACCCTTACAGTTGATAGCTTTTTTATACCCGGCTCTCTCAGCGATAGCGGCCGACGCAAACCATACCTTATTCTCCTCGCTGATCTTTTTCGCTCCCGGACACCATGGAAAATGGTAAGTGGTTCCGGATTTAGACGCGACGAATTTTCCTCCATTCACCAGGTTTGACGAAAGACCCACTGCCGAGGATGCGGCCATGGATTTAATTATTACTGGCTCCCTACCTTCATCGATTTTAGAAAGCCTGCCCAAACCAAAACCAAGTAAACCGACGAGAACGACAGATGCCACAAAAAAGATCTCCCGCTTTTTGGACTTGATATTTATTAGAATTTGTTCTACACTACTCATACCTAAAAGAGATTACCAAAATCCAAGATTTAATCAACCAACTAAAAACTCATGGCACATAAAAAAGCTGGCGGTAGCGCAAAAAACTTAAAGGACTCACAACCTAAATATCTAGGCACTAAGCTCTACGACGGCGAGCGCGCCAAGGCCGGTTCCATTATAGTGAGACAGAGAGGCACTAGGATTATCGCTGGAACAAACGTAAAAACCGGAAAAGATCACACTCTTTTCGCCACAAAAGCCGGCATCGTAAAGTTCGGAACAAAAAGAAAGGGGCACTTCAACAACACGATAGAGGTGAAAAAAGTAGTGAGTATCCTCGAAAAGTAGAGACCTCGATCTTTACTTTTCTGCCTCGACCACCAATTTGAATGGTGCTCTTCTCCCCGCCATATTTAACTCTACACTATATTCCCCTATCTGCTTTATCGGCTTAGGGAGAATGAGGCAATCTTTTTCCAGTCTAATTCCAGCCTGTTCGTCAAGCGCGATAAGTATCTCCTCCGCTTTTATCCCAGCAAAAAGATGTCCATCCGCGTTAGCCCTCCCACAGAGCTTAATGGCCAAGTTTTTAAATTTGGAAACATACTCTTCTATTTTTTTTAAGCCAGTCTCTTTATTTACCTTCGCGTATTCCATGGCGCCTTCCGCCAACCGAAGGGCCTTACTGTCAGCCAAAACTGCCAATCCATTTTTGATCAAAAAATTCCTTCCATACCCGTCGGAAACTTCTTTCACCTCATATTTCCTCCCCACCCGGGGAACATCTTTCGTAAAAACAACTTTCATATTTATTTCCCAGTTAGCAATAACTTCACGGCCCGATCCGTCTGTGGATCTCTTCCGGCTTTTATATCCTCTTCCTTAATCGCGACGGTAAAGTCGGGAGTTAACCCATGTTCAGAGATGGAAGTACCGTCAGGGGTCAACCATTTCGCAATCGTAACCTTAACAAAAGTATCATCAGTAATAGGAATGAGCTCTTGTACAGAACCTTTCCCAAATGTCTTCTCTCCAACAAGATTAGCCACACCATTCTGCTGCAGCGCCCCCGCCAGAATCTCCGCCGCCGAAGCGCTTCCTTGATCTACCAAAATAACAAATTTTAATTTATTACTGAAAATATTATATCCTAAACTTCTGTGGACCTTTTTCGCCCCTGACTTGTTCACAATTTCAGTAACCACAACTTTATCCGTCGGGAGAAACCAGCTGGCCATATCCACCGCCGCCTCGAGATATCCACCCGGATTTCCTCTTATGTCCAAGAGTAATTTATCTGAACCGCTCTCCACAAACTTCTGCAGGGCGTCCCTAAACGCGCCCGGCGTAGGAGCCGTAAAGTTGAAAAGTCTTATGACAAATATTCCATCCGAACGAAGACCGTTCTTCTTTTCACTGGCTGATGCTATCGTAGAGGTCGCGTTAGGCTTTCTATCCCCTAGCTCAAGTACCGGAATGTTAATAGTCTCTCTCACAATCGTAACCTCAACGACTTTTTCACCGCCTTCGTGAACAATAGACAAAGCAACAGTTGTCCCCATCGGGCCCCTGATTTTTTTTACCGCCTGTTCGACAGAAAGTCCGCTGCTCAATACGCCATTAATCTTTAAAATTTTATCACCGGATCTTATGCCCGCTCTCTTGGCCGGAGAACCCTCAAGCGGAGCAACAACAATCAGAGCTTCATCCTTGAGGCCAATCTCCATTCCAATCCCCTCAAATGATCCGCTGATATCGGTCTGAAATTGCGACGCTTCCTCCGGCGGCATGAAAACAGTATAGGGGTCACCAAGAGATTTAACCATACCGGAAATAGCACCCCAGACACGCTCTTGATCAGAAACCGGCTTGGTACTGCTGGCAGCAATCGTACCGGAAACACCATCTATATACTTTTCATTTATTATATTCCACGTTTTCCAGAACGGCGCGAAGTCAGCGCTTGTAACCACATCCGGAGTCTTATTTTGAATTTCAACAACTTTCTCTATATCAGCCCTCGTATCAACTCGCATCCCCGTATAAACCCCCGCGCCAAAGATGGCAACAACCGAAAGCGTTACCGCACAAAAAGCCACAAATTTTCTTAGCCTGAAATTCATATTGAGTATTAATCAACAACCCCGCGGCAAGCCGACGAGGTATGGTCTGAGGCATGACCTAAACGAATAATCTAAGCTGACGTGGTTCCTCTGACCTCGTCTTTCCTTGATTGGCGACATATCTTTCGACCGCTTTCCAATCTCCCCGCTC
>JACRKD010000022.1 GCA_016215345.1 Candidatus Vogelbacteria bacterium | reverse complement strand
GCGGGGAGATTGGAAAGCGGTCGAAAGATATGTCGCCAATCAAGGAAAGACGAGGTCAGAGGAACCACGTCAGCTTAGATTATTCGTTTAGGTCATGCCTCAGACCATACCCCGTCGGCTTGCCGCGGGGTTGTTGATTGCCGACATTAAACGTTATGTATATAATAGACAAAATATTCGGCGACCATTCTGGTAGAGAAGTAAAAAAGATCCAATTTATTGTTGGCAAAGTAGGTTCTTACGAAGAGGCCTATAAGCGGCTGTCTCCAGCTGAACTTGAGGCTAAAACTCTAGAATTTAAGGACAGAGTAGCTAGTGGCGAGACTCTTGATGAGATTTTACCGGAAGCTTTTGCGTTGGTTCGAGAAGCTTCTACCAGAACTCTGGGCCAGAGACATTACGACGTTCAACTCATAGGCGGAATATTTATGCATCAGGGTAAAATTGCCGAGATGAGAACCGGCGAAGGAAAAACCTTAGTTGCGACCTTGCCAACTTATCTTAACGCTTTATCCGGAAAGGGCGTCCACGTTGTCACGGTTAACGATTATTTGGCGAGAAGAGACACGGTTTGGATGGGCCAGATTTATGATCTGCTTGGACTTTCAGTTGCGGTTATAAATCACCAGAGTTCTTATCTGTATGATCCGAAACATCGAGACGTTGATGAAGAGAGAGATAAGCTCGGTTCTTTCCGCGTTGTTTATGAATTTCTCAAGCCCTGCGATAGAAAGACCGCTTATCTCGCGGATATAACGTATGGGACTAATCATGAATTTGGCTTCGATTACTTGAGAGACAATATTGCCTATAGCGTTTCAGATATGGTTCAGAGGGTTGAAAGAAACGGCGATAAAATTTCTACGGGGCATAACTTTGCGATAATAGATGAAGTTGACTCTATTCTTATTGATGAAGCGAGAACTCCTCTAATTATCTCTTCCAACACTGACGAATCGGAAGATCTGTATCAGAAATTCGCAAAGATCGCCGACAACTTAAGGCTGGAAGAAGACTATAAGGTGGACGAGAAGCTTCGGGCGACGACGTTGACAGAGGAGGGGATTAACAAGGCCGAAAAGATTTTAGGCGTCGGTAACATATATACGGAAGGCGGAATAAAATATGTTCATCATCTGGAAACAGCCGTGAGGGCCAAGGCGCTTTATCATAAAGATAAGGAGTATGTCGTGAATAACGACGGGGTAATTATCGTCGATGAATCGACTGGTAGGCTCCAGCCGGGGCGGAGGTGGTCGGAAGGACTCCACCAAGCGATAGAGGCGAAAGAGGGTGTTAAGGTTGAGAAAGAATCGCGTACTGTTGCGTCCATAACTATTCAAAACTATTTTAGGATGTATACAAAGCTTTCCGGTATGACCGGGACGGCCATAACGTCTTCCGAGGAGTTCTTCAGGGTGTATGGACTGGATACCATAGCCATCCCAACCCATAGGTCCATTAAGCGCGTGGACTCCGAAGACCTGATTTTTCAGAACGAGTCCGGGAAGTTTAAGGCCATAGCCGCTAAAATTAAAGAGTTAAATGAGAAAGGTCAGCCGGTTTTGGTTGGCACGGTTTCTATCGAGAAAAATGAATTGCTTTCGAGATATTTGTCCAAGGAGGGAGTAAAACACGATCTGTTAAATGCGAAGAATCATGAACGAGAGGGAGAGATTATTGCTGGTGCAGGTAGGAAGGGCAGTGTTGTTATCGCGACCAACATGGCCGGCAGAGGAGTTGACATTAAGCTCGGCGGGATATTCGCAAGCGACACAGAATACGAGGAAGTAAAAAGTTTGGGTGGTTTGTTCGTTTTGGGTACAGAGCGTCATGACGCGAGGAGAATTGATAATCAGCTAAGAGGACGATCTGGTCGACAGGGTGACCCGGGGGAGACGCAGTTTTATGTTTCTCTTGAGGATTCACTAATGAGGATCTTCGCGTCTGATACTGTGAAAAATATGATGGGCCGTTTCGGCATTCCGGAAGATGAACCGATTCAGAATCGTCTGATTACCAAGTCGATTGAGGCGGCGCAGACTAAAATAGAGGGTTTTAATTTCGATTCCAGAAAACATCTCTTGGAGTATGACGACGTTATGAACCATCAGCGTAAAATTATATATGAGAGGAGAAGGAATATTTTACTGGGCGATGTGTCGTACGTTAACGAACTTCTTGACAGGTACATGGGTGAGTTTGGTGGCGACGAGGTCTCAAGACTTCGCGGAATGTTGGGTGAGAAAAAAGTTAAGATGGGAGAAGAGAATTTTTATAATGCTCTCCGTATGCTTGCCGTACAGACGATCGATATGCTTTGGGTCGACCACTTAGAGATTATGGATTATATGAGGTCTTCTGTTCGTTTGCGCGCTTATGGTCAAAGAGATCCGCTTGTGGAGTATAAAAGGGAGGGGTTAAGAATGTTTAAGGAGCTCGAAGATTCATTAGGAGGAACTATTCTTCGACTTGTTCCGACCGTCGGCGAGAACCTTTCAAGAGATAATAGAGTTGTATTGAGTGAAGTTCACGAGTCGGCCAAGCTTATCGGCGATGCCCCAAAAGGGCAACTCGAACATCCAGACTCCGCTGAAAAACCGGTAGCCGGTCGCAACGACCCTTGTCCATGTGGAAGTGGCAAGAAATATAAAAAGTGTCATGGAGGCTAATTAATTTATGATACACGTTAAATAAAAATTATGACTGGGACAATGCATGAGATTTTTCTATGAAATTAAAATCTAAAACTAAAAAAGTAGGTAAGAAGAAAAACGGCGAGATTGTTGTGGCCGTGAGTGGTGGATTCGATCCGATCCATATAGGACACGTAAGAATGTTTAAGGAGGCGAAGGCTCTGGGCGATAGGCTGGTGGTTATTCTCAATAATGATAATTGGCTGATAAATAAGAAGGGTTACGCTTTTATGCCAGAGAAGGAAAGAATAGAGGTTATTAAGGCGATAGAGGGAGTAGACGATGTTCTTCTGACGCATCACCCCAAGATTTTTACAGATAGAAGTGTTTGTGCTGAACTTCTTGAAATTAAGCCGGACATATTCGCGAATGGAGGAGATAGGACAAGCGATAATATCCCAGAAATTCCAACTTGTGAATCTATCGGGTGTAAAATGATTTTTGGCGTAGGTTGGGGTGGGAAGGTTCAGTCAAGTTCTTGGCTAACTGTAGCTAGCCGTATTAGATGTAAGTGTGGTGGAGAGTTAGTTTGCAAAAAGTGTGAAAAAAAGTAAGGGGAACGTTCTTGGTGCCCGGGGCGGGAGTCGGACCCGCATCCCTTACGAGACACGATTTTAAGTCGTGCGTGTATACCAATTCCACCACCCGGGCCTGGTGCGCCCACCAGGATTCGAACCTGGGACCCTTCGCTTAAGAGGCGATTGCTCTACCAACTGAGCTATGGGCGCAAAACTTTTTATAAACTGATGTATAACCAAACAATCTCTACCAACTGAGCCCCGCCCGACTCGCTGCAGACGTAGCTGCGTCGAAGCGGGCGGGTATGGGCGCGTTTGTCATTGAAGCATAATAACATTTTTAGGTTTTTTTTCAATACTTAGAACCGGTAATTCACAGTTAACTTTTAAGGTTTAAGTTTATGAATAACAAGTGTAGAATAGCTATATTAAAAATTGCCGCTTAGTTAGGCGGCGTAGGTTAGTTAGATTCTTTCACGATCAGCGCGCGGAACTTTGCGAAAATTTCCGGAAGGGCCTTGGCGAGACACTCCGCTCCATCACAGCATAGAAATCTTTGAGGCTCACTGTCAACGAGATTCCCTTCTTCGTCATCAGTGCTTTCTTCGAAGGTGTGATAGGCCTTCTCGCCGCAAAATTTGCAAGCCCCTGGAGTTTTTATCCCAATCATGTTGCCGAAGAGTTCCAGAAAATATTTTTCATCTTTAGTTGTAAAGATCGATAGAAATGTCCGCGGCTTTTTATTTGGCTTGCTCATTGTGTACCTCCCGGTATCGTTGGGCGGATGGTTCCTTTGTTGAACGAACTGTAATCCTCTAAGTTAATTAAACCATGATTCTGGCAAGGAGTCGATCGCTACAGCTATCGCGCCGGCTAGAAGTCCAATGTCTCTTACAGTTATATCTGTTATTCCACTGACAATTAGGACTATGGAGATGTGGACAGCGCTTACTGTGGCCGCCACCCACGTAAGGGCGTTTAGAATAAGAAGTATTCCAATCAGTATGTCCAAAATCGCCGTTTGTATTAGGGCGACTGATAGTGTGACCCCCACTTGGTTTAAGAGTTTAATTGCCCATGGATTAAGATACCCACCCCAAGCCTCCGGATTTTTTAGTATTAAAACTCCTATCCAGATGAAGGTGACGGCAAGTCCGATTCTTAAAATATGAGATGATATCTTACTCATATAAATATTCTATCACGCTTGGAGGCCAGGAGGGGAATTGAACCCCTGCATTGCGGTTTTGCAGACCGCCGCGTTACCACTTCGCCACCTGGCCGTTATCAACGTATTTATTTCTAAGGGCTTCTTTTTGCTGGCCTGTTTTTAAGAACAGCTCCCGTTTCGTGGCCTCGCTCCGTGTCACGAAAGTTTCTATTTGTACTAATTCCCATGGTTTGTAGGCTTTTGTAGATCTGACCTTGCCACTATTATGTCTCCTTACGCGTTCTTGTATATTAGCAGTACTGCCGACATAAATAAAGTTATTTATCCGGCTTTTTAGCACATAGGTGTAGAACATAAATATTAGGATTTTTGTGTCCCTTCGGGACATCTCCCGTAGGGAGACAGACCGCCGCGTTACCACTTCGCCACCTGGCCTTATTTGGTTTTTTGTATCAAAATGTCTATCCTTTGTCTATATTTTTCCCCTTTATCTATATCAAAGTCGAATGTCGGGATAACTTTCATCTTCGATTGGGATTTAACGAGTTCTCGAAAATCGCTTCGGAGAGTTCTCGCATATTTGAGCGCGGTTGCTTCGTAGGATTCCGGCATAACGGTAAACAAGACGGTTACATATTGGTGGTTTTTTGAGATCGTAATCCCTGTAACCGTTATCATGTATGTCGGACCCGCGGAATTTTCCTCGAGGAATCTTGCGGCGAGTTCCATATAAAATGATTCTATTCTTTTGTCCCTTGGGCCTGACATTTACCTGCTTACTATTTCGTAGACTTCAATTAAATCTCCTTCGGCAATGGTGTTCTTGCATAGGGCGCTCAAGCCGAACTGATTCCCCTTGTCAACCTCTTTGGCCCTGGCTTTTTGTTGTTGCAGTTCCGATATTTCTCCTTGGTCGATTACATTTTTTTGCCTCATTAGCCTGAACTTTGTGCCTACCGATATCTTTCCATCCAGTACGATTCCCCCGACTATCTGTTTGTCTTTTGTCCTGCTGAAGGTCTTTAGGATCTTAGCCACTCCGCGGATTTCTTCGACAAGGACTTTAGGGGTTTTGTTTTCGATCTCTTTTTTAAGGACAGGACTTATTTCGTAGATTATTTTGAATATCTGCGGGGTAACGTTAAAGTGTTCCGCTATATCCCGCGCCCCATTATCTATTTTAACATTAAAGCCGATGACGATGGAATCGAGGGACGAGACTGCAGTTTTTATGTCATTTTCTGATATATTGCCAACGCCTTTTACTATGAATTTAATCTTTACGTCCACGGTTTCTAGCTTAAGCAGTTCTTTTTCTATGGCCTCCAGGCTTCCCGACACATCCGCTTTTAGAACTATGGGAATTATAACCTTCGCGTTCTCAAATCTGGCTTCGTCTTTTTCCGAACCCGTCTCGTTGTATTTCGAGGCGATCTCTTCCGCATCCTTCTTGCTTCTGGCGGTTAAAAATTTTTCTCCTATTTGGGCTATTTCGCTCCAGCCTATGACTCTAATGGGAGATGAAGCCTCCGCCTCCATAATTTGTTTACCATAAGAATTTTCAACAGATCTGGCATTGGCGATGTTTTTGCCGATGATAACGAAGTCTCCACGACGCATCCTTCCGTTTTTTATGATTAGGGTTGCAGACCCGCCTTTTTTCGGGTCTAGATTAGATTCAATTACATAACCTTCCGCGTTTATCGAAATATCTTTTTTCAACTCCGCGACTTCCGCGACCAGAAGGATCACCTCTAAAAGGAGGGCGATGCCGTCGCCTCTCTCTGCGGAGATGGGCACGAACGGCACGGTACCTCCGAGCCCCTCAAGGTAAATCCCAGCGGTAGATAAGTCTATTTTTGTCTTTTCAATATTTGCGCCCGGCTTATCGATCTTATTTATCGCAACGATGTATGGCACCTTTGCCCGCTCTATTGTTTTGAAAGCCTCGAGAGTTTGAGGTTTGACTCCATCATCAGCCGCGACGACAAGGATTACAATGTCTGCGACGTTAGCCCCTCTCATTCTCATTTTAGAGAATGCTTCGTGCCCCGGCGTATCTAGGAAGGTAATGGTTTTCTTTATCCCCCCGCTCTTTTCTTCATGTACTACTTCATAGGCTCCAATATGTTGGGTGATTCCTCCCGCTTCTTTATCTACCGTTTTGGTGTTTCGTATGAAGTCTAAAAGAGTCGATTTCCCGTGATCGATATGTCCCATGACTGCCACGACCGGCGCGCGTTCCACTAGATTGTTTTTCTCTTTTATCATAAAATTTGCCCCTCATAACTATCTTCACTATCTGTGATTTCTCGCTTGCGCTATCGCCTGCCTCTCCTCATCAGACAGATCATATTCTGATTTATGAGATTCCAGTGGCTTGGCATAAACCCCGACCCTGTCTCTTGAGTATAGGGTCGATATTACGACACCATTACCATTATCATCCACTAGGGCTGTGGCGAAACTTTGGTTGCTTCCTGAATCTCTGAAGGGGTTGAATCTAACGGTTTTTATTCCTCGGATATGGTGTCGCATCTTTTCTTTTATCCCTTCAATCTCTCTCCCTATTTCTTCCCGCGCCTTTATGAGTTTTTCAAGATCGGCGTTGGATCCACGCATGAGATCTTCAAGGTCATGTCCAGCTTTGCCACGCAGCAATTTTTTAATTCGCAGTTGCAGAGCCATAACCCATATGAGCGACAGGGCCGAGAGGCCTAAGCTGAAATAAACCACATTTTCCATGTTCCAATAATATACATTATAGTACCTACGCAAAAGCTTGATTTATCCCCAGCCGTACCCATTGCGCTTTCTGTTCATACCAACTTACGCCAGTTTTGAGCCGTTCGAACTCGAGCCTGATGAATGCCACGAAACAAGAAAAGATGTGCGTGAGT
>JACRKD010000019.1 GCA_016215345.1 Candidatus Vogelbacteria bacterium | reverse complement strand
TGATCAAAAAACAACGTTTCAGAAATGGCACAACGGCATAGATGTTCTTGGATATATTTCGTTTCCGTATCATAGAGTTATGAGAACTAAAACTGTGAGAAGAATGTTTAGGAGACTCGAAAAGGCAGAAGAAAATTTACCGATAGAAAGGTTTAGGTCTGCGATTGCCTCTTATACAGTGGGGTTGAAACACTGTAGGGCAAGAGGATTGGCCAAAAAGATTAAAGAAATGATATAGAGAATAGATTAATATGTGTGATAGTCCCGGATGATACCACTACTGTAACGGTAGTTGGCAGTGCAGGCAAAGAAATGCTATAATGAAACAGTTATGGCAGATAAAATGTCCAAAAATAAGGAGTACAATGCTGACGAGATTGTCGTTTTAGAGGGGCTTGAGCCTGTTCGGAAACGCCCGGGAATGTATATTGGTTCTACCGGCCCGGATGGCCTTCAGCACCTTATTGTAGAAATATTTGATAACTCAAGAGACGAGGCTATGGGCGGTTTCTGTGATGAAATCGAAGTGGCGCTCCTTCCGGATGACAGGGTTAGAGTTGTTGATAATGGACGGGGTATCCCCGTAGATATACACAAGGGGACTAAAGTTTCGGCGCTAGAGACTGTTATGACGAAGCTTCACGCCGGAGGCAAGTTTGAAGGTTCGGCCTATAAGATTTCCGGCGGGCTTCACGGGGTTGGCGCTTCGGTCGTTAACGCGCTTTCTACTGATTTGCGCGTGGACGTGTATAAAGAAGACGGTAGATACTATCAAGAATACAAGATAGGAAAGAAGCAGTTTGATGTAAAAAAAACTAAAACTTCAGACAAGAATATTCATGGAACCGTGGTTGAGTGGAAGGCTGATGGCACTATTTTTTCAGAGACGCAATACGATTGGCAGAGAGTTGTGAATCATCTTCGCCAACAAGCTTATTTAGTAAAAAAGTTGCGAGTTAGGGTTATTGACGCGCGCGTCACCGGTTCTAAAATCGACACCGACGGTGTATTTTATTTGAAGGAGTTAAATTTGGAAGTTCCCACCGAGACTTTTTATTTCGAAGGGGGCCTACTCTCTTTGGTTAAATTTTATAATCTTAAATTAAAGTCAATTCACAAAAATGTTTTTTATGCCGAGAAGGAATCCAATAATGTTTTAGTCGAAGTCGCGCTTCAATACGTTGACGATATCAGTTCTAGGGAAGTTAGTTACGCGAATAACACTTCGACTCCGGAGGGCGGGACCCATCTAACGGGCTTCAGAACCGCCTTAACCAGGCTACTGAATGATTATGCCAGAAAAAGTAACTATTTGAAGGAGGGCGAAGATAACTTTACCGGTGAGGATGTTCGTGAAGGAATTACCGCGGTTGTGTCGGTTAAGCTTCGCGATCCGCAGTTCGAAGGTCAGACCAAGGCTAAATTAGGAAGCGTCGAAGCCAGAAGCGCCGTGGAAACAGTTTTTGGCGATGCCTTTGGGGCCTTTCTTGAAGAGAAGCCGGACGATGCCAGAGAGATTGTTGGTAAAGTAATCCTTGCTCTTAAGGCCAGAAAGGCTGCCAAGGCGGCAAAGGATTCTGTTCTTCGGAAGGGTGCTCTTGAGGGGATGACGCTTCCCGGTAAACTCGCTGATTGTCAGACGAGGAGGGCTTCGGAGGCGGAGCTATTTATCGTCGAAGGAGAATCAGCCGGAGGTTCATCAAAACAGGGACGCGATAGGAGGACACAAGCGATACTCCCGCTTAAGGGCAAGATTTTAAATGTTGAGCGCGCCAGGCTCGATAAGATTCTTAGTTCTGTGGAGATAAAGTCTCTTATCATAGCGCTTGGAGTTGGAGTCGGCGATTCGTTTGATATTTCCAAATTGCGATACCATAAAATCATAATTGCCACCGATGCTGATGTTGACGGTTCGCACATAAGAACTCTGCTCCTCACTTTATTTTATAGGCATTTTAAATCACTTATAGACGGCGGTCATATTTACATAGCCCAACCGCCGCTTTTCCAAATTAAAAAAGGTAAGGAGATTTTTTATGCCTATACCGAAGAAGAGAAAGAGGCGCTGGTTGAAAAGGAGCCCCGGGTTGTTTCAGAAGAAGAAAATGGAGAAGGAGAGGAGGGAAATATGGAGGGTGAGGTAGCGGAAGGGTTGGAAGGGAAGAAATCTAACCGGGTTCATGTTCAAAGGTATAAAGGTCTTGGAGAGATGAATCCTGAACAGCTTTGGGATACCACTATGGATCCGGCGAGAAGAATTCTTAAAAAGGTTGGTGTTGAATCTGCCGAAGAGGCCAGCAGAACATTCGATACTTTGATGGGAAGTGAGGTTCTGCCTCGGAAACTTTTTATCCAGTCGCATGCGAAACTTGCCGAGATTGATGCCTAGGTCAGTATCCGGTATCGAGTATTTGGTATTGAGTATACTGCTGTTCTCCCTTTTCTTTTTTATAAATCCTGTTTTTGCGGCGGAAGTACTGCCTAATACTGGACTCATACAAGATAATATCTGGTTTTCTAAAGATCCATTTTATGTCGGAGATAGGATAAGGATCTATTCTGTTATCGGCAACGGATCAGATAAAGACTTAAGGGGCGATATCAATTTTTACGATGGCGATTCTTTAATCTGTAATACGAATTTTTTTGTTCTGTCCGGTAGAATAACCGAAAGTTGGTGCGATTGGGGTGTTTCGTACGGCGCCCACAATATAAATGTAAAAATTTTTAGGGTTAAGGGCTCAAGCCCGGGAACTCCAGAAATGGATATGGAGTTGAGCAGTGTCTCACTGGGTAGCGTAGAGAGAGTTGTAAAAGAGAATCCTGTTAGAACTATTGCGCCCAAGCCATCTTTGGCACAAGGTGTTATGTCAGACGAATTAGCTGAACAGAGTAGTAATAACCACTCGTCTTCACCCCCTCTCGTTTCTCGATGGGGTGATAGCTTCATAGCTTCGGCCATAAACAAGGTTAAAGACATTGTTTTTGGCACCGAGGAGAAAGAAGATATTGTTAGGGGAATTAACAAACCGCCCGAGCCGAATGTTACTAGGCCTAAATCTGATACCTCGCTTACCGCTAAAAACAAAAAAGAGTTAGCCTTAGGGAGCGTGGAGAAAATTAAAGAGGAGGTTATTCAAATTGTGGCGTCTACCCCGGTACTTGATAATACCGCCTCGGTTTACACATCATTGGGCAGGAGCGTCCTAGACCCGCTTAACGCTTGGCTGGATAGTTTTTACAGTTCTGTCACTAAAGATTCCACGAATAAACCGCTTCTTTACTTTGCCGCTTTTCTCCGATTTATTTTTAGATATATAATATTCACACCGTACTTCTTTACGGTTGCACTGGCTTACTTTATTTATAAAGGTTTGAGATACTGTTACAGAAGATATAGAGAGCGATGAAACTTGAACCCAGTTTTACCCTTTTTTATTTTTCCCATCTTACGGTAGATCCCGCCGGGAGAAGTTTCCTGCTGGCTTTTATTGGGAGATACAGGTCTTCGGCATGGATTTTACCGCCCAAGTTGTTTATGGCGCTATCTAGCACATTGACCATAACCTGCGCCGACAGCCCCGTGGTATAGGAGTTGATTATAAAAAATAGAGGATTGTTTGATAGAATCGCTACACAACCCTCAACGAGCGGGGAGAGATCTTTTTCGATCTTCCACGTTTCTCCCCTTGACCCCCTTCCGAAAGACGGAGGGTCCATTATTATCCCATCATATTTTGATCCCCTCCTCTTTTCTCGTTCCACAAACTTTAGGGCATCATCTACAATGAACCGTATCGGTTCATTTTCCATGCCGTTTATTTTTAGATTTTCTTTGGCCCAGTCTACCGTTCCGTTGGATGCATCTACGTGACAAACTTTTGCTCCGGCGGACAAAGCGGCTACCGTTCCGCCACCGGTATAGGCAAAAAGATTTAGAATATTCGATTCACGTTTTTCCGTTCTAATTTTATTTGTTAGCCACTCCCAGCTAGGCGCTTGTTCTGGGAAAATTCCCGTATGTTTAAATCCGGTAGGTTTGATGAGAAACTTTAGATTTTCATAATTTACAATCCATCTCTCCGGCATTTTTGTCTCTGTTATGAATTTCCATTTTCCTCCTCCTCCTTTATCGCCACGAACATAAACAGCGTCAGCTGTATCCCAGAGTTTAGGTTTCTCTTTGGGCCAGATAACTTGTGGATCGGGGCGTGAAAGAATAAAACCATCGCCACTCTTGCCCCACCTCTCTAACTTCTGTCCATCTCCAGTGTCTAGAATTTCGTACTCAATCCATTTCTCGGCGATTGTCATATGCTTGATTTATTAATCATTTTGTACTATTGTTATAGCACAATTATATTCGATAAACAATTTATATGGCGCAAAAACAACTTATAAAAATAGCCTGTACTGCCTGCAAGAGGGTAAATTACTGGTCTAGGAAGAACAAGAAATTGGTTGAGAGAAAGATAGAACTGAAAAAATATTGTAAGTGGTGTAAGAAGGCCACCAAACACAAGGAAGCTAAGAAATAATCCAAGAATATCTTGGGAGTTTAGTTAAGTGGTATAATAGCGGTCTCCAAAACCGCGGTCGGGGGTTCGATTCCCTCAACTCCCGTAGAGGTGAGCAAGCCAATTTAGTTGGTTGATTTTTATAATCTTGCGTGCATAATGGTAGCGGTTCCGTGGACATTGATAGCCCTTATGGACTGGTTCACGCTAAATCTACGGCGTGGCGAAGGGAGAGATTTTTATGTCAATCGGCCCGACGAAATTCGCGCTTCAGGAACTTAAGATGAAGATGCCTGATGGTCGAGAGATTACTCTTTGGTTCGATGGCAGTGGAAAAGTAACCCGAGATAATGGCACCTTTGATGAACCGGTCGCCAATGCTTTTTCGCTTGTACAGGTGGTTGATTGTCCATTTGCCACCCCGACTTGTAGAAGTATCTGTTACGTTCACATCCTAGAGGCGAACGAACGGGAGGTTCACGATAAATATATCCTTAACAGTCGGACGATTAGGGTTATTTTATCTAATTCGCTCTATATAATGGCGACGGCGAATGCTTTTGCTAAGTATGTGAATGAGAACTGTCGTGGCGGATTCCGCTGGCATGTTTCCGGGGATATTTTTTCTTGGATTTATGCTTGCTTCATACGTTTGATATGCCTCGAAACACCAAACGTCCGTCACTGGATATACACTCGGTCTTATGACTACGTCGCGCCGCTTGTTGGTTTACCCAATCTAGTCGTCAACCTGTCTGCCGATAAAGATAATCTATCTAGAGCCATAGTCACTGCGTATCGTTTCGGACTTAGAATCTGCTATCTGACGGTAGACGGCTTGGTCCCTGACGATCTGCCAGCCGGTTCCGTTATCTTTCCCAATCACTCGCTTCGCGGACGGGAACTCCCAAGGCCAACGGACGCGCCTTGGTGGCAGTCTATCACTCCGGAACAAAGGCGAATGGTCTGCCCTGCCGACTTCTTTGGCCAGAGTCCAAACATCCGCTGTGGTCCTTGCAGGAAGTGTTTGAAATAGTTTGATTGCGGGAGGTGCGTATGCCCAATGTCCTTGGTTTTTCGGCGCAGGAGTTGCGTCTGGCGATCTGGTCTCCTCAACTTGGAGAAGTGGTCTCGGACACAGGCAGCAGGCTGGAATATGACGAAGATGAGTCCTCGGTCCAAATCAGGGTTTGTTCAGGAGATCTCACGTGGATGAGGTACCGTCTGCGTGATAGGTCTAGTGACGGACCGGGATGGAAAAGAACTGCGCTTGTCGATTGGGACTACAGTAGAGACGTCGATAGGTTTACCCTTGGCAGGTGTGTCGAAGAATCAGTTTACTGTCTTGACCCCAGGGCACTGCTTACGGATAGATTTTCTCTTTATGAAGCCAGCTTCATAAAGAATCCGTTTGCATCTCTACCATTCGATGTTCCTAGTTTCTGTAATCTTAAGGAGTGGCTCGAGCGATGGAAGAGGATTTATGTCTTAGGACAATACGCTCCCGAGTATCTG
>JACRKD010000020.1 GCA_016215345.1 Candidatus Vogelbacteria bacterium | reverse complement strand
TGAGCTCACGTACACGTTGCCTCATTCGCGGAAAAAAGAAGGGATGATTTTGAAAATGGATACGGAACAGCAGGAATTATTCGATGTTATCCACAGAAAGTCGTGAAAGTCGCGGGTGCTGCATTGCGGAAGTCAGGAAAGAACCCGGATTAACGAGCGCTTTGGATGGTATAACTTCCGATAGAAAAACTTGGACCAACTTTATGATGAGAGAAGAGCTCGGTATTGTAGAGGATAGTATAAGCGCTCCATGGCTTCATGGACTGGTGACCATGGTTGCTTTTGTCGTTGTCGGTTTTCTGCCACTTACCCCGTATATGTTTGGGGTGGCAGTGGAATCCCAATTCGCAGTATCTGTAATTGCCACGGCGGTTTCGCTTTTCGTGATCGGGTCTCTTAGTGCCCTTGTTACCGGTGCTAATTGGTTTAAGTCCGGAGTGCAAATGCTTATCGTCGGAAGTCTCGCGGCACTTTCCGCCTACTTGGTCGGAGGTATTGTGAAAGACCTGTTGGGCATTTCCATTTAGTAACTTGCCGAAGAGTAATCGTACATTTTATATCGAAGGTCCTGCTTCCGTAGATACAGACCTCGTAAATATATTGTCCATAAGCTCTCGGATCGGAGTGGTTTCTGTTGGGGCAACCAAGTCAAATTTTTGGTTAAATTTGGAGAGGTTTGCGGATGTGCCCATTACCACTTTTCCGGTATTTTTTATCGCGCTCGATTTAATTTTAGCCATGTCCATGACGATACTACCGGTTATCTTGTATGGCAGGTAGTCATTTTTCCCAATCCAGACCTCTCCAGACATTTCATCTAGCGCATCTATAGATTCAGTTAAGGTTTTTTCAACCGCGGCCGCCTCTTCGCCGGTCATTGGGCTGCCTTGTTCTGGTTGTATTAATATCAGTATAAGGGCTTTGGCGTTTTCTTTATCGAGAGTCGTCGCGTAGTGATAAGTTTTTATACCGTTAATCTCATCCTCCCCGAGGTTTTTACTGGTTCTAAATATTGGGTGCAGATTGAGGCCTTCTCTAATTCTATCGAGTTTCTGCTGGTCAATCTGAGCGATAGCGGTGTTTACTTCCGGACTGACATACATATCCTCGGCATCTTCCATTGTTACTGTGTCGATAGAGACCCAGATGTTATTGATTTTGTCTAGGTCGACATAGGGCGACAGAGAGTCTGGCAGGCCGGCCGCTTTTATATAAAATGAGCGGTTGAGAAGCATCGTGTTTAATACGAGGCTACCTTTGTGTAGCGAGGATTCCAGGGTTATCGTCGTGTCTTGGGCTGATAACACATTGGACGGATCGCTCCCATCGAATATGCCGTTTTGCTTTAGGGTGAACGTTCCATTCATGGGGGTAATCGCGTTTGAACTGCTGTCTTGTTTAATATTGTCCGTGCCAAAAGAAAATTCACTTTGGTATTCAAAACTTTTTATATTGGCTAAATTGTCGATCGTTTTCGCGATGATCTCATCAGACTGATTGTTTACATAGTAGTAGTACCCGTAAGCTCCGCTCCCGCCTAAAAGTAGCATGAAGATAAGTATTATTAATATTTTTAGTGGAGATCCTTTGGGTTTTATTGTTTCAGCCGGGAAAGGCTCTGGTGCCATGTTCTTATGTTCGAGCGTAGCAGGGGCGAGTATAAAGCTCTTTAGTTCCTCTGGGATAGGGTTCTCACCCGGTTTTGGGGTCGTCGGCATCAGGTTCGTTTCTGTGTTTAGCGAGTGGGTCATAAGACTAGCCATATTTTGTAGGTTGTTGGGATTATCGGTCGCGCCGGTTCTGATCATGATCCGGTCGGCTACCTCCGTGGGCTTAATTGCCTCTTTTGTCACGATAACCTCGGGAACTCTCCGTGGGACTACCTTAGGTGTGGAAGTATTGCCGATTATGCCAAAATGAAAGTCAACATCAGCGTTGGTCCATCCGCCACCAGAAATTAAATTTTTCCTAATAATCTCCTTGGCCGTTCCTCTTCCGAGTTCGTTTCCAATGTAGGCGAGTACGTCTTGGTTTATCATTGTTTTAGTTTTTAAACTACTTTAATTATAACACCTCTATAACTCGCGCGCACTGCGGAGACTTTTTTATGTGGATTCTACCCCCTTCGTCTAGCAGTATATGATCTGGCTGATTATCGGTGTAAACATAAACAGGTCCGCGAGTAATTTCAATATCTATTTCACTGCTGTCTTTAATTATCATGTGATCGGCCTGTTCCGTACTATTATTAAAGGCAACACCTATGCCGACATTAAAAATACTATCAGTGATACTTCTGTAATATCCGGTCGAACCAAGTGAAGTTGCCACTACCAGGCCGTCGCCGATTATCTCTTTTTGTGAATGGAAAAATTCTTTAACTTCCACCCTATAGCGCATGCAGTGTCTCGGATCGGTATTATGAATAATGGCGTCAGACACGGCGAGGAGGGGTTTTTATTGCCTAGTTTTCGTTAATTTTGTAACCCTGCTATAATACAGAGCGAAATGAATCAGGAGATAGAATCTATAAAGAAATATGTTAGGGTGGCGAACTATCTATCGGCGGGGCAGATTTATTTACAGAACAATTTTGATCTCGCACGGAAGCTCAAGTTTGATGACATTAAGCCGAGACTTCTGGGCCACTGGGGAACTTGCCCCGGGATAAATTTTGTTTACGCGAATCTCAATTGCCTGATAAAGAGACACGAAGTGGAAATGATATTTGTTCTTGGTCCTGGCCACGGTTTTCCAGCCGTACAAGCCAATTTATTTATGGAAGGAACTCTTGGAAAATATTATCCGGAAGCCACACAAGATTTGAAGGGTCTCGGATATATAATGAGAAATTTTAGCTGGCCTTACGGTTTCCCCAGCCACAGTAACCCCGGGGCCCCGGGGGTAATTCTTGAGGGTGGGGAACTTGGCTATGCCCTCTCGACTTCTTATGGGGCGGTTTTAGATAATCCGAATTTAATCGCCACTTGTCTTGTTGGAGATGGAGAGGCAGAGACCGGACCGACAGCGACGGCTTGGCACCTTAATAAAATTATTGACCCAAAAACTTGCGGAGCCGTGCTTCCCATTTTGCATCTTAACGGCTACAAGATTTCCGCCCCGACGCTTTTTGGCAGAATGTCGAATTCCGATTTGAGATCACTTTTCAGGGGATATGGATATGAACCTTTTATTGTAGAGGGAAAGAACGTTTACGAAAAAATGTTCGATACAGTTGAGAAGTGTTATCAGTCGATAAAGAAGATTCAGAGTGAGGCGAGAGGCGGAGTAGACGTGAAAGGCGCCTCAAGATTCCCGATGATAATTTTGAAAACTCCTAAGGGTTGGACAGGGATTAAAAAGTTGCGTGGAGAGAAGATCGAAGGGAACTTTCTGTCTCATCAAGTCGTGGGTCCGAATGTTAAAACTGATAGAGTTGAGCTGTCCGCGCTAAACAAGTGGCTCGCTTCTTATAAATTTGAAGAGTTATTTTCCGCGCAAACTGGTTTTACGGCTGAAATAAAAACTCTTATACCGTCGGCTGGTTTAAGAATGGGAGATTCGAAGTACACGATGGGCGGAATGATCAGGCATAACCTTATTTTACCAACCGCGGAACAGTTTTCTGAAGATGCGAGTATCCCCGGAACAATAGGATCAAGCAGTATGAGACGCGCCGGGGAATTCTTGAACGAAGTTTTTAAGTTGAATAATCATAACAAAAATTTCCGTTTAATGTCTCCGGATGAGAC
Organism: Candidatus Vogelbacteria bacterium; assembly: GCA_016215345.1. GTDB lineage: Bacteria > Patescibacteriota > Minisyncoccia > Phycocordibacterales > UBA12445 > JACRKD01. Next base: position 10,956 of record JACRKD010000020.1, on the reverse strand, counting down.
TTACTCCAACAAGCTTGATAAGGTGTTCGAGACAACCGCGCGGGCTTTTACTTTGCCTAAAAAAGAATGGGATAAGGATCTGCGGGCCGATGGTCGGGTCATGGAGATGCTTTCAGAACATTCTCTGCAGGGGCTAATTCAAGGTTACGTTTTAACTGGGCGACACGCGGTCTTCGCTTCATACGAAGCTTTTATACAGATCGTTTCCAGCATGGTAGATCAATATTCAAAGTTTTTAAAAGTGGCGAGGGATACTTCATTTAGGGGAGATATTTCTTCATTAAACTATATTTTAACATCTTCCGGTTGGCGCCAAGAACATAACGGATTTTCGCATCAAAACCCTGGATTTATAGCTAATATTCTTCTTAAACACGGCTGTTTCGTTCATGTTTATTTCCCGCCGGATGGCAATAGCACGCTCGCGGTTCTAGAAAAGTGTTTAGCCTCAAAAAACGAGATAAATATTATAGTGGCCGGGAAGACTCTCGAACCTAGGTGGCTCACTCCGGAAGCAGCCAAAAAAGAGCTGAAAGACGGCCTTGCGGTTTGGGACTTCGCGTCGAATTCGAATCCAGATATAGTATTTTCCGCGGCCGGAGATTATTTAACGAAAGAGGCGCTTGCGGCCATATACTTGCTGAAGGAAGATGCGCCGGAGGTGCGAACCAGATTCGTTAACATTATAGAGCTCTGTTCTTTGGGTATAAGGAATATTGACTGCTCTGCGCCCATAAATTTTGGTGAATATTTTACCAATGATAAGCCAGTTATTTTTAACTTCCATGGCTATCCGGAGACACTAAAACAAGCCCTGTTTGATAAGGTTGATGGTAAAAGGAAATTGTTCATTCACGGTTACGTTGAGAACGGTTCAACCACGACGCCATTCGATATGCAGGTTAGAAATGAAACAAGTAGATATCACTTGGTTAAGGAAGCTGTGGTAGAGCTTTCCAGACTTGGGGTTTTGGGCGGAGAGAAGGCGGAGGCTATTATAGAAAAATATGATAAGAAATTGACTGATCATGCGGTATTTATAAGAGAGCGTGGGGTCGATCCGGATGAAATAGAGAATTGGAAATGGACAAGAAATATTTAATTGTTAATACCGGTAGCGCCTCGCATAAGTACGCGCTCTACAAAGGTTCGGTTGAACTCGCTAATTTTAATTTTGAGAAAAGGGAGCTCGATTTGATTACCGATATTGCGCCGGTAGAATTTTTGCTTAAAACTCTGATTTCTAAAAAATTGATAATAGATGCCGAAGAGATAGCCCTTGTGTGCTTCCGCATTGTTGCCCCCGGAGAGTATTTCATAGAAAATAATATTATCGGTGATGAGTACTTATCTAATCTCAAAAAGGTGGAGAAAGAGGCGCCGCTTCATATAGCGCCGCTTCTAGATGAGATCTGCGCGGTTCAAAAATTTTTCCCGCTCGCGAGACTTTTGGGTGTTTCCGACTCTTTTTTTCACAAAAGTTTGCCGGATGTTACTCGCCGCTATGCCGTACCGGAGGCGGATTATTTGTCGGGCGTTAAAAGATATGGCTACCACGGGATATCTGTCGCCTCGGTTTTGCGCAAAGTTGAGAGTTGGCTGGGAAGTATTCCAGATAAAATAGTTGTATGTCACTTGGGTAGCGGCTCAAGTATAACGGCTGTGAAGGGTGGAGAGAGTATCGATACTTCAATGGGGCTAACTCCGCTGGAGGGCGTGCCTATGGGGAGTAGGGTCGGTAATATAGACCCGGGCGCCCTGATATATCTTGGAGAGAAAAAGGGGCTTGGTTACAAGGACCTTGAAAAGTATCTCAATGAAGAGTGTGGTGTCCTGGGACTTAGTGGCAAGACGAAGGATATGAGAGATTTGATCGAACTGGAGAGGGGGGGAGACAAGAATGCCAAGCTCGCCCTTAATTCTTATTCGTATGGCGTTAAAAAGTATATCGGCGCTTATATAGCCTCGCTCAACGGCTTGGATCTTTTGGTTTTTACCGCGGCCATAGGTGAGCGCTCGAGCATAATGAGGGGAAGGATTTTATCGAATCTTTCGGGCCTGGGTATAATTTTAGATCGTGAAAAAAACGACGCGACTACAAGTAGAGACGGATTTATTCACAGTGAAAAAAGTCCGGTAAAAATAGCTGTCATAAACACAAACGAAATGGGTGAGATGGCGAAAGAGGTGTTACAGATAGAAGGGCGGGAGTTACTGCGAAAGTCCTGACGGGCTCGGAGGGATGACCTTAACTTTACTCATTTTATTTTTAAGGGTCACTAAAACGCCCTCGAGTTCTTTATTCCTAAGCAGTGTCAGTATAAAGATTCCTGCGATTATACCTATCGCGCCGGAAATAAATCCTTGCATGAATATGCCGATAGATGTTTCCAGATTGAATATCTTGTCAAAAATATTGAGGCCGAAATATGTTACTATGCCGATTACGAGAGACCCGGCCAAAACCTCCCAAAATGTTTTTATAACCGGGCCGGAGAAAGACTTGAAATCTCTTTCGAAAATGCCCCAAAGAAGAATCGTATTAAGTAGTTCTCCAATGGACCATCCGAGCGGAAGAGTAAGTATGATAGCCCCGGGTACGCCCTCAACCTTGAGTAGCCACTCGAGAGTTTCTCTAAACATTGGCTCTTGACTATAAATAGTCATAAACACATAACCAAGCACAATTGTTGTTAGGGCATTTAAAAATTTGGCCAGGAAAGGCTTTCTTGTGTTGCCGGTCGCGTAGTAAGCGCGGACGAAAAGAAGCGTCAGATTCTGAAAGACGATTGAGATGGCGAAGATAGCCAAGGCCGCCGCCGTAAGGCGGGTGTCGTACCAGCTAAATTGACCGGCCCCAAGAATTGTGCGAACGATCTGCGCGCGGAGAACTATAAAGAGAGTTGCGAAAGGAATTGACCAGAAAATTATATGTTTAGCCGAGAGGATGGTTTCTTCTCTGAATTTTCCGATATTCCCATCGGAAAAATGTTTTATCAAAATTGGAAAAACAGCAAGTGAGTAACTTATACCGATGATGGCCAGTGGGACTGTTTCTAGATTGTAAGAAAAGTTAAACACTGCGATAGAGCCAGTGGTCATGAGCGAGGCGAAGGAGACGAGAAAGATGAAGGATATGTTGTCCGACCCAAGCGTGAGAGTTCTAGGGATAGATACCAACAAAACTTTTTTGATCTCCTTAAAATCAAATTTTAAATCTTTATAATTGGGTAGTAGCCCATGTTCGATAATGAATGGTATCTGGATCGCGAAGTGGAAAAAGGCCCCCAGAATGACTCCATAAACGAGCCCAACGAGGCCAAAATCTGGGTATAACAATAAAATTCCGCCAATGATGCTTACGTTATAAAGAATCGGGGAGAGCGCATACAAAAAGAATCTTTTATGGGTTTGCGTTAAGGTTCCCAAGATATTGGAAAGTCCCAAGAATATCGGAGATAAAAGTAGAACTCTGGATAGGATGGTTACTTGTTCTACTTTTTGGTTATCGAACCCCGGGAAGAGCAGGGGATTGAGCCCTGGCATCAAGAAAAAGGCGATTGCGCTGATTGCAACAATAAGCAGAAAGAAAAATAAAAAAATATTCCCGATAAACCTCCGACCAGTTTCTTCGCCGTCCTTCATTTTATTCATGAGGAAGGGGATAAGGACAGAGACGGAAACCATTGAGCCAACAGTTATGAAAATGAAATCAGGAATCCTGAAGGCGGCATAGTAAATATCGAGAGCTTCTCCCGCGCCGAAGGTAGCGGCGAGTAGCCTGTCTCGTATCAGTCCAAGAACCTGGGAAAGGATCGCGAAAGACCCCAAAAGGTAGGCCGCTTGGTGTAGACCAACGACCTCTTGGCCTATGAAATTTAATATTTTTCTTACCACTGTTTTTAAAGTATAATACCGATTTGTATTAAACCAAAACTGGGTATAAGTTGTGAGGAATGTATCTCCTCACAACTCTGAGTAGCACTAACTTCCCGCGCTCAAATACAAGGTTACTTTTTCCATTCACAGACACAAGGGGAATTCATTCCAAAAGCAACCTTGTATTTTCGCCCTCGCCGAGTCCGATGAGCTGTTACGGAGGAATGCCTTGCCTTTCTTGGAAAGCGTGGCAGAATTGAGGAGGAGGTGATTGTGGTGAGTCAACGCGTTTTCTTCGTTAGGGGTATTCTTGTTGATGTAGATTACTTTGTTCGCGGGGTCGTTGGCCTTACTGGAATAACTGTCGGCTTTGGTTTGGTGATTGGGCCGTTTGTTATTTGTAGCGCGATCAGTCGCGTGATAGATGAACTTACTCCAAGCGATTAGTTGCCGCCCCTTGATTGGGGCGATTTTATGAGCCCAATCCCATTTGGTCCCATTCTACACGGCCGTTTTGCGCGATACACATACTGTTACTTTATAAAATTAGGCGATCGCATGAAAATGCAAAGTCAGATTGCCTTGGGACGTGGGATTTTATTTATATAGGCTTTAGTGTATCATTATTCAATATAGGAGAAAATTTTAGAGAAATTAGAAATATTCCCATTAAGGAGTTTTGGGGGCCAGAAGAAACTCCAAAGATGTTGGGGCCGAAAGACCTTATTTCGTCTCCGGAAGAAGACGCGGAATTTCTAGCCGAGCTAAATAGGATAGAGAAAGACGAACAGGAGAAAAAAAAGAAGTTCCCCTACGAACCCTTTAACCCGGAGTTTGAACTGAAGGAGATAAGAAAATTAACCAAAGGTCAGAAAAACTTGATGCTGGAACAGCAGAGAATGCTCGTTAAGGCTAAACTAGAGAGGTATAAAAGCTTACTCGCCAGGCAGAAGGAGGGTGTAGCACAAACTATTGGACTGCTTCGGGCTCAAGTAGAAAGTCAGCAGGGTGCCACGATTGATTCTCTTGAGACCATCTTGCGTGACAATGCCTCTCGGTACAAGTTTTCGATGCATACTGTTGGTGTCTTTACCTATGCGATTAATACATTTGGGAAAAAACATGAGGCGGTCGAACAACATAGAAAGCTATACCCGGATGACAAAAAATTCTTTGAGGCATGTTTTAAGGTTGCGCCCAAGGGCAAGGTGGAGGTCGTAATGGGTCCGATGACGGTGTTGTTTCGGTGTTTTGATATAGATGATTATACTTTGGCTTTTAATTTCTCTCAAACCGGTGGCGACTCAACTAAGTTAGATGAGACGATGGTTGAACGCGCCAAGTTAAGTGGCGGTGTTGCTTTATCGGGTTGCGCAGTTGAGGAGTTATCTGGCGCGGTGGTCTTAGAAAACGCCAGCAGTAATAAAAAAACAGAGGAGAGACTGGTGACTAAGAAGACAAAGGTCGAAGAAAATAGAAGGTTCGTGGATTTTTTAATAAATCAGGACGATCTGGTTATCGAGACGAAAGGCGTCGATTCGGTAAACGCCGAGCCCCCCAACATTTATCGTATTAAGGTTGTTGATAGGTACTACTACGACAATCAACCGAAGAGGATTCAAATTATTGATAATGGGAAGGTTCTAAGGGATCTGACTATTCTTCATGGCCTTAAGTCTCCAAACCTAGGGTTCGTGGAGTCTGACAACCTCTCTGACCGGCCAGTTTCGGAGGTTTATGAAAGGCTCGATGTTCATGAAGAGGATGGCGACGTGGGGTTCTTCGGGGTTCAGTTACGCTCCGGATTTGTTAGAGTGGAAAATTATATGAAAACCCCTCTCGAGATAACTTACCGGGCGACTGAATCGGTTGAAGTTATTAAGGACAAGCAATATTCCGATCAAGTTAAGATTCACGAAGAACAACATCAGTTCAATAAGCTTTTTATGCCGAGCGAGATCCACCTTTGGTGGCCAGACATCCGAAGGAATGTAACTACCTGTATTGGACCGAAACGAGCCGAGGACGTTATTAGGCCCTTGATTGAGCGGTTTGTCAGATTTGAAAGGAAGTTTATGGGGATAGACACGGCGGCAAGAGATGAAATACTGGCTTACTATAAGGAAGGAAGAATCCCGGAGGCCATCGCTGTAACCTTGTCTATTTCCAAACTATATGATTACAAGAGTATGGAGTATTACAAAAAGCGAGTGGATGAAATAGTTGAAAAAGTTACTAAGGTGGTGAAAGAAGAGATGAGTGATCTTTTATGGGAAAATGAGTCGGACGGGGCCAGATTACTGAACTCAAGTGGTCTCGAACTGGATGAGGATGATATAAAAGAAAGTATCGGTAGGGTTTTCGGAGAAGACTATTTGGCTGACCTTAGGAAGTGGACTGGTGTCCTGACTATTTTGGAAGAGAAGGGTTATTCGAGGGATGAAATTATTTCCCTACTTTATCAAGAACCAGTTTATCGCTGGATTAATTTGGCGAAGAGGATGTCAGTTAAAAGCTAGGAGGATCTCGGGTGCACTACCGTATTGCCCGGAGCATAGATTCTTTCTTCCGGTTCATCGTCTATTATTGTTTTACCAGTTAATTGCAGGGCGCTGAAGTTTTTACCGAAGCCAAGAATTTTGTTATCCGCGTCCTTATTCATAAACGCAGGAGGCACTATAATAAGCAGAGGTTTGGGGAAATTAGGAAAGCGTTCCACAAAAAACTTAACAGCATTTTGAGCCCCCCATGTTTGTATAACATAAGATTCTTCAGCAAGAAAATCACCAACTGATTTACCTCTTAGATTTGGCACAGGTGTAACTCCGTCATCAGATACTGTTTTATCGAAATCTACGAACCTACTCACTCTATTTAGGATGGAGTGCACCTCCTCTCCGGTGAATTTTCTTTCCGGCCATATTACTATATTTGGCAATTCTTCTTCAAGGAGAATCATCTCTTTATCCAGCAGTTTGTCTCGTTTCTCCATCTGGTCGTCTATTGGCCGATTTTTTTCATTATTTTTCTTGACTGCCTTTGTCTCTGGGTTACTCATTTTCTGGAAATTAATCCTCAATTTTTTCTTCTACCGGGCGATCGTTAACCTGGTTGACTTTCCCGTCCATCGATCTCCCAAGATTAAGGGGGCACATACGACTATGGCCTTCGCCACTATCTTCCGCGCATTCTTCTTCCTCTGTTTTCCGTCCGAGACCGTCGCCCAACTCCACTTTTTCCCCATGGAACTCTTCTCCCAGTTCTTCACCCAGCCCTTCTTTCTCTAAAATTTTCTCCCATTTTTCTTTTTCACTCATGGTAATATTTTATCACATCTTTAGTTGGCAATGAATTCTACTAAGACGAAAATTACCCAGAAGGCGAGAAGCGCGTAGCCCTCTTTTGTCGTAAGCGTTTTTCCAGACTTCATGAAGCGGAATAAGATGGAGGCAGCGAGAACCATGAATATCCCCGTGACGTAGATGATCTGTTGTGGAAATGAAAATGGATTTATTATGGCAAGTATACCGACAACAATGGTTGCATCCGCGAGGACGGTCCCCAAGACATCCCCGATTGCCAGAGAGTCGTCTCCCGCCCGCACTGATTTTAAGGAGAACAGTAGTTCGGGCAGTGTCGTTCCCAGTCCGACAATTAACATTCCGATCAAGATTGGATTTATCTGAAGGGCGGTCGCGAGAAGAGTGGCGGATGTAACGGTAAAGTGTGAACCAATGAGAAGCATTATCATGCTAACCAAGAAAAGAAAGAGACTTTTGCATCTCCCATTTTCTTCATGTGTTAGCGCACTCCCAACCCCGTTTTTTAACGAGACCCAGTAGAAAATAATTCCAACGACGATAAGAAGTGTGCCTTCCAGTCTAGAAAAATAACCGTCTAAGCCGAACGCGAGGGGGAGTAACAGCAAAAAGGGATAGATACTGTCGTTTTTTAGAATTTTACTTTCAATTTTTATACCCCTTCTCGCTGTTAAAATTATGATAGTAAAAACCAGAGTAAGGTCTGCGATGTTCGATCCGAATAGCACGCCTAGTCCGAAAGACGGAACACCCTTAAGCGCCGAACTAATCGATATAAATGTCTCCGGTAGGATTGAGACGCCGGCGACAATTATAAACCCGATAGTGTACTTAGAGAGTTGGAATCCTGACGCCAATTTGGCCGCGTACTTGGTCGCTAGCGTCGCCCCCTTGATGACAAGAGACAGGGAGATTATAAAAATTAGAAGATTATTTATCACTAGGTTTAAGTATATCAATTAAGATACCGTCAGCAAATGAAAAGGCCAAGATTAGTTTCTTGGCCTAGGAATAACCGGAAGGAGAGAACTATCTGTCCGAGTCAGAAGTTATCTCTTTTACGACTTTCTCCGTGTGGGCATCGATATACTTTGTTTTTGTAACTCTCACCACCCGGTCTGACGACACCGTTCCTCATTATTGTAATGATAATGAATCGTCTAAAATTTCAACTTGGAATATTTTAGGATCATTCCACGTTTCGCTAGTTCTATTTAATGTCCACAAATATTTTCCGTCCCATGCCAACGCCCAAGGATCCTTGGCGACTGGATATATTTCACCCACCAACTCGCCTTCTTTTGTGATTTTACACAAACCCTTGCGACAACCGGCATAAACCCAAAAATAACCGTCAGCAAAGGTAATAGAACCACCGGGAGTAAAAAATGGAATATTCCCGACAACTTTTCCACCTTTGTCCAATATCCATATTTTGTCACCGGTTCTGCTTACTAAGTAAAGAAATTTGCCATCGGAAGTCAAGCCGGCAGTTCCGCCCTTTTCTGCCTCGGGAATATCAAAGCTATCAATTATCCTGATAAAATCTCCTGATTCCGCGTTTGCTTGCAGTTTAAACTTGAAGATTTTTTTCAAGCTACCATCATTAACATAAAAATATTCTCCATCATAAGCTAACCCTCGCGGGCTTATAATGTCGTTATTCCCGAATCTTTCTACCGCCTCAGTGTTTGGATTAATTTTAATAAAATCAAGATCTTTTCCAACTTTGCCATACCCTAGGCTAAATCTATAAAGATATCCATTCGCGTATACTAGGGACCATCCAAAATAAAGATCTTTTCCGATTTTCTTAACCACTCTTCGCGTTTCATCTTTTTCGGCATAGGTATACGGGAACTTGTCTCTTGCATCGCCGGGGATATAATCAAGCTCAGAATTTTTAATGTCTTGATAATCAAAAATGGGGGGGTGTTTGCCCCTGACTATTTGATTATTGTCAAGCATGCTTTTCACATTATCGTCAATGGCGAAAAGATTCTCTCCGACATTTTGGAACTCATTGTCTCTAATAACAATCTGTGATTCCATGCCCGCGCTAATCGTAAACTCTGGATCGTCTATTCCTAAAACTCGATAATTTTCAAAAAAATTGTCTTTAACTATCCCAGTGCTCTTCTCAAAATGCACTCCGTGATGGCCACCCTTAAAATAATTGTTTGAGATAATAGCGTTCTTATTATATTGTTCAAGCGCGATATCATGATAGGCGTTACCATAAAATGTATTGTTCATAAAAATAGGAGTTGAGCGTTCCGCATATAACCCTTCAGAATTTATCCAGCGTATAATAGAGTTAGTAATAGGTACAGAAGAATCAAATTGTGTGATTGCTATTTCAGCAAACTCAACTATGGCGTAGTCAAAAACAGATCTATCAGAATTGAATATGGTTATTCCCATCCAGTCTCCATTTATGGGGTCTGAGGCATCGGAAGTAAACCAAATTTGTTTTTCAGCAGTTCCAACAGCTTTTATTGTTCCATAAACAGTCAACCCCGCCCTCTCAAAGGTTTTATAATTTCTGTCGTGTTTGAATTTTATAATTGTTCCTGGGAGGATTGTTAAAGTATTTCCCTCCAAAACATTTACGCTACAAGCAACATGCACTTCTCCTTCCCAAGTTTCGTTTCTAGTTATATCTCCGCATTTTTCGTTATCAGTATTTTTAATAATTTTCCCGCCCAAATTTTCATAAACAAAAAACCATCCGATGAAAACAATCAAAATCAGTGAAGTAATTATTTTTTTTTTCATACTATCTGGCTCCCGAATTAAAACCTTTGCAAACTTTTGAAATCATTTTACCAAATCTGATACACAAATCCAAGAAGCGAAATCTGGAATGATGCGCCCCGCCACTATTTTTCTGGGGTGAGAAAGTGTGGGACACTTTCGCAAGACCTTTTGAGAGACTTTGTGAGCAAGGCGAAACAAAATATCCAAAAGGTGTACTGCTCCTGTAAGGAGAAGGAGGCGCGGGCTACGGCTTTCTTTTTTTAAAAAATCGGCGGCTACTGTGAAAGAATTGCTTCTAAAATAACTGGCAATTTTTTCACTCTATCACTTTCGCTAAAATGTCCCTTAGCGTGTTCAATCGCAGTTTTCGCGCCAAGCCGTTCCTCAAAAAGTTTTTTGTTTTCCCGCGGTACAACATCGTCATTATCGGAGAAAACCGCAAAAAACTTTTTGGTGTGTTGCTTCACTTTATCAAAATTAATCGGCGTTTCCAACCACGGCTTGGCGATTTCTTTTTCCTCATCGGTTTTCAAGTCCATTAGAGTGGACCAACCAGCGACAAAGGTCGCACCTCCAACTTTTTTGTCGGCGGGCAAATTTTCCAAATATCTGAGAATTGTTTGGCAACCGATACTGTGTCCTACAAAATAAGTATTTTCATCAACCTCGCCGACAGTTTTAGAAAGGTGCGAAACCCACGCTTCAATGTTCGGCTCCGCCGATTCTGGCATAACCGGAATATGAACTTGAAAACCATTTTTCTCTAGCTCCGTTTTTAGCCACGGAAACCAACTCTCATCGGGGTAGCCGTCCCAGCCGTGAATTATGAAAGCTCGTTTGGTCATATTATTTTTCTTTAGTAGTACCTACGCAAACAATACCAAACCACGAGTTTTTGTGCAATACTATGGGTGTCCATAACCCGGACACATTATGACTAAAACATTTAATCTTGAAACGTACACGAACTTCCTCATTGCCAATGGTAATCGATATT
>JACRKD010000021.1 GCA_016215345.1 Candidatus Vogelbacteria bacterium | reverse complement strand
TCCTTCCCTTGGTACTCACCCAAACCACCTCCTTCCATACCTTATTAGGTAAACAGATTCAGAGTGCTTCCTCCTTAATAGTGTCAGACAGAGTAATGTAACGCAAGCCAAATTTAGGTTTGACATCAACAATATTATATATAATATTGCAACTGAACCGGGAACGTTGACAAAAGGAGGTCTAAAGATGGACCCGGGACTCATCCCAAACGGTCACAATCTCTCAATGGAATCCGCAACCGACCTGTGCAAAGCCATTTGGATAGTAATCTACTCATACTTTGGGTTCGTCCTTGTCGCAACAATAGTACTAGGTATATGGGCTCTTATCGCGAGTATCGCGAAAGATGGAGGTAACGATGGCCGAAGTTAATGAACGAACCAAAAAATGGAAGATGGCAACTAGAAACTTTCAGATGCTTGACAGTTCTACCTCCGAAGAGGCACAGGGTGAGAAGGAGCTGGCTGAAAGTTTCGCCCTCGCCTTGAGAAACTTCGCCGAGGGGCCTGACGGTCTGGCTGCCAAGCGAATGCTGGAAATTTCAATCCATTACGTTGAGATCATGGACATCGATGAAGATGGCACCCAGCTTGTTTTTGGCTTCTTTGGTTTCGCCGTTCTACCGCCGGAAGATGAAGAAATGGAAGTGGAGATACCCCTCCTGGTAACCCCGATAAGATACATAGACGTCGCTTACCTCATAATCGAAAAAGGACTCGGGGAAATCTTTATGTCGACATTGAGTGAAAAACTCGACGAAGTTGCCGATTCAGCCCCGAAGAATAACTAAGCAGAAGCAGGATTGTAAATACCGTACCTCACCCATCGCTGTGCGCACTACGGCACAGCTTTTTTAATTCCTGGCACATAGGGTAAGGTAATTATGTGTATTTTAATTTTCCAAACTATCCACGAACTCCTCCGCTGATAAATCTGCATCTCTAATAATTTTACGAAGCAGACCTCGGCCAATAGTTTTATAATCTGGCACAGTTACCGAACGACGACCTTCGCAGGTTAATCTTATGTGGCTACTTCTTTGTCTAGACTGTTTGTAACCAAAGTTTTCCAAAACTTTTATAATTTCCTTTCCAGAAAGCATCGGCAAACTCGGCATTTTATTTTTATATGGTTATGGTATGCAAACTGAGCTCTCGAGGATGATATGAACTGACAACCTCTTCATTCTCCTTCTCTTCCAGAAGCAGGCCGATGACTTCTTTAATATTTTTTAAGGCTTCATCAAGAGTATTCCCCTGACTGTAACAACCCTCAAAAAGTGGACATTCTACAACATAAAAGCTGTCTTCATCTTTTTCAACGAAAACAGGGAGTTGTATATTTTTATAGCTTACATCCTTTTTCATGCGATATATTCTACTATATTCATGATAATTTGACAACCGCGATCAAAGGTATATGATGTCAAGCGTGGTCCGTTCTGAAAGAAGCGGACGTTTTTATTAAAATCTAAAAACTAACACCTAAATTATGTTAGACCTAAAAACAATGAACTCCGCCCTCCTTCAGCTCGAAGAGGAAAAGGGTATTCCTAGAGAGAAAGTTGTAGAGGCGATTGAGATGGCACTGGCGGCCGCCTACAAAAAGGATTACGGAAAGAAAACCCAGATAATAAGAGCCAAATTTGATATTAACTCCGGTAAAACGGAATTTTACCAGGTAAAAATCGTCGTCGACGAATCACTTCTAAAAGAGAAGCCAACGGAGGAGGAGCTAGAACTGGAAAGATCTAGAAAAGAGGAAGAAGAAAAAAGGGGCGTATCCAGGAAGGCTGAAGCGGAACCGCTAGCCGAGGGAGAAATTATAAAATTCTATTTTGACGAAGACAAACACATAATGGTAGAAGATGCCCGAAAGATTAAGAAAGATGTTCAAATAAACGACGAGATGGTCTTCCCGCTCGAGTCTAAAGAGGATTACGGACGAATCGCCGCTCAAACAGCCAAACAGGTTATCATTCAGAGAATAAGGGAGGCGGAAAAAACTTCCGTCATCAAAGATTACGGGCAGAAACAAGGTGAAATTATTTCCGGCAAAGTCCAACGAATGGAGATGGGAAATGTTTTCGTTGATCTCGGTCGGGCAACGGGAATACTCCCCAAGGAAGAACAGATTCCGGGAGAAAGGTACAGACAGGGTGAGCAGATAAGGGCCTACCTCTATACAGTTGAGGAGACCCCAAGAGGAATCAATTTGAGACTTTCGAGATCGCATCCGCAATTTTTAGCAAAACTGTTTGAAATGGAGGCCCCAGAGGTTTTGTCCGGTGCTGTTGTCATAAAAAGCATAGCCAGAGAGGCCGGCTCAAGATCAAAGATCGGAGTTCAATCTTTGGAGAATAATGTCGACCCGGTGGGATCTCTCGTCGGGCAACGCGGAGTCAGGGTCTCAACTATTACAAACGAGCTTGGTGGTGAAAAAATAGATATTGTTGAATGGTCAGAATCTCCAGAGAACTTCATAACAAACGCCCTCTCTCCAGCCAAAATTTCTGCTGTCGAAATCAATAAAGACACCAGGGAGGCCAAAGTGATGGTTAGTGAAGACCAATTTTCTCTGGCAATAGGCAAGGGTGGTCAAAACGTCCGTCTGGCCGCCAAACTTACAGGATGGAAGCTTGATATCGTCGCTTCCGGCGACAAAACAGATGACGGCTACGATGATGATGAATAATTTTTGGATTTTCATAGACAAGTGTATAATGATACTGGATTATAAAATCTAAATAAATAATAATAAAACGATGAATAAAAAAATCTTATCGATTGCAGTAATAACTTCCCTGCTGCCTATTTTTGCCATCGCGGCGCCACCTAGGGCCGGAATGTTAGTTAAGGGAAAAGAGATAGCCACAGAAAGAGTTGAAAAAAACGAAAATAGAAAAGCAACAACCACTACTGAAAAAACCCTAAGAAGGGCGGCCATGGAGATAGAAAAACAAGCTAAGGTAAAAAAACTTTCAGGCCAGACAATAGAAAACTACAACAGACTGGCTGATAGGATAGAAGATCTGGCGAAAAGAACCGCGATGCGAGGGGAAATAATGTTTGAAAGAGGGGTTCTTACACCGCAAGAAAAAACTGCCGTAGGTGCCCAACTTAACAGCGCGAAAGAGATGCTCACGAAAGTCAGAACGGAAATTAGTGACCTTTCGAATCTTTCCACCTCCCTTATCGAAAGTGAGAAACCTGGGCAAGAAGTTAAAGCGTTAAGAAAGGCTTCAAATGCGGTCAGAGATGACATCAAGACTGCCCATAGAGAAGTGGTTCGGGCTATAGAACTCATAAAATCAACCGTAGCGAAAGAACGCAGATCCGCATCTTCAACACCGGAAAGGAAATCGGAAGGTAATAAGGAACAATAAATCTATTAAAATTATTAACTACCAAAAAAATGCAGCCAGACGAAAATGCCAATATCGGGCCTCTCATAGGTTCAATAATAATAGTTCTCATTCTAATTCTTGGCGGATACTATTCTCTCACCTCTAGACCAATTAGACCGGACGAACGAGAATCCCCCCCCTTACCGGCTGAACAAACTATTCCAACTCCTACACCGGCATCAACGGAAATAGAAGACTTAAGCGCCGATGCGTCTTCCATTGATCTAGACAACGCGGACGCCGGACTTGTTGATGTGGAAACGGCGATACAATAAAAACGTCTCAACTATTAAAGACCCTCAATCCAAACCGTTATAAATATTACCAACGGCTGTGGGGGTTTCGATTGATGAGTTAATAAAATAACAATAATTTATGGACAAAGCACTGCTCCAAATACAGATGAATCTCGAATCTATTAAAAAGATGAGCGAGGACACGACTACGGAGTTTTGGCTAGCCAGAGACCTCATGCTGATTTTGGGTTATAGCACGTGGAGGCAATTTCATGAAGCTATAGGTAGAGCAAAGGAGTCTTGCGAGACTGGTAGTCAGGTGGTCGAGAACCACTTTTTGCCGGCGCCAGCAAAAAGTACTGGTGGTCGCCCGAAGGAGGACTACTTTCTTACTCGCTACGCATGCTATCTTATTGCCCAAAATGGCGACCCCAGAAAACCACAAATCGCTCTCGCCCAAACATACTTTGCCACACAGACACGTAAGCAGGAATTATTGGAGCAGAGAGAAGGAGAAAATAAAAGACTTGAAGCTAGAGCCAAGCTTAAGGAAACAGAAAATAAAATTGAATCAACCGTGTATGAACGAGGTATTCGACTTCCCATTGAGTTTGGCAGTTTTAAAAATAAACATATTGAAGCCTTGTACGGGGGTCTGAGCGCTGTTGACCTACGAAAGCGTCGCAAAATACCGATAGGCCGAGCTCTCGCCGATTTTGATACGCACGTTGAACTGAAAGCAAAAGATTTTGCACTTGCGATGACCGATCACAACATAAAAGACAAAAATTTAAGAGGTTCCCATCAAATGACCGCAGAGGTAGTCAAGAATAGCAGGACGACACGACAAGCATTGTTAAGTCGAGGCATTAAGCCTGAAGATTTGAAGGCGGAAGAGGATCTCAAAAAAGTAGCAAGTCGCCGCAGCAAAGAGGAAAAAGAAATTTTGGAAGCAAACAAGAGATATGCTGAGTTGGGGAATTAATCATTCGCTCCCTGAACATAAGCCTTTCTCGCTACAGTACGCTCTTGGCTTGATTCCATGCAATATCAAAAAGCACTTTCATTGTTTGTGCCAATTCTGGACTCTCTACTACAACCATGGACGGCTCTCTGCCAAAAGAAATTAGTAGAATGAAGTCATCATAGGTTTTAATAAAGGCATCAACTGAAAGGTTTGTATCCAAATATCGCGTCTCTCTCAATACTGTGGCGTTTTCATCTTTCAAGTACCAGTTTTCTATTTTTGCCTTATCTTTCGGGGTAGCGCGTAGCGATCTAGTCACTATACCTTTTTTAATTCTCGCTTCAGTGTAGGCATTGATGAACCTATCTCCGAGCAAGTGCTCTACATTGGGAACCGAAGCAAAATTACGAAACAATTTTTCTTTGCATTTGAGAGTTTCCTTGTACACTTTCAGAATTGCGTCACGCCCTTCATAGTATTTAATTGTCGGCTTTGATGCAACCTTACCCTGTAGTGAGCTAAGCAGTGGAATAAGATCTTTAAGCACCTCAGATTGCCGTATGAGTAAGTGCTGAAACTGTGTGGGTGAATCGGCTAGGTAAGTTACGCGTTTACCCGACCTTGTTTGAGTGATAAGCTGTTTGGCTGTCAAATCCTCAAGTATTTTGTAGGTGGTCGTCCTCTCTATGCCAGCCTCTTTGGCAATTTGGTGAGCGTTTGCCTTTTGAAGCCGCAAAAGAGCAAGATAAGCCATACCCTGCTTCTCGGAAATCCCTAATGTCTCCAACTGTTTATATATGTCCATTTTTATAGACGTAAAATGTTACTAGTTTTGGTGAATTAAGTAAATAGTGTTCTTTTTAGACACGTTTGTCAATAATTGTGGACAAAGTACCCTGGATGAATAGTATGTAGCTAGTTGCTCATTTACATGAAAGGAGGAGCGTATGGGAATCAAAGATTGGGAAAGAAAAATATTTGATATGACCCGGAAAAAGGAGGCGGAAGAACAAGAGGTAACACAAAAGAGCGTAGAGAAGGCACGGATAAAACATGAAGTGCTTGCCAAACTGAATGGTTTTGAATCTAGCCATGAGGGCCGCGCCGCCAAAAAACTTCTCGGGTTAATTCACCGTGAAATAGAAATAGATTCTGGTTATAAGACCAGGTTCTATTTCACAGAGAATGGTTTTGCGGAGAGTCATGTTGTCTGTTCATACAACGATGATTTTGGCGATCACGAGGATTATTCATCTTCAAAACCCATAAGTGCAATTGATCTAGCTAACGTAATGTCGCCTCTTGAGGCTGACAAAGCTATTGCAAGGATACGAGCCTATCTTAACAAGTTGTTAGGAAAAAGAGACCAAACACATGATGACGATTGAACCATAGATATTCTCTCCGATTAATTCATCCAAGAAAGGAGGTGATAAAGATGCCGAAAGACCCGAAGAAAATGACGACTGATGAGATCATGAAGGGATCAAAGAACATCGCTCGTAGATCCAGTGATAGTTGGGAAAAGATGCAGCCACGGGCCGAGGAGTTGGGCAGAGAGCATGCTCGGCGCATCCGCCAGATGCCGAAGTGTCCTTCCTGTCACTGCCAGGGACACCACGCATACAATTGCCGGTACTAACTCTCGAAGTGGGATCAATAGTTCTTTATTATGTGGGCACAACTTACGTTGTGCCTTTTTCTTTAGAAATATATTCGGCAGTGAGAATTAACCCGAGCCTTGAGCCCTACTCTGTTTCAAGGGAAAGCCTCCCACGGATACGCCCTAAGTGGCAACCAGTATTTTTCATTTATTAGACAAACTCGGTACGATATGATATAAGTACTTATTCGATATGGCAATTTCAATAAAAAAACTCGAGAAATCGGAGATAGAAATAGAAGGAGAGATTGAAGCCAGTGTCTTTATCGCCTCTTGGAATAAAGCCGTCAAAAAGCTTTCGAGCGAGGTAAAAATCGACGGCTTCAGAACCGGCAATATACCGGAGGCAATTCTCATAAAAAATGTTGGCGAAGACGCCATCTTGGACGAGGCGGCAGAGCTCGCCTTAAGAGAAGAATACCCGAAACTCTTAATCGACAACAAAATCGAAGCCAGAGGCCGACCTAAGATTACAATTACAAAAATAGCCAGAGGCAACCCGCTGGGTTATAAAATTATTACGGCTGTTTTACCAACCATTTCTCTCCCAGATTATAAAAACATATCCAAAAAAATTCTGGGCGAAGAGTTAAAAAAGGAAGTCAAGGTCGGAATCGGAGAGATTGATAATGTCATAAATGAACTAAGAAAAACCAGGGCAAAAGGAGAGGATGCGCCACCAGAATTCAACGATGAGTTCGTAAAAACTCTTAGCAACTTCGAAAATGTTGCCGACTTCCGAGTGAAACTCGAAAAGAATCTGCAGACCGAAAAAGAGGCCGCCAAACTAGAAAAAATAAGATCCCAGATTATAGAGGAGACAAACAAGGGAAGCATGATGGAAGTGCCAGAAGTACTTATAGCCGGCGAACAGAACAAGATGATCGCTGAATACAAAAACGAGGTGACAAATCAGGGTCTAAAGTGGGAAGAATATCTGAAAAACTTAAAGAAAAATGAGGGTGAGATAAAGAAGGAGACTAGGGAACTTGCGGAGAAAAGGGTCCGCTATAATCTAATCCTAAAAAACATCGCCAAACTCGAAAACATCAAGGTCCCGGAAGAAGATGTAACCAAGGAGGCCGAAAAATTAGTTAAAGCATACGAGGGCGCGGATCTCGATTCCGCAAAAATGTACGTCGAGGACATATTACTAAATGCAAAAGTCTTCGACTTTCTTGAATCGCTGAACTAAGACAAACGGTGTCAGGTACCCTCGTTAAAGGTACCTGACACCGTTTGTCTTAGTTTATTTTAAACCTTAACAAGTTAACTTAAAAAAATTATGTTAATACCAACAGTTATAGAAAAATCACAATTCGGAGAGAGGGCCTACGATATATATTCAAGGCTTCTTCGAGATAGAATAGTTTTCATGGCCGGCCCGATAGATGATAACCTGGCAAACATCGTCATAGCCCAGTTACTTTTCTTGGAATCAGAGGACCCAAAGAAAGACATCAGCCTCTATATAAACTCCCCCGGCGGATCGGTAACCTCAACTATGGCAATTCTAGACACGATGAATAATATAAAGCCCGACGTTGCAACAATCTGTGTCGGTATCGCCGCCTCGGGTGGAGCTGTCGTTCTCTCTGCCGGCACGAAAGGTAAGAGATTCGTTCTTCCGAACGCCGAAGTCATGATACACCAAGTTGCCGGTGGCGCCGAAGGACAGGCGAGCGACGTGGAGATCACTGCCAAACATATGCTTCGCACTAAGGAAAATTTAAATAAGATTCTTTCAAAAAACTGCAACAAACCAATCGCCCAAGTTGAAAAGGATACCGACCGAGATTACTACATGACCGCCGAAGAAGCTAAGAAATACGGGATCATAGACGAGATCCTGAGACCGAAGAAATAAAAAAAATACACAGGACCGACCTGTGTACTATGAAACCCCGATGAGACTAAACCCCAAACAAGGTCCGACCTTGTTTTAGTAGATTTTACATTTTTAATCAACAATGCTATATTAAAAGTACATCTTATTAATTTAATTTGTATTTTCGTACCGACAGTGGGGTGCTAATAATAAAGAGTAGCGAAATTCAGCAGTTAAAAATGATCAAAGTTCTAAATCTCAACATCAAACCAGACCTGATTTGCGAAAAAATCCTTAAATAAAAGGTACTCTTTGGTAAAAAGCAATACCGTTTAGACGAAATACGCCAGAAACATTATGAACACAGCAACAGTGCTACTTGTGGCCGGAAGCGCGGGCATTTTGGGCATGATAATCGGCTATTATCTGCGCTTCATCGTCTCTCTCGGCAAGAAAGGCTCAATGGAACTGACCATCAAGCAGAAGATGCTTGAGGCCAATACGGAGGCGCAAAGAGTGGTAACAGAGGCAGAAAAGAAAGCCACGACCATAATACAAGAATCGAAGGAAGATACTAAAGAAAGAGAGCTCCAGATGAAAAAACTAGAAGATCGTCTGATAAAGAAAGACGAGATACTAGACAAGCGACAACTAGATATAGAGAAAGAGGCCGAAAATATTAAAGAGAAAATAGTAGAGGTCAGAGAGTTAAAGAATAAAGTAAAAGAGCTAGAGATAAAAGCCACAGCAGAGCTCGAAAGAATCAGCAATCTTACACAGGAACAGGCTAAAAACGAACTGATAGGCAATATCGAAAAGAAAAACAGCGAAGACCTGCTCTTAAGGATGCAAAAACTCGAACGGGAAGGAGTCGACAAATTAGACAGAAAAGCCAAAGACATACTGGCCACATCTATCCAAAGATTGGCCTCTTCTACCGCGGCCGACATTATGACTACGACTGTCCAAATACCATCTGACGATATCAAAGGTAAAATTATTGGGAAAGAAGGAAGGAATATAAGGTCACTCGAGAGGGCCGCGGGAGTTGAAATAATAATCGATGATACCCCCGGCGCCATCACAATATCGGGATTCGACCCAGTTAGAAGACATGTTGCGAAACTCACGCTCGAAACCCTCATCGCCGACGGCAGAATTCAACCTGCAAAAATAGAAGAAACGGTAGATAAGGCCAAAGGCGAAATAAATAAAATAATAAAAGAAAGTGGGGAAAAAGCCGCTTATGAAGCAGGTGTTTTCAATTTGGACCCAAGAATTATATCCATTCTCGGGAGGCTACACTTCAGAACCAGTTACGGACAGAATGTTCTTCAGCATTCTCTGGAGATGGCTCACATCGCCGGCATGCTTGCGGAGGAACTTGGAGCGGATGTATCGATCGCTAAAGCAGGCGCGCTTGTCCATGATATAGGCAAGGCGGTCGACCATGAGGTTGTCGGGACACATGTAGATATAGGAAGAAGAATTCTGGAAAAGTTTGGGGCCGACGTTCGAATCATAAAGGCCATGCAATCGCATCACCAAGAATATGATTATGAAACGATAGAATCCATAATAGTTCAAACCGCTGATGCCATCTCTGGTGGGCGACCAGGTGCCAGACGCGATAGTGTTGAGAACTATCTCAAAAGGTTAGGCGATTTGGAGGCTATCGCCAACTCCTTCGAGGGGGTGGAGAAATCATACGCGATTCAAGCCGGCCGAGATGTAAGAGTCTTCGTAAACCCTGACAAAATAACAGATTTAGAAGCAAAAAGGATCGCCCAAGAGATTGCCAAGAGGATAGAACAAGAGTTGAAGTACCCGGGTGAGATCAAAGTAAACGTGATCCGGGAAACAAGGGTCATCGAGTACGCGCGGTAAAAAGGTGGTTGCCCTTAAAAACCACTAATGTATAATGGTTATATTAATAGGTCGAAGAATTAATACGTATTTAGGGTAAATTACAAGTATGAATAAACAAGGCCTAGTTGATGTCGTCCACGGGAAACTTGGCGGCACAAAGTCATCAGCGGAAGCGGTAGTCGATTCCATAATAGAAGCTATCGTCAGTTCACTGAAAAATGGCGAAGAGGTATCTATCGCCGGCCTCGGTATCTTCTCAGCGAAGATGAGGAAGGCGAGAACCGCCAGAAATCCAAAAACTGGCGAGCCGGTACAGGTTCCGGCCATGAAGGTTCCTAAATTCCGAGCAGCAAAAGTTCTAAAGGAAGCTGTAAGGTAAATCCCGGCATAAAGCTATTTGTTTATCTACCGGTAGACAAACAAAAAATTAAAACAATTCCGTCCAATAGACGGGATTGTTTTAATTTAAGGGAATTCATATATAATTAAAACGTGTTAACCTTAGGAATGGAATATTTAATTCTCCTCATTATCGGTGTGTCATTGGGATACTATTACGCCATTTCCGCCAACAAAAAAACCTGTGAAGAGAACGACATGGCGACTGTCATTTTAATTCACGAAATTAGAAGCCAGTTAACGGGCCTCAAATGGATCTTCAATCTATTCTCCGAGAAAAACATGGTGGCCACAGTCGATGAAGATAGTAAAAAACTAATTGAGGAAGGAGATAAAAAAATAGCAAGCGCCCTAGAAATAGTAAACGACACATTCAATATAGTAAAATTGGGCGAGAGATCGTCCTTCAAGCCAGAAAAAAATAATCTGGAAACAATCGTAAAAAAATGTATCGAAGAGTACAAAATTCACGCCAACCAAAGAAACGTGACAATTAAAATGAGCGTAGTCGGAAATCTGTCGGAGATAGTCTTTGACAAATTGAAAATGACGCAAGTTTTGAAAAATATCATAGGTAACGCAATAAAATACTCCAACATTAGTGGAGAAGTAAACATTGCCCTAGAAAGACTGGAAACCCTAATTAGAATTATAGTCACCGATAACGGGATAGGCATACCAGCCGATGACCAACCTAAACTATTCACCAAGTTCTTCAGGGCCAAAAACGCAGAGAACTTAAGCGGTTCCGGATTGGGACTCTATATCGCCCGTGATCTCATAGCTAGACATGGCGGAAGAATAGAAGTAGAATCTACAGAGGGGAATGGCTCAAGGTTCACAATAACATTCCCGATAAAATAGTCTAACAAAAAAACAACATGGGGGAGAAAAAAGTTTTACTAGTCGAAGACGACAAATTTCTTAGAGAGACGCTGGCTAAAAAGCTTCTCGGCGCTGGGCTATTGGTGGAAGCCGCCTTCGACGGAAAAAACGCGCTGGAAATTGTATCCAAATTTATG
Organism: Candidatus Vogelbacteria bacterium; assembly: GCA_016215345.1. Lineage (GTDB taxonomy): Bacteria > Patescibacteriota > Minisyncoccia > Phycocordibacterales > UBA12445 > JACRKD01. The sequence continues at coordinate 16,598 of JACRKD010000021.1, read as the reverse complement.
CCTGATGTAATTCTGCTAGACCTCCTCCTCCCTGACACTGATGGGTACCAAGTGTTAGCCGAAATAAAAAAGAACCCCAACTTAAACAAGATTCCAGTTATTGTCTTAAGTAATCTTGATAAACCGGATGACATGATGAAAGCCAAAGGTCTCGGCGCTATCGACTTCATGGTTAAATCAAACTTCACCCTAAATGAAATAGTAAACCGCGCAAAGTCGACACTGGGAAAAGTATAAATAGAAATTAAGCCAGCGTGGCTTGATGGTGGCCATTGAAAAGAAGGAGGTAACTCCGTGGCACTACTGCCACCCGTTGATCCATTGCCGAGAATTCGCAACACTGAAGTTAATAATGCTCTTTACCGGAAGGCCTGTACTGACTTTTGTAGATTTTTCCCCGAAGAACTGTGCTTGAGTCTATTGATGAAAGTTATAGAGGGCGACATCCAGGTAAACTAACCGAATAACTTCGGGCAAGGAGGTGAGAGAAATGGAAATGTCTGCCAAAGAATATGGGGCAATGAAAGAATTAATCGATACTCTGACTACCAAGGAACAGATAAGTAAGGCCGAGAAACTAGCCTCATTTGAAGAAAATTTCGTCTATGGTTTAGAGTCGCACTGGAGGAGGCTCAACGAAGAGTTAAACACACGAGCTAACATAGAAATAATCTCACACCGTCTCCCCCGAGGCGGTTTTTATTTATAAAGATTACTGTGAGTATCGATAACCAGAAGATGAATAATATTTTCACTAATGCTCTCAAAAACAACTCGCAAATCTCCAGTGATATTAATACTGTGACAGCCAAGATACTTACCGTGAAGAACGTGATTATTTAATACAGAATCAGTGGGATTTATCATAAATATACCAATTCGTTCTCCAAACGCCTTCTGTTCAGAAATTTTTAATTTTTTGAATCCCTTTTTGAAATTCTTATGATAGATAACACGAATCATGACCGCAGGCTCTTCATTAAATCAGTAGCACTTTCGAACGGTCCGGAAATATTTTTACCCATTTTATAATCACGCCTTGCCTCTTCAATAACTTTCTCCAAGTAAGGCGTCATGCGCGGTGAAACAGAAAACTGAACCTCTCCGGTTCGTACGAACTGCTTCAACGAGGCTGTGACTATTGCACTCAAAGACAATCCCATCTCTCTCGCAAGCCTTTGTGCACCCTCTTTAACCTCTTTCTCTGTTTTTATATTTATAGCTATTGTCTTCATAACCAGAAGTATATACTTCTGGTATTTAGTGTCAACCTCAAATATAAACTCTCTTTATCAGCGGATTTATGCGGGTTACTATTTCATAATTAACGCCGTCGGAAAGATAAGCGAGCTCATCAGCAGTAATTTCCTGCCTGCCGGCAGGCAGGTATTTTCCAGCCTGCCGACCAATTAATACAACTTCATCCCCCACTTTCACATTTTTAATCCGAGAGATATCGATTGTAATCATATCCATCGAAACCCTGCCCAAAACTTTCGCCCTCTCCCCTTTTACCAAGACATTGCCTACACTCGAGAAAACTCGCCCGAAACCGTGCCAGTAACCAATGGGACAAACTGCAATTTTAGAGTTCTTTGGAAGCTTTTCTGTTAAATCATAACCGACTCCCCCACCAGCAGGTAAACTTTTCACCTCACCGATAATAGTCTTCCAAGATAAAACTGGCTCAAGTTTCAACCTTGTGGTAAAAACTCTTTGGACTTCTTTCGACGGCCAGAGTCCATAGAGGCCGATGCCAATTCTCACCATATCATAGTGCGCCACTGGATAAAGAAGAGTTCCAGATGTTGCGGAAGCGTGCCTTATAGGTTTGAATCCAAAACTCTCAACTATTTTTAACGCCTTTTCAAATTCTCCAATCTGCTTATTTGTCTCTTGCGGAAAACTTGGATTTTTTGCCATCGCGAAATGAGTATAAATGCCCTCAAAAACTATTCCAGGGTTCTTTTTTAGAATTTCACAAACTTTTTTCATGTCATCCGGTAGAAATCCCTGCCTATGCATTCCCGTATCTACTTTTATGTGAATCTTAATAGATCTTCCGGAGGCCCTCCCGGAGATCGGATCTCCGGATTTAAAGGCTACAATAGGTTTTAGGGCTTCAAAAGAAGAAACTGTAAGCGAGATATTGTTTTCCTGCGCCTCGTGAATTCTCCCCGGCATTGTGTACCCCAAAACCAAAATTGGTTTTTTTATTCCCGACTGGCTTAAATGAATCGCCTCGATTATGGAATCCGCCCCAAGAAAATCAGCTCCGAGTTTTTCCATCTCTTTCGCGAACTCTATAAGCCCATGGCCGTAAGCGTTCGATTTAACAATCGCCATCAGAGCCGTTTTGGACGAAATAAACTCCCTAAAAATATTGAAATTGTTTTTTATCGCCTTTTTATCGATCTCGATCCAAGTCCTAACGCCAAATTTATGGCCATAGTGTGTCATATTGTTCAATAACAACAGAATACACTGCTTAGTTTCCGTTATCAACCCAGCCCAAAGTTGACCTTAATTGTTGCCTGTGTATAATTGCCGTATAATAAAAATTACAAAAGATTTAAATCAATATGTACAAGTGTAAGAGATGCGCGAACGAGTCAGACTTCCCGGCCGAATGTTGCGGGAGAAAAATGAAATGTGATATCTGCCAAGGAGCCGGATGCGTCGTCTGTGATGAAGATAAGGAACATAACGAATAAAATAGCGAGTATAGTTTAATGGTAAAACGTCAGTTTTCCAAACTGAGGTTGGGAGTTCGATTCTCCCTACTCGCACCAGAAAAAATCATATGATTTTTTCGCGAGTAAGAAAGCCAACTGCTTGGCTTCCGCGGGGGAATCGAAACCCGATTGAGATAGTTTATGATCCGCCAGAGGCGGAGAAATAAAAAATCCAATCGCGGGTACTGCTCTCGTAGAGAGCGATTCTTCCTACTCGCACTAAAGCAAGAGTAAGCAAATGAAAAAGGCCTGCCAATACTTCTGACAGGCCAACAAATCTAAGGCAGAGTACGGAATCGGAGCCAAACGTTTGCCCCCGTATGGGCCGGCTCAGTTCCGTTAACCGCTATCACCTTATACGAATATTCCGTGTTTCTCAAAAGACCAAAAAGTCTGCTAGAAAAGTTGCCACTGGGTCGACCGAGGTCACGATGGCTCCATGTTACCCCGACGTCCGTCGACAACAAAACGTATGCCGCCCCGTTGGTGAACGGAACATCTACTCGGCCATTTATCGTGACAGACTCCGTGGCAATTTCAGATGCCGGAAGAGTTACCACATCATAATTAGTTGTTACCACGACACCTACGGTTGAAGATGTGTGTGGCATTGGAACATCAGATGACCTGGGCGGTGAGTTCATCGTCATGAAGCGCTCGATCCCCCCCACCATCTCTGGCCCGATTCCCACAAGGGCGATCAGCTGAACTTCGTACAGAGTATCCGGTAAAAGACCGGCGATAGCGTAGAACGGCCGTCTACCGGGATGACCAATGGGGATCAAATAGTCCCAACTAGTAAATCCATGACGCCTCACCTCAAAATATGCCTGTTCCAAAGTACTAACCCAGCTGGCATCCAACTCTCCGTGGAGAGTGGCGGCCGTATCAGAAATATCGGTTGCTGACCGAGTGTAGATCAAACGGACAACTCCGGAAACAGTCGGGGGTGTTGGGACAGGTACAAAAATCGTTGATGTAACTGGCAATGGATTATTGACGATAACCCCATTATTCGTGCTACTGTTACTCGACACAGTAGAGACAGTGGAACTGTCACCTCCAAAGCAACCGGCCGACGAAACTGCAGCCGAAACATTTAATCCAAGGAAAATGATCCTAAGAATCAACATGTTCATTCCGTCCTCCTTCGCTTACGTTACAAGGAACAACCACTCTCAAAAACAACAAAATTCAGTAGAAATATTACATAATCAAACCACAAAGTCAAATGACGGTCAGTTACAATGGTGTAAAATAGCCCACAGGGGTGAGTTGGGAGAAATCAAACAAGGTCTATACAAAGTATAGGGTAACTCCGGTTATTATAATTACTCCAAAAGCAAATATAATTATCTGGCGTAAAATGTGCAAAACGTTCCCCTCCTCTTGGGAAATACGGAGGTCCCGTAGGAACCACAGAGTTAAAACCCCATAAAGTATCCACCCGCCAAAACCGATAGCCATGCTAACCCAATTAGTCAACATAATTATGTACTCGTAGGCGGCGACGAGAGAGACAAATGTCGAAACCGCTCGGCCGGACCAAGCAACTAAAAGGAAAATAACCGTACAAATACTGGCCGAAGTAAGACACCAACTACAAAGTTCTTTTATTCTAAAAACCTGGACAAAAGTCAAATAAATTGAAAACAGAAAAGCCGAAATGGTCGCGAACAAAACAACAAGTGTAAAAACAGGATTCACTACAGATGGCCAAAAGAGAAAAAGCGTGTAACTAATCGCGACAACGGCGTAATAACAAATCCCGATAACTTCTACTGGGATACCAAAGAACTTTGAGTACTTACTATAAACAACAGTATCACAGTGAAAATTCAGCGGACAAACCATCGGCACATCCTTTTTCTTTTCCCTGTATATATGAACCGAAATCAGGCAACCAACCACGGCCGAAACCACAACCCCCAAGTACATAAGATTGTCCATGCCCATATTCTAGCATAGTATGCGCACATTCAGAAAAAATCACTTAACATGATATTTCTTCCGGATTTCTCCAAGCTCTTTTTCTTCCAGCTCTATCTTAGCCTCTTTGCCCTTATCGCCAAGTGTCTTAAGATCAGATTCCGAAAGAAGAGAAAGTTCTCTGGCTTTTTTGTTCAAATATTCTTCGGTGTTTAAGCCCGGGTCGTCTAAGACCTCTTCGAGAAGAGCGTGCAAAATAAAACCAATCTTCGGCCCCGGCGAAAGTCCAGCAGCCTCCTTAATTTTCTGCCCATCTATTTTCAGCATACCTACGGAAACCGGAGAACGCATAGCCTCTTCAATCATAGACTCATATTTTCTTAGGCGATAAGGAGTTTCTTTCGGCCTCCCCATCCCTATCCTGTCACAAGCCCTAACTTTCATGAGGTCCCAAACATTATCCGGTCCAACGTTTTTTACAATCCTTCTCACGGCCGAAAGGGTTATTTTATCGATGTCGGAAAAGAAAAGGTGATACCTAACCAGCTTGACAACGGTTTCCACTATATCACTCGGGTACTTTAAACGAGTGAGTATCTTATCTGCCATCCTGCCACCAACCACATCGTGGCCATAGAATGTCCAGTCATCCTTCTCCTTACTCCAAACTCTGGTTCGAGGCTTCCCCACATCGTGGAGTAAAGCAGACAGTCTAACATGCAGTGGCCACCCTCTATCTGCCGAATGATTCAAGGCTCTCAGGTTATGCTCCCAAATATCGTAAATATGGTCGCCATTTTGCTCCAGCCCTATCCCCTCTTCCACTTCAGGGATAATATATTCCAAAAGCCCAAGCCTATGACAGAGAATAATCCCCTGCATCGGGTTTCCCGTCATAATAATTTTGGATAGTTCATCTTTAACTCTCTCTACTGAAATTTTAGAAAGAAGATTAGCGGAAGCCTCAATTGCGTCAGCCGTTTCCTTACTTATAGAAAATTCTAAATCTGTGGATAACCTCACGGCACGCATCAAACGGAGAGCGTCATCTTTAAATCTTTCCTGTGGGTTCCCCACCGCCTTAATAACCCTGTCCTTTATATCTACCTGTCCTTTATACGGATCTATTAACTGTCCTTTACGTGGGTCATACGCCACAGCGTTAATTGTAAAGTCACGTCTTTTGAGATCATCCTCCAGCTTTGTACTGAAAATAACGGAACCCGGATGTCTAAAATCGGAATACTTCCCCTCCAACCTAAACGGAGTTACCTCTATAATCTTCAAGGTTTCATGTACCTGCCTATCGGCAGACAGGTAACTCGCTTCGTTAACGATACCAACGGTACCATAGTCATTTTCATAGAAAGTTTTCACAAATAAAGCCTGAATCTCCTCTGGCTTGGCATTAGTCGTAATATCCCAATCCTTTGGTTCACGGCCTATTATAAGATCTCTAACACAACCACCAACCAAAAAAGCCTGAAAACCCGCCCCCTGTAGGGTTTCTGTTACATGTGAAACTTCTGGTGGTATTTTGAACATGATCCATAACTGTTACATGTGTAACATATGTGGGCACGGAGGGACTCGAACCCTCACCTCTTACGAGATACGCTTCTGAAACGTACGCGTATACCAATTCCGCCACGTGCCCTTTAATTTTTGTGCACCCGGAGGGACTCGAACCCCCAACGACAGGTTCGAAGCCTGTTGTGATATCCATTTCACCACGGGTGCTATATGGTAATATGATATATTATATTGTAAATTAAAGTTTACATTAAATATCGGAAAACATCAATTTGATTTTTTATCTACTTAAACTATAATACCTCAATAGCTCTTATGGAACTCGATAGCGGAACTTGTCCGCTATAACTCTAAAAGAGCGTAGGCGGATATGGTTTAGTGGTAGAACAGGACCTTGCCAAGGTTCAGATCGGGGTTCGATTCCCCGTATCCGCACAAAGTAAGTTGCGCAATAAAATATACTGGTCTTATCTTCAAGAGACATCAACACGATAAAGTCTTTAACGTCTTTTTGAAAACGCCAGCAAATACTAACGAACACAATCCAAAACTGTGGATAACCCTGTGGATACTGTGCATAAAAGACTGTCCATTTTGTCTTAAAAATCAAAAATGTCTAATAAAATAGAGAATTAACGTTTCATGTGAAACTTCTCTCAAAAGTTTCATAAGAAACATATAATCCATCAATGAAAACCGAAAAAAGAGAGATTGGAGATAAGGGAGAAGATCTCTCTGCAATGTTCCTCATGAAACAAGGTCATAAAATAGTTGCCAGAAACTGCTGGAAACCTTGGGGTGAAATTGATATTGTTACCAAAAAAGACGGATACCTACATTTTGTCGAGGTCAAAACAGTGATTAGAGACTTGAGTCAGTTTAGAGAAGATGAGGAGTACTCGCCATTCGACAATATTACATTCGATAAGAAAAAAAGAATATCCAGAGCGATAAAAACATTCCTGTTGGAAAACAGAGAATTCACCAATGCTGACTGGCAAGCTGACGTAATCGCCGTCTACTTAGACAAAAACTCCGATAAACATAAGATAGACTTTCTAGAGGATATCGATTTGTAAAAAACGCTGAAATGGTATACTGTTTATGAAAACGGAGTGTGGTGTAACGGTAACATTTACGATTCGGGTTCGTAAGACTTCGGGTTCGAATCCCGACACTCCGACACGAACCGATAAAAGACATATTTTAATAATAGCGGAGTGTGGTGTAACGGCTAACATGCCTGCTTTGGGAGCAGGTGACTTCGGGTTCGAATCCCGACACTCCGACCAATATAATTTCGCATAATCTCATGGATATCGAAAAGGGCAGAAATAAAAAAGCGGGTATACCTTTTAAAAGGTTCATTGACGACGTTCCGGGAGTAGATTTACAGTACGACAAATTTCTTCCATCAATGTCCCACCCAGAGTTATATACAAGGGCCAACCATCTTGGATCAACATATGACAGCAATGGAAAAAGGAGGGTAAATTATAGGGAAGTTGAAATCGCGAAAAAAGAGTTCGAGTCTCTAAAAAAAGACTACGGGGTTGAGTGCTCCCCACGCTTCGTTGTCGGCGAGAAAGATGATGGCTCTCCGGCGGTATTCACCATAGACGACAAGGTACAAGGTAAAAACATCGTTAAAGATTCGTTCGGAGAACACGAAAAAGAAGGGATCGCGCCGAAGCTAGATACTCTATTCTCATCCATACTGGACTACCTTATAAAAAAATATAGAGATGGGAGTCCAATGTTGGCTGACATAGAGCCGCCAAGACAATATATGTACAATGAAAAAACGGGAAAAATACATTTAGTTGATACCGACACCCTTATTTACACGAATCCGGGCAAGGATGATATTTTAATGCTGATAACAAATTCTCTGGGATTCGAACGATTCGATGACTATGATGATGATGGTAAACACCTAATCAAATACGAGGAGATAAAAGGCGACGACTCGATAATTAAAATGGAGGAGAAGTTTAAAACCACCTTTACCGGATTCAGAGACAAACTGAAACTATTCGCCGATTCCATAAGCATCAAAGACCGGCACGATTATAGAGACGAAATAAATATTATTGAGACATTTCTAAAAAACCGGCCGTCTTAAACAACTTTTGACAACTCCAAGCGGTCATAGTACTTTGATACTAGACACAAGACCTTCGATAATTGAAAGGAGGAATAACAGATGGGAGAGGAGATGACCACACTAACCGGATTTTTCGTTTGGGCATTATTAAGGGGGGCGCTCTCCTTAATAACGGATCTGTTTTATGGGATACTGGTAATAATCTCTAATCCGTTTGTTGTCTTCGCCGTTACGCTATTCATTGTCAACAAATATCTCAAAAAGAGAATTCGGAGGTTCCGAATAAAAACCAAACTCAAGCGTGAACTAAAAGAAGCGTTCCATGGAGACTTAACCTTACAATCCATAACCAGTGACACGAACTGTCGTGTGTGTGGAGATCAATTGGGGAACGAACAGCAAGTGGTCTGCAAGTTGTGCGAGACACCGCATCATCTGGAATGCTGGAAGTTCAACAGCGGATGCGCCATTTACGGCTGTGGATCGTACCACCATTCGGCTGAGTAAGGAGAGGATACACCATGAACCTTTGGGAACAGTTCCGGTTGGCCGCATACAGAATTTATATCAATCTCAACAAGGCGGCTGGTGGAATTGCTAATTCAATGGGCCCATCAGACGAACTGCCCGACGGAACGACTGGACATAGCCAAGATAATGGGCGTCAGTAAACAAGAGTGGCATGACAACAAGAGAAAAGAGAGCATGGCACTCGTGGGCATATGCCCAATTTGTCTGGACTCAATCAACGTTGTGGTCATCAACATGGAAAACTGGAAGTTTGAGATGCAAGGGCATCTCGACAAATCAAGGCGACCATCAAAAAAGTGTAAAGGGAGCCACAAAACGCCCTGCGAAATTTACTGGCCGCAAGAAAAATAGCTCCAATCTCATAGGCCCCCAGATGCATATGGGGCTTTTTTCGTGCTAGAATAATACCATGCAAGAAGAGATAATTATCGTCGGTGGGGGACTCGCCGGTCTTGGATGTGCCAAGAGGCTTCATGAGGCCGGAAAAAAATTCAAGCTGATTTCTGAAAATATCGGCGGACGAATTAAAGTTTCTCCGGATGGAAAAGTAAACTACGGCGCCTATTATATAACCGCGGATTGCAAAAATATCTTGCCGTACATGCGCAAAATCGAGAGGATGAAATTCCGCGAAATGTATTTTCATAAAAATGGTAAAAGATATCTTTTGTTCTCCCCAAGAATAATAAAGCATCTGCCGGCCTATATTAAGCTTCTTTGGGACGTAACAATTTTCAGAAAACATTTTAATAAGAGTAGGGGACTAGCAACCGAAAAGTCGCGCCAAGAGCTTATCGAAGCTGACCCATTTCTCAAAAAGTATTATCATCAGAAAGCAGGAGAGTACATAAGGGACAGAAAGTTAGAGAGCCTCATGGAAGAGTATCTCTCTCAAATTCTCTGGGGGGAATATTTCATCGACTCCGAGGAAATGCCAACGTTTGTTTTCATGCAATGTTTAATCCCTTTAATTGTTCCGGTCTACGCTTTTGAGTTGGATTTTAAGAATATTTATAAGGATTTTGAAGAAGGTTTAATTAAAGACTCGGTTACTAAGGTTGAAAAACAAAATGGCAAATTCACGCTGAACACAAAAACTGGAAGCATCTACACCTGTGACAAATTAGTTCTGGCAACACCCATGAACATAACCAACGGCCTAGTTCCTCCGCAACCAATCAAGAATGGCATAGATGTTTCGTTCTTTCATGTCCATGGGCAAATCAAGCCGGCCTATAATACAACTGGCTACAATTTCTTTCCGGTTTCTATACAGGCCGCTCTTTCCAAAGAAAATGACGGCACATTTTTGTACTTTTATACGGGAGAAAACAAAATCGACAAATATTTCGATAACTATGAAGTCATTACAAAAGGGGAGTGGAAACCGGCGCTTTTCCTCCTTGGCGACCGATATTTAAATTTAAATCCTGAACCCAACCTCTTTCTCGCAAATGATCACGACGTCGCCAGCACCGAAGACGCTTTTATAAATGGAATGTACACCGCTAAACTTGTGCTTGACAATAAACTCCATCCATGATAAAGTTGAGTTAGAGTCCGGGCAATACGTCTGGACAAGCACATTGGAAGGAGAATGCAACCCATGGCAGACTCTGAAGATGATGTCCACGGATGTGGACAAATCAGCAAACATCAACCCCGCGCCGCCATCATGAGGATAGATGGCGATGAGGTTCGTCAGCGGATGATTTAGTTCATCAAGACCCACTACTCTTCGACCCTGGGCAAGGACATCGAGCTTCTCGACCAGCCCGGCGGGCTCGAGCGACTCCACAAGAAGTACTGTTTGTAAGAAGAAACCAAAGCTCTGAAATATGGGCCAACCCCGACCAAAGTCGAAAGACCAGGTCGGGGATTTTTTGTATATAATCTGGAAGGTTCAACCTTGCAGATTGGTTGTATTTGACCAGCCCAACCAAAAACTGTTTAAGTCTTGCGCCATTTACGGTGGTCACAATTTATGGTATCTTACAAATATCAGGTAAAAAACCATGTCTAACGATATAAAAGTCAGCCCAATAACTGAATTAAACAACGTTCCGACCGAACCGATCTCGAGAGAGATGATCAAGGTTGCGGCGCAACCGCTTATACCGGTCAGCACCATACCCCCGGAAGAGGAAGGGGAGATAAAATATACCCCCTTCGAACAGGACGTTGGCCTTTGCGGTCCGGCTTCACTCAAAATAATGCTCTCGCATTTCAATAAGAACTACTCGGAGATAGACCTGGCGAAACTTACGGACGCAAACAAAGACTATGGCGCCGAGCATGAGGGTTTGATCAAAGGTGTAAAGGGGTTGGGAGGATATGTATTTGAAAAGGAAAACGGCACAATAGAAGAGTTAAGATATTTCATAAAGGAACAAAAACTTCCGGTACTAATCGACTGGTTTGAAAAAGATGGTGATCACTATAGTGTCGTGGTAAATATTACAGATAAACATATTATCGTCGTTGATCCGGCACTTAAAGATGGCGGAAAGAGGCAGATCGACATAAAAGATTTTCCTCAAATCTGGTTCGGATTCGTCGGCAGGGATAATAGAACCGTATCATGGAACTGGTACATGGTCGTAACTTTCGAACCGCAACAGTTCAAGGTTAGAGGAAACTACTATTAGCTAAAAACAGATGGAAGAAATTTTAAAAAGACTAGGGGATATAGAGAATAGAATTCTAGCTGTAGAAAAACGGATAGAAAAAATTGAGGCGTTAAGTATCGCAACCAGCCAAAAGGTTGTAGACATACAAACACAATCCAGAGGTGCTACGCCGGCCTCGACAATATCTGGCAGTAAGGTAGAGCTCCCAGTCGCCCAAGCAATATTAAAATCAAAAAGCAGTAGGGCCGAATCTTATATTGGCCGTTGGGTTGCCGGGATCATTGGCATTATCGCGATCGTCTTAGGCGCCAGTTATTTTCTCAAATGGGCTTTTGAAAATAATTTTATAGGCTACACCGGCAGAGTGATACTCGGACTCATGGGGGGACTGGGTTTCGTGATTCTCGGAGAATTTATGAGGCCAAGACAAAAAACTTACTCATATATATTAAGTTCGGCTGGACTCGGCCTTCTTTATCTTTCAACCTACGCCACGTACGGATATTACGGACTGATCGGGCCGAGCACGTCGTTTATATTTATGACCACGGTTACGATCTTCGGCGCTTCGCTCGCTCTCCGAGCCGATGCAGTAGAGCTGGCCCTTCTAACAACAGCTGTAGGATTTTTGGTCCCCTACCTTTTTGGCGACGCCGATCTCACAGACTTAGGTTACTTCATATACAGTTTGAGTTTAAATATAGGTGTTCTTGGCATAGGTTACTTCAAGAAGTGGTACCCGCTGGCCATTTTAGGTCTCGGTGGAACAGCCATGCATTTCGGTACATGGCACGCGACTCTTTATGCCAATGACAAACTGCTGCTTGCCATATTCGCATTGACCTCCTTCTATCTAATATATCTTATCGTCGGGAACCTCATGAGTTACACCAAAACCAACGAAGGAACAAAAAACGATCTGGGCGAACTTTTCGTACTGACAATAAACCCAATCTGGTTTTTCTTTTGGCTATACAATTTGTTGCATTACGAGTCCGCGAGGAACGACACCGTACTTGCATTCACAGCCGTCCTCCTGTCGCTGGTATACATTATCCTCGCCCGCGCAGGGCAGAAACTTAAAAACCTTGAAGACAATATGCCAAAATTTCTTGGTGCCATCGCTGCAGTATTTCTAACCATAGCCATACCTCTGCAATTCTCCGCGAACGCCATAACGATCGCGTGGGCCACGGAAGCAGTCATAATCGCGCTACTTGGTATAACGACAAAAAACGATGGGATGAAAAAGGTAGCCCTCATTATCTTGGCAATAACAATCTGGAGACTCTTCGCATTCGATAGCGAGATAGGGGAGATAGAGCTTCTGACATTCATCCCGATCATCAACTTGAGGTTCTTCACCTACCTGATCGTAATGCTGGCGACAAGCACGATAGCCTACATGTTCGGACATATGATGAAGAATGACCGCGCGGCTGATCCGAAAATAGTCGCAATCCTCTGGACAATGGTAAACATCTTGACGCTGATTTCCGGCACGACAGAAATAAATACATTTTACCAAAGTAAAATTCTCGCCATCGAGAAAAATATACAATCCCAGGTCAGACAACTGCCACTACCCGCAAGTGAAGAGACCACAAAACCTCCTTACTACGACCAGAACTATTACGAGGCGCTAAACAAATCTCCGGAACTTAAGTCAGCGAGAAACCAGAGTAACGCTACTGTTTCCATTTTCTGGACCATCTACTCCATCATATTGATATCTTTGGGTATATGTTGGAAAGTAGCGTTCCTCCGGTGGTCGGCGATAATACTTTTCGCAGTTACAATATTCAAAGTTTTTCTTGTCGACCTTTACGATTTGGCCACACCGTACAAAGTTCTATCACTGACAATTTTGGGAGTAATACTTCTTCTGGTATCATATCTATACTTCAAACATCAAGCGAAGATAGAACAAAAGTAAATATGAAAAAAACAGGCGTAAAGAAACTACTGCTAGCCATATCGCTTCTCTTGGCCACAACAGCGTCCGCCGATTTCAACAAAACAAATTGGGAATTTAGAAGCGAGATCATCCCGGAAAGAGGACAGCCATCAGGATATATTTCATTCGATATTCCAAAAGAGACCTTCCAAAATCTAAACCAGAACCTCTCGGATCTAAGAATAATAAGTGGGGATGCGGAAGTGCCATTTGTCTTAACCGCAGAGACAGAAAAAGAATCTTTATCTAATGTCCCATCAAAGATTTTTAACATCTCTTCCGTTCAAGGCCAGTCAACCAGTTTTATCGCTGACGTCGGTAACACTGTACGAACAGAAGCGTTTCACAGTCAGATAACAATAGAAACCTCCTCGGAAAACTTCAAGAGGGACGTAAAAATCGAAGGTAGCAACGACCAGAAAAACTGGAGTATTTTAAATCTGAAAGGACAGATTTTCGATTATACATACAGAGAGAACGGCTATGTGAATTCCAGATTCATGAGCATAGAATATCCCCAAGCTACATGGAGATACCTCCGAGTAACTATTTTTGACCGAGGGGAAACTGCGTTAAAAATTGTTGGCGCAAGTGTAGAAAACAGGTTAAAAAGCGTTGCGAGAGAGATATCATATTCACCAACAATTTCAAGAGATGAAAACTCAAATGGAAAATCCACGGACTTAATCCTCGACGTTGGACAAAGCGGAGCCCCACACAGTCGCGGAGATATAACAACCGAAGCCGGTAACTTCAGCCGAGCTATTGTTATATCAGAAAGCGCCGACAGAGTGTTTTGGAAAGTTTTAGGCAACGGCTACATCTTCTCTATCGCGACACCTGAATTCACCGGCGGCAATCTTAAATTTTATTATCCAGAATCCAGAAAAAGATACCTGAAAATTTCCATACTAAATCGTGATGATCAGTCGATAGAAATATCAGACGTAAAACTATATGGAGCAGTGAGAAAGGTTTTGTTTAGTTTAAGACCAGACCAAAAGTATTATATGTACTTTGGCAATACAAAAGCCAAAGCCGGAGAGTACGATCTTTCAACGGTTTCACAATATTTAAGCGCAGTCAACATAGGCAACGCCTCAATAAATAAACCGGAAAAAAATCTGGAATTCACACCGACTCTTCCTCCCCTGTCAGAGAGATCACCGTACATCCTCCCGAGTTTTCTCATTTTAGTCGTAATCATATTGGGAGTAATTTTAGTGAAACTATTAAAAAAATAAAATACTATGAAAAGTTCAACATGGATTTTGGTAATAATTATTGTCTTGGTTCTTAGCCTGGCTTGGGTGGGAACAAATGTTCCAAACAAAGAAACCCCGTCGGGGAATACAGGTGTGGAGACCAAAGCAACAAAAAGTGCTTCAGAAAGTAGCAAAATCGAGGTGCAAACAATAAACACCAAGGGCAACATGATAACCATAGTCGCGCCGGATCAAATCATAATTAATTACTCCGATGTATTTGGCTTTCAACCCAACAAAGTCACGATCCAAAAGGGCCAAACCGTAACATGGAAAAATAGTTCCGAAACACCAATGTGGGTCGCTTCGGCCATGCATCCGTCGCATGCTACCTACCCAACAACCGGCGGATGTTTGGGAAGCACCTTCGACGCATGTAAAACTATTAACAAAGGAGAAAGCTGGTCATTCCAATTCGATTTCTCCGGAGAGTGGAAATATCACAACCATAGAAAACCCACGGACTTCGGCACAGTCGTGGTGCAATAAATTATTTTTTGTTCTGATCCTCCCAGTTTACCCCTAATTTCTGGTCCAAAGCTTTTTGTCTATCAAGCTCTTCATTGAGATTGTCAGTAGCCTTCTTCGCGACATCCTCCGATATATCATGTTTGGCGTCCTCATATTTCCCGGTAAAAGGATCTTTTTTCTTCTCCGACATTGGAGATATTTTACCGTGCATAAAATCTTCTATACTCATAGATAATATTTAATTAATACTAATCACTTAAATCAATGATATCATAACTGTCATTAAAAACACAGCTGAATTTGCATACTTCGACCTTTTATGATAGGATTTCCACATGCTTAAAAAGGCTAAAAAGGAGACAATTATAAAGAAAGTTCAGAAACATGAGAAAGATACAGGTTCATCGGCTGTTCAAGTTGCGCTTTTAACTGAACAAATAGCTCAACTTACCAAACACTTAAAAAAGAATAAAAAAGATTTTCACTCTAGAAGAGGGCTCCTGCAGATGGTCGCCGACAGACGGTCCCACCTAAAGTATCTTGAGAAAAAAGATAAGAAGGGTTACGATTCTATAGTAAAGAAACTTGAATTAAAATAGAACAATATAAGTTCCACTAACAAACTTCTTCTTTTAATAAGAACAACATGGCTATAATAAAACAAAAGGGACAGAGAGTCGGGATTTTTATAGACGCCCAGAACCTTTATCACAGCGCGAAGAATCTTTATCACGCTAGAGTTAATTTCGGCAATATCGTAGAAGATTCTCTCGCCGGACGAACTTTAATAAGAGCAATCGCCTATGTGATAACCACCGAAACCGGCGAAGAAAAAAGTTTCTTCGAGGCTCTCGAAAAGATAGGGATAGAAACAAAAACCAAAGACCTGCAGATATTTTACGGAGGGGCCAAGAAAGCCGATTGGGACGTCGGGCTGGCAGTGGATGCCATGAAGCTGGCTCCGAAACTAGACGCCATTGTTTTAGTGGGCGGAGACGGCGATTACGTGCCGCTAGTAGAATACTTGAGAATGTATTCCGGCGTCCAAGTGGAAGTCGCCTCCTTTGGGAAAAGCACTTCCGGAAAACTGATAGAGGCGGCCGACGACTTCCTGGACCTAAGTGACAATCCGGAAAGATATCTTATGAACTACCGCGGTAGAGGAGCCGATAAGAGGAGGGCCATAAAAACCGAGAAAAAAGTTTAGGGGGGAATTATGGGAAACAGAAGCTGACTAGTCTTCTTGCTCACGGCTATGAGGGAAATTCGCATCAGACTAGTCGGCTTCTGTTAAACATTTAATATAGTACCTACGCAAAAGCTTGATTTATCCCCAGCCGTACCCATTGCGCTTTCTGTTCATACCAACTTACGCCAGTTTTGAGCCGTTCGAACTCGAGCCTGATGAATGCCACGAAACAAGAAAAGATGTGCGTGAGT
>JACRKD010000018.1 GCA_016215345.1 Candidatus Vogelbacteria bacterium | reverse complement strand
TGAGCTCACGTACACGTTGCCTCATTCGCGGAAAAAAGAAGGGATGATTTTGAAAATGGATACGGAACAGCAGGAATTATTCGATGTTATCCACAGAAAGTCGTGAAAGTCGCGGGTGCTGCATTGCGGAAGTCAGGAGCGCCAAGTGTGTCTTGGCTGGTATCGTGTCTAGCGCTTTTTGCGGTTCGCGAAAAGTTTTTGTCAGATTCTCACCCGATGGGGGCGGCGCGACTCGCGTCGGCCTCAATTGTCTTTTGGATCTTCTCGCTTCCAAGGCGATTAAGATTGCAGACCATGATGAGCAGTTTCTCGCGGCCGTTCGCGACACTCTTGGTTGGGAGGCTGACCACAATCGAACTTTCGTCATCGAGTTTACTCCGGAGTTTGATCTTGATTGCGCGGCTGATTTTGCGGCAAGGACGCAACACGCCCTAGAGCACATTGCGGTAGTGTAGAAACAGGGTCGTCTTCGGGCGATAAGTTGCCCTAGACGTTCTGAAGGAGGACGGAAGAGATATGGCGAGAGAGAAATTTCCAAGGATCGATCGTCCGGAACCAGTGGATGGACATATCGTTACTTGTGCTGATCGGTCGAACACAGAGGAAGACGCAAGGATTAGGGAGAAGCTCAAGAGGGCACTTAAGATTGCAAAAGAGGTCCTGGAGGGCGAAGATTTGAACGGAACTGGAGGCTTTGAGCCAGCTCATGTTGTAGTTCTGGCTACGGCCATTCTCTCTAAGATGGAATAAGACGAGACAACCAAGATGGCGACAGAGGTTCCATGCGGGGATTACTCCGGCAATGTGCCATAAAGGGAGACTATTATGGAAAGTAATCAGGCCGAAGGGAAGAAAGAGGATAGAAAGGAACAGGGGATTCAGACCACGGATGCCCAAACAATAAACCCCGATACGCCTTCATTGGCCATCGGTAGCTGTCGATAGAGATTGTCTATATTTCGCGGAGGTTCCTGCCTCGTCGGCAGGCAGGCGACCTCCGCTTTTTTAGTTGGGTGGGTTATAGAAAAACCCCGAGACCGGAGTCGCGGGGCGAAGGGTGGATCCTTTGGGGATCCTTGAGTTATATCTCAATGTGCTAATGTGGATGAACGATGGGGGTCGAGGTCAGTTGCAAGCGGGGGTGTTTGGCTTAGATAAGCCATGGGGGCGATATTTTTATTTGGTTCTATTTTATTTTTTTGGAACCAATCGCTCCTCTTTTTATTCCGGTTACAACTAGAACCAAGCCTTCTCTCCTCTGATTGCTATTATATTATAGCAGACTTTGACGACGCTCAAGTTTTAGGGTGTGGATAACTTTTCGTTTATTTTTTTGTTACTTATTTCCCGAATGGAATTTTTTGTGGACGTTTCTTAGTTCTTTATCGGTAACATGGGTGTATATTTGAGTAGTTACGATACTCGAATGCCCAAGCATAGCCTGGACAGAGCGAAGATCCGCGCCGTTTCGGAGTAGATCGGTGGCGAAGCTGTGGCGGATTATATGCGGGGTTACTTTTTTTGGTATTCCGGCTCTCCTAGCGTAGAAAGCCACGATTCTCTCCACAGAACGCGTAGTTAGTCTTAGAGATTTGCTTTCTTTACTTGTGGAACCGCCGCTACCAATGTGTACAAATAGTGCTTCATCTGTGTCCTCTCTTTTATCTACATATTCTTTAAGAGCATAGCGTGATGCGTCAGAAATAAAAACTACCCTTATCTTTCCACCCTTCCCACGAATGGAAAACTCATCAATTTTTTGATCAATGCTATCCCGATTGAGACTGCATAGTTCCGAGACTCGTAAGCCAGTTGAAAAAAGGAGCTCCATCAGGGCTTTGTCTCTTAGCGTTTTTAAATTTTTGCCTCCTGCGACAGCCTCGCCAGAGTCTGATTTGAGGGGTGAATCTATCAATCGTCTTAGTTCATCTTCGTTTATTAGGTCAAGATCTCTTTGTGGAATTTTCGCCAGGTCGATCTGGTCAGGAGTGAGGGAGGGGATTTTCTTTCGGAGTAGGTATTTTAGAAACATTCTAACGGCTATGAGGTAATAGTTTTGGGTTTTTCTGCTTAGAGTTTCATTGCCGGAACTTAACTTGAACACTCCGTGTCTAAGCGAAGGCTGGCGGTTGAGCCATAGGCGGTATGTTCGGAGAGCCTCTTCGGTTATATCTTCCGGAAATTTTATTTTTGAAAAGCGGATGAAACGTGACAGGTATCGGTCGTAATTTTCTACTGTCTTTAGACTTCTACCCTTTTCTATTTCCAGATGTTCTAGAAATTGTCTCTTGAGTTCATTAATATTTTGCGACATGAGTTTACCCAGCCCCAGTTTTACTCTCAATACCAAAGTAGTTAGATAAAATATTGTTTTTCACATCACTCGAATGTGACACAATAGAATCGCTAGTAAAACTGGGGCTGGGTTTATTATAGCAAAGAAAAACCCCACGTCTTAGGTGGGGGTGATCCGGTTTGGATCTATGAACCGAGCTACTGGATCAAGAGATCTCCGTGGAGTGTCTTCGACGTGTCGATCACGTTCGCCTTCTGTGTGGTGGCCGGCTTCTTTCGGGGTCGGCTGTCGACAAATACGATGAATGCCCTCTCGATGGGCCGGTTCACGCTGGTGTTGATCAACCATCTGTTCTGGAAGATCTTCGCGTCGATCCCGATGCGGCTCATCCCGAGACGCTTGTTGCTGTCCGAAACCAGAATCCGCTCTGTCCCATCGGCGTTCTTGTCGATCCCGTAGACGATGAAGACGTGCGGCGCGTTTGGTTTCGCGCTTTCGTTAACGAGCGGAAGCGCGTAGTATCCGGCCTTGATCTGACTCTCCATCATGCCGACTGCCCACGTCGTCGCGACAGTGGTTGCGCTCGCGGTCATCTCGTGATTGTTCAGCCACTTCAGTATTTCCGACCACTTGGTTCCTTTCTGCCCCTGGTTCGTTCCCATTTCGTTTGCCGCCTGACGGGGATTGTAGTTCTTTCCGGTGATGACTCGGTAAAGAGTCACGGCGGCGGCTGGCGCGCAGGAATCCTTATTCTGTTCCACTTGCTCCGCGTCCGTCGGAGCACGGAGCATGACTGCGTTCTTCGTCGGCGCGTCGAACGTTGTGCCCGGTCCGATCGCGACTTCTCCGCAACCGGAGAGGATCAAAATGATGGACAAACCCAAGACCAGCTGATAATTACGGAACATGACAACCTCCTTGGTCTACACTTAGCAGACCTGTTTCCTGTTGTTGGTAGTATCGATTTTCGATGTTCTGCCGTTTTCTACTTACTTTTTTATATGATATCACACCTCCGCACAAAAGTCAAGTGCAAAGTTGCCAGATGTCATTTAGGCTGATAGTATGATCCTATGTCTTTAGTTCAGAACAAAAAGGTGTTTTTGAAGTATGAGATTCTCGAAAAATATGAAGCGGGGATTGAGCTTTTGGGTTTTGAGGTAAAGACACTTAAGTCCGGTCGCGGTTCCCTTGATGGAGCTTACGTCATTATCAGGGGGGGTGAGGCGTATCTTATAAATTCCGAAATCCCGCCGTATCAGATGTTTAATACCCCAAAAGGTTACGACCCTAGACAGAATCGCCGTTTGCTTTTAACCAAGAAAGAGATAGCGGAACTCGCCGATTATGCGGACGGGCGAGGCTTGACACTTGTGCCAATTTCGGTTTATAATAAAGGGCGAAAGATTAAGGTTGAGGTTGGCGTTGCGCGCGGACTCAAGAAGTATGACAAAAGGGAACTGCTTAAGAAGCGTGAGAGCCAGAGAGACGTTGATAGAACGTTAAAAGAGAGAAGTTATTAGTCCTTCGACTCATCCAAATTGATATAATTTGTGATTCGCTCAGGGCAAAATTTACTTCATAAATTTTGGGGATGATCGGCCTAGACAATGGGTTAAAATCATCTTGCGCATAGCCGAGGATTCTAAGAAGCTCGTAAAATAACCCTAGATACGATTAAGTGCAAACTTATCGAAAACAGCAAATAGAGTTTTATCTCCCTTTGCTCCAGCTTTCGCTTTAGCATAAGCCAAACCAAGCTGGCATTCACCTAGCCCACTTACGATAAGCTAGATTGAGTGTAATAAAATCGTAATAGAGTCGATAACTTTCCGGTATCGAGTCGAAATTAAGGAAATAGGCCAGTTGTGTTTCTCTTGTTTACATCACAACGAAGCCAAAACCCTTGGGAGAAATTTCAAGGCAAAGCAAGATACGCTATGCAGAAACATTATGTGTGATCTATTGCACGGCGGTTCGATTCCGCCCATCTCCACCACTCGACTCGTCCTGCTAAGGCAGGACTCGCTCATGGTAAACCACACGAGCGGAAAATAAAAAGTCCTGAATGATATCATTTAGGACTTTTTATTTTGAGTTGAGTGTCATGAGCTTGTCGAAGGGTCAGCAAATTATCTCTATTAAGTAACAATAGTTAACTTGTAATGATACTAGCCGCCGATTTCGGCAGAGCTATCAAATTTCAGTTCAACTTTGAATGGTCGAGTTGAAAATGAGAATGATTTTCCGGTCTCTGGATCCTTCCATGTTACCGTGATTGCTCCGTAATATTCGCCGTATTCGCTTACGCACTATTTACAATCGTCTAATAATCGTCTATAATACGCCTATATGTTCAACCCAAAATTTATCATAACCCCAAGACTTTTAGCAAATATCAAAAGGATTAGTCTTTTGGTGGCGGAGTTAAATCACAAGAGTTTTCCAAAGGTTGTACTTTTGGATTTTGAGCGACGCGCTCGTGAGGTTTCGGCCCATTCTTCCACCAGCATAGAAGGCAACCCGCTTCCGCTTACTGAAGTCAAAAAGATTATGAAGCATGCCCCAGAGCATATTCGAGACAGTGAGCGCGAGGTTTTAAATTACAATCTGGCACTCGTGGAACTCAACAAGCTACTTAAAGTAGATAAACACTCTATTAATTTAAAACTCATCCTCGACATTCAGAAGATAGTTACTGCCAGTCTAATTGGCCACCATCGAGCCGGCAGGCTTAGACAAGAGCCAGTGTTTGTCAATAACCCCCAAATGAGACAACCGATCTATTTTCCACCAGATCACCAAGATGTTGCGGGACTCATCGATGACCTTATTTTGTATGTAAATAATAATATCAACTCGCTTGATCCGTTGGTCGTTGCGGGCCTATTTCATAAACAGTTTGTCATTATTCATCCATTTGTAGATGGCAACGGTCGAACCACAAGGCTTGCTACAAAATTGTTGTTAGCGGGCATGGGACTCAATACCTTTAACTTATTCAGTTTTGAAAATTACTATAACCAAAATATTACAAGATATTTTCAAAATGTCGGCCTTATTGGGAATTACTATGATCTTAAGGAGAGTATAGATTTCACCTCGTGGTTGGAATATTTCAGCGAGGGTATTATTGACGAGCTACTTCGGGTTGGAGCCGAGTTGGCTAAAATCTCTGCTCCCGAGGAAAAGCGTACTCCGTTCACGACGTTACAGTCCCACCATAAGGCAATAATAAACCACCTTAAAAAGCATGGGTTTATTAAGGATAGTGATTATTCTGTTTTGACAAGAAGAGCCAAACCGACACGCAACTTGGACTTTAGAAAGTTAATCTCACTTGGACTTATTGAGAAACATGGTAAGGGTAGGGCAACATATTATAAATTATTAGTTCTTTAACAAACTTATATGCAAAAGCAAAAAACAATTTTAGTGGTTGATGATGAGAAGAGTATTCGCGACCCTGTTGTGGATATTTTAAAACAGAATGGTTTTTTAACTTTTTCGCCATAAATACAGGATACCTTACCCTTCGTATTTAAAGGTGGGGAGTCTTTTCTTGATAGCGTCGGCGATGGTGTTATCGCCACCGACACGAGCGGAAAAATAATTCTTATAAATACGATGGCGCAGACGATGCTAGGACGACATCCCGATGAGGTGATGGATAATCATTTTTTGATGTGGTGTCAATAGAGGATGAAAAGTGGAATACCATACCTAACAAAGAGCGACCAATGCACCGAGTGCTCACTACTACTACAGGTCGTCCGTATTATTGTGTGCGAAAGGATAAGACAAGATTTCCGGTTACGATTACGGTCGCCCCGGTTGTTGTCGATAAAAAGATTATTGGCGCCATAGAAGTATTTCGAGATACTACCAAAGAAAAAGAGATAGACCGCTCCAAGAGCGAATTTGTCTCGCTGGCTTCTCACTAGTTACGTACACCGCCCACAATAATTAAGTGGAATACTGAACTGTTGAAAAAGAATAAAAATAAATTGGGCGAGAGAGATCAAAAAATAGTTGGTGAGATCGATATCGCCAACGAAAGGATGATTCGTCTCGTTGGCTCACTTTTGAATGTTTCTCGATTGGAAATGGGAACAGTTGAAGTTAAATCAGAGCCGGTTGATATTATCGGAGTTGTGAATAATATTATAAACGAACTAACTCCGGAGATTTCCGATAGGATGATAGAAGTGAAAAAGAATTATGATAAAAATATCCCCACTTTGTCTGGAGATTCGAGCCTATATGGTATCATCTTTCAAAACTTGATTGCGAATTCAGTTAAATATACGCGTTCAAGGGGAGAAATTGATATAAGTCTTAATGTTAAGGATGGCCGTCTCGTATTTGAGGTGGAAGATAATGGTTTTGGTATCCCGCGCCACCAACAAAGCGAGGTATTTAAGAAACTCTTTGGGGCAGACAACGCGAGAACTATTGAGACCGATGGTACCGGTCTGGGGCTTTATATAGCAAAATCTATTTTGGACATTGTTGGCGGGTCCATCAGGTTTGAGTCCGAAGAGAATAGGGGTACGACTTTCCATGTTGAGTTGCCTATTAAAGGAATAGTGCCCAAGCAGGGAACGACAAAGTTGATGAATAATTTAAAGGGATGATGTGAGCTATACACCGCATGGGTTCCTAGTACACTAGGAACTAGGAACTTTTTATGATACTATATAGTACCTACGCAAACAATACCAAACCACGAGTTTTTGTGCAATACTATGGGTGTCCATAACCCGGACACATTATGACTAAAACATTTAATCTTGAAACGTACACGAACTTCCTCATTGCCAATGGTAATCGATAT
>JACRKD010000017.1 GCA_016215345.1 Candidatus Vogelbacteria bacterium | reverse complement strand
TAGCTTAACTTGGAAACCAACGGTTTCCAAACCTTCCTTAGCGGTCACCGCGGCAAGCCGCGAGGAAATACCCTGTGGGTATTATACCAGCCCAAAAATGCGTAAACAACACGACATGGGGTGCATAAATGGTGGATAAGTCTCCCGTTTATAATACGAGAAGGCTATCGATAGCTTGTTTGTAAAGTTCTACAGCGCGCCTGGCCTCCCTTTTCGTTAACTCAAAACCGGCCTCATGAGCGATTCTATTGCGAACCTTGTGAGCCTCCCATGCCTCTTGCAGAGACCTAAAACCATGCTTCCCTTCGGCATCCTTAAGAAGCTCCCCTACGCCAACTCCGAGATAACCGGCCCGCTTGAGAGCATCCTCTAGAACTTTATCCGCATCAATAATGGCGAGCTTCCACTGCGCCTCATTCTCGCTCTCAAGATGACCCGTGATATCCTCCCACCCCTTCTCATTCTCGCTCCCGGGCTCTACGGCTACCTTAAATAAATTCAAGAAAGCCTCGCGCTGTCTTTTTCTAACCTGTAACAATTGGTATATGGAATAAAATAAAGCTGGAACAAAAATAATCTCAATGAGAATGGCATACCCTTGTATAACAGCCCAACTGGAACTGCTAAATAATATAGACAAGAGGTCTCCTAGACCCTGAAAAAACTGAAAAATTAGATAAAATAAAGACTCAATATTTAAATATGGCGCGTTAAAACTCTGCATCACGACCAATCTTAAAAAGAATATCCTCCCTGAAGTGCGGGGCCATTATCTGGAACCCCAGCGGAAGTTTTTTCCCATCCCTCTCCGCGAATCCCATAGGTACGGAAATAGCCGGAACGCCTGTAACGTTAGCCGAAACCGTAAAAACGTCTTCAAGGTACATAGAGATCGGATCTGAAAACTTCTCCCCAATTTTAAAGGCCGGCCCTGCCGCTGTCGGAGTAATGATCGCAGAGTAGCCATCGCTAAAAACTTTAGAAAAATCTCTTTTAATCAACCCAATCACCTCCTGCGCCTTCTTGTAATACGCATCATAGTAACCGGCCGAGAGAACGTACGCTCCGAGCATAATCCTTCTTCTCGGCTCCGCTCCGAAACCGTGAGCCCTCGACTTAGAGTAATCCTCCATAAGATTCGCGCCGTCCACATGGAGACCATAGCGCACGCCGTCAAAACGCGCCAAGTTGGTGGAAACTTCAGCCGGCATAATCACATAGTAACACGGCAGGGCATATTTAATATTCGAGAGCTCAACTTCATCTATTTGATATCCCTTCAGCTGAAGTCTTTTAACTGTGGCGTTAAAGTTCTCTAAAACTTCCGGCGCAACCCCCTTCCCAACAAAACCCTTGGGGATAGCAAGTTTCATCTTGCCCGGAATGTCCCGCCCAAGAGGGTACTCCCTTGTGGTTGAATCCATCGGGTCCATTCCTCTGATGATGTTAAAAATTATTTCAGCGTCATCAACGGACTTGGTAAGTGGTCCAATCTGGTCGAGAGAACTACCCATAGCGATAAGACCGTGCCTCGAAACTGCTCCGTATGTAGGCTTGAGGCCCACTATTCCACAAAGGCTAGCCGGCTGGCGAACCGATCCGCCGGTATCGGAACCCAAAGAGGCCACAGCCATGTCCCCGCTAACCACGGCTGCCGATCCGCCAGACGACCCACCCGGCACCCTGTCCGTATCAACCGGATTTCTAGTAACTCCATAGGCGGAATTCTCTGTCGAACTACCATGAGCAAATTCGTCCATATTCGTTCGGCCAAGAAAAACAGCGCCCGCTCCTTTTAATTTTGTAATAACTGTCGCATCGTAAACTGCCTTATAATTTTGAAGAATTTTAGACCCGGCCGAAGCGATATGGCCCTCAATTAAAATGTTATCTTTTATCGCCAGAGGAATCCCCAAAAGAGGACCATCTTCCCCGAGCGCCCGCCTTGAATCAGCTTCGACTGCGGACAATTTAGCATCTTCAAAAACTTCCAGATAGGCGTTCAAGCCTCTATTCTTTTCGGAGATATTTTTTAGGTAATACTCGGTCAAATCCACGGCAGAAACCTGCCTTTCTCTTAAAAGTTCGTCCGCCCTCTTTATCGTTAAATTATTTAATTCCATCACAATTAGATGCTCCCCTTGGCGCCCTTCTCGCCTAAAACCTGCTTAACTAAAACAAATTTTCCGTCACTCCTTGGGGCCTCTGCCATAATTTTATCGGTAAAATTACCCGGCTCGAATCCGGATACCGTTAAATCCTCTCTAAAAATATTTATATGCGAGGCTTCGTCCTCATTCACCTCATATTTCGGCGCGTTTTTGAGTTCCGACACATAGCCCAAAACAGACTCCAACTCTTTGGCAATCTTAGTTTTTTCCCCTTCGCTAAGCTCAATCCTAGAAAGCGCCGCGAGCTTATCAATGGTCTCTCTATTTATCATACCGTCATATTATCACTTTCCCACGATTTTTAGAAGTATCAGTATCTACGTATCTACTTACCATATACTTACATCTCACTTTACATTTACAGGCGGTCGCCTATTTTTGTAAAGTCAAACGGTAGCTACCGCAAGGGCCGATGAGGCAACAAAAAACCCCACACCGTGTTACCGATGTGAGGTGCCCGAAGAGGGACTTTGTGTAAAATGTCGCGAACGAAGGACTAAGGGCAGAGTGTCTCAGTCCTAAGTGCTACTTGCGACGAATGAAGACGATCTATGTATATATTCCGAGTTCAATAATCAAATGCAACACCCAGAGGTATAATCAAAGCCATATGGCATATACAACAAACCCAAAGATGCCCAAAGTACGCAGAGACGCTGTGCGCCTCGTTAGATATCGAGGATGGTCGATTCGCAAAGTGGCTCGATACTTGGGATTCGAAGCAAGTACAATAAGTAGGTGGTGCAAAAAAGATCCCACCGGCGGATGGCATGAAATACCCACAGGATCATCTCAGCCCAACAAAAGTCCGAGAGCATTACCCCGTGAGATAGTAACTGAAATTATTAAAGAGAGGATTGGTAGACGAAGGTGTGCTGAACATGTACATCATGCTCTAAAGAGTAGAGGTGTAGTCGTAAGTTTAAGTAGTGTAAAGAGAACTCTAGATCGTTGTCATCTTTTAAAGAAGCGCAGTCTGTGGAAAAGACCTCACGATGCCACCCCTCGTCCAGAAGCGGCTTATGCCGTAGCACTATTAGAGATAGATACCATACATATATTACTACCCGATAGTTCTAGAATGTATATCTATACAATCATAGATCTCTACTCAAGATGGGCTTATGCTAAGGTTGTAAATCGTATTGGAGCAGAGCCAAGTGTTAGATTCATTCGTCGTGCAATTAAGGCATCTCCATTTCTATTCAAAATGGTTCAATCTGATAACGGAAGTGAGTTTTCTATTTGGTTTACTCACGGTTTACGAACTATGAACGTCGTACACAGGCATTCTCGAGTTAGGCAATCAAATGATAATGCTCATATCGAAAGGTTTAATAGAACAATACAAGAGGAGTGTTTAGACCGAACACCGCATACTGTTCTGAAATTCAGAAAAGCTATATCCGAATATCTGAGTTATTACAACAGCGAGAGGAGTCACATGGGAATTAACTATCAGACACCTCTACAAGTGTTGCGAAGGTGTTGATTGTTTAACGGGGCCCGTGTCAGGTATAAAAGCCTTATTTTATATAGTCTTTTATAATTTTTAGGAACCCTTCTCCACCGATCC
>JACRKD010000016.1 GCA_016215345.1 Candidatus Vogelbacteria bacterium | reverse complement strand
CCACATCCCCCGCCGAAGAAAAGAAGAAAGGTAAGGAAAATTTTTGGTTTTTGCTCCCGCGACCGCAGGGAGCGGACGAGGCGTGCAGATTAGTCCGTTTCCTGTTCAAAAAAGGTTCGAGCAAAGCAGAGTAATACAGCATCAACGTTTTTCTTTTCCTACAACGACTTAATCTTCAGCGTTTTGGATTTATCCTTATTGATTTTTGGCATACGGATTATGAGAAGGCCGTGTTTTTCTACTGCTTCCGATTCGTCGGACTCAACTTCGACCGGAAGAACTATTGTGCGCGAGAAACTGCCCCAATACAGCTCACGGTATATATAGCTTTCTTTGTCGGAGGAGTTCGGTTCCTCTCTTTTCCCCTTTATAATTACCATCTCTCTGGTTATGGAAATGTCCAGGTCTTCCGGCTTAACGCCAGCGATCATCGCGGTAATAATTATCTCTCCTCCGGTCTGGTAAGCATCTATGGCGAGTTGAGCGTCGTCTTTACTTTGTTCCACCCAGTTGCCGGTTTTTTCTTCCGCGGTTTTTGGCGTTGTCAGTTCGCTTCTCCCCATTCCGGTTATTCTTTCAAAAAACGAGGGCTTTTCTTTTTTCACGCTGTTTCGATTAAACTAATAATTACCAAATATATTATAACCTAAGTCCCGAATAGTTAGCTGTATATATCTTCCAGTTTTAACTTTTCGAAAAATACCAGAAGAAGAATTATTGCCATCCAGAGAGAGATAAATACCGATGAGATATCGTTGCCGTTGTCCTTTATTATGAAAATATTAAACGAGGTGTGAAGCAGGACGGCCGTGGATATACCTAGTGCGAGGCAGACTATTTTGGTTATCATTTTTTTCCCGAAACTTATCGCCATCGATATTCCTATCATGGCCGAGGCTAGCGTATGGAGAAGTGTCGCGCCTACGAAACGCATACTACCGGTCAGGAATCCGGTTACGAAATTTCCGGAACCTGCCATAAATAAAAAGTTTTCCGTGGCGGCGAAACCAAGAGCGACTACGATCATGTAGATAATCGCGTCCATCGGTTCATTATTAAACCTCGTGCTTAGGGCGACCAGGAAGGCGGCGCTGAATTTCATGAGTTCCTCAATAATTGCCCATGCCGTATACAGATCTTGTTGATTTTTTATAAATTTATTTGCCAGATCTTCCAGCAAAAAAGTGGGGATTACAGAAAGAATGCCCGCGATGAAGGCGATTATTATGATGACTCTTGGTTCCGGATGTTCATCATCCTCTCTAATCCAAAAGAATAGCCAGATAATTGCAGGGATGATACTACCCGTTAGGGCGAGGAAAAGTGTTGACGGATCTATTGAGAAGATGGCCATGGTTCGACGATGAGTTTTACATCATCGCTACCGTTAATTATACCCCAAAGTTCTTCGGTTATAAAAGGCATAAACGGATGGAGAAGCCTTAGATTCGTTTTAAGAATTGTCAAAAGTGTAAATTGTATAGATTCTTTATCTTTGTTGCCCGTCGGTTGTCCCAATCGCGGCTTGGCTTCCTCGATAATTTTATCAGCAAAAGTGTGCCAGACGTAGTGATATAGGTTTTCTGCGGCAAGATAAAATTTATAGCCTTCCATATCTGTAGTGATTTTTTTTACAACATCATGGTTTTCATCCATGAGCAGAGCATCCGCGGCAGTGAGTTCGTATTTTTTGCTTACATCGAAATCTTCTAAATTGGAAAGAACAAAGCGGGTGATGTTCCAAAGTTTGTTTGCGAATTTCGAGTATGCCTTTACTTTTTGGATGTCAAAGTTGAGATCATTCCCGGGGCCGATGCCTACAATCATGGACATTCGCAGCGCGTCTGTGCCAAGCTGTTTGATGACTTCTTCGGGCTCAATACCGTTTTTGGCAGATTTGCTAAACTTTTGACCTTTTGAGTCTCTAACTATGCCATGCAGGTACACAGTTTTAAATGGAATGTCACCGAGCAAATATTCACTCATCATAACCATTCTGGCAACCCAAAAGAAGAGAATTTCGTAGCCAGGATTCATGAGGCTTGTGGGGTGATATGTTTTGAAATCAGTCGTTTGATCGGGCCAACCCAAAGTGCTAAATGTCCAAAGTCCCGACGAGAACCATGTGTCTAGTGTGTCCGGATCTTGAACGTATCCTGCGTCGCAGAATTCACATTTAGGTTTTTCTGTCGCAACAACCACCTGTTCACATTTGATTACGTCCTCTTCGCGGCCTTGTCGTGGGGTGCATTTTGGTTCATGATACCAAACCGGTATTTGGTGCCCGTAGACAATTTGTCTTGAAATACACCAATCTCGCAGATTGTCGATCCAGTTGAAATATATCTTTTCGAAATGGTTAGGTAGAATTTCGATCTGTCGTGATGCAATCGGCCCTCGCATTAATTCTTTTAGGGTCTTGCCGCCTTTGGATGGTATGGGCTTATTTACGTTTATAAACCATTGAAGTTTGATCTGCGGTTCAATGATACCGCCAGTTCTTTCAGCCGTGGCTATATTGTGAGTATATGGTTCTTCTTTTACAACTAAACCTTTGGCCCTGAGTTTTTCAACAATTTGTTTACGAGCATCAGCGATTTTCAGGCCTGCGAATTCACCCGTGTTGGGCATCATTTTGCCGATGGCGTCGATAATCTGTTCTTTTTCGAGTTTGTGGTGTTCGGCGATTTCGAAGTCAACTACGCTGTGCCATGGCGTGATAGTCATAACACCCGTGCCGGTGGTTATGTCTATGACAGAGTCTTTCACCACGGTCGCTTTGGTTTTACCATTAACCCACTCAAGTTCGAAAGTGTCCCCATCTTTGTACTTTGAATAGCGCGGATCGTCCGGATGCATTACAACGTATTTGTCTCCAAACTTCGTTTCCGGTCGAGTTGTGCCGATTTCAAATGGTCCATATTTGAATGTGTACCACGTTGTTTTTTCCTCCTGGTAAACAATCTCATCATCGGCGATTGTTGTTTGGCCTTTTGGATCCCAATTTACAATTCTGTGGCCCCTATATATGAGACCCTCTTCGTACATTTTTTTGAATGCTGTTTTTACCGCTAAGCTTCGCTTCTCATCAAGGGTAAAGGCTTCACGAGACCAATCAAGGGATGATCCGAGTAGGCGCATTTGTGAAAGCATATCTTTTTGATTTTTCAGGCCGAACTCATTGATCATGTTAAAGAATTCGTCGCGAGGGAAATCGTGGCGGGATTTACCCGTTTCTTTCTGAAGTTCTTTCTCAAACCTAGATTGTGTAGCGATAGCCGCGTGGTCTGTCCCCGGGATCCAAACTGTTCGTCTACCACGCATTCTTTCGAAACGCACAACCGCGTCTTGGAGACTATGTTCGAGCGCGTGTCCGAGGTGGAGTCTACCTGTTACGTTCGGCGGAGGAAGAACAATAGAAAAGTGCGGGGCGTCTGCTTTGGTTATGCCTTTTGCAACACAAATATCCGGATTAAAATACCCGCTATCTTCCCACTTTTTATAAATTCGTTGTTCCGTTTCGTTGGGATTGTATGGTTTTAGTAATTTTTCATGCATATAAAAAATAGTAGCAGAATGTAAACTATATCTCAACTTTTTTCTGCTTCTACGGGAGGTGTATCTCCTCACCGAACCGAACGAGGGCGAAAATACAAGGTTGCTTTTGGAATGAATCCCCCCTTGTGTCTGTGAATGGAAAAAGTAACCTTATATTTGAGCACAGGAAGTTGGTGTTACTCAGGGTTGTGAGGGGGTTACTTCTGAGATTCGATGGGTGTAACAGCTCACAAGACTGAGTAGCGAAAGCCCAAAGTTGCTTTTGTAGCGAATCCCCCTTGTGTCAGAGAGCGGAAAAAGTAATTTTGGGCTGGAGCGTCCAGATATTGGCTATTTACTCAGAGTGGTGGGGAGGTACCGATGCACCACATTTGACATATTGTCCCACTAATGCTAGTGTTTAAATAGAGATTATGGCTTTTCCTATTTCAGTATCTTGTTAAAGTTAAAGAGGCCTACCGGAGGTAGGCCGAAAGGAGTCAGCCGTGACTAGTTTCAGGATGTTGGGTAGCGATAAGTTTGTTTGTCTCCAGTTCTCGTTTTCTAACGGCTCCCTTGTTCCGCCTGCGGTCTTCCATCTTCCGGAGGAGCAGTGGAATCGCATGGAGACCTATAACGAGTCGCTGGCGCGTCAGGCCGGTCATTCTGGCGACTTGATCATGCCGCCCGTGGCGCGTCTTCACGCTGGAGGCCTGATCAAGCAACTGTACGGGCTCGGCTATCGGCTTGTCGATGTCGCCTGTGAGATTCGGACCATGGCTCTCGGTCGTGATGAAACCTTTAGCATGTTGCGTTATACCTTCGCACTGGATCCCTCCGTCATGTCGACTGCCGGGGTCTCCGAGTTGCTCCAGGATCTGTTGGCCAGGCTCGAGGGCCTGCTTAACAACGCTTTCTGGCGGATTCGTGCATTCCGGAACCAATCCGATTTTGATCACGAACTTATTCCGGATGGGGTAGATTCAGTTGCCATCCGTTTTGAGGCTCGTGTTCAGTTCATCAACAGGCATGGCGACGTCGCAACAGAGTGGCGCAGGAATGGAGCCGGTGAGAGAGTCGGCGAGAGGCCGCTTCTGCTTCAGCCGGATGGATTTCTCGATCTCAAGTCGACAGGCGAAGTCGTGGTGAGACCCAGAGTAGAGATCTCCCACGGTCAAGATGCCGACAAGACTGAAGTTCAGGTCGAAGTCTAGTTCAAACGACCAAGGGAAGGTGATCGCGCCCTGGGGCCATAAGGTTCCAGGGCATTTTTCATGCCTGAAAAATCGCTTGACATGTACATACTTTAGTGCTATGTTGTAAACAGACTTTGAAAGCGAAATATTCTGACAATAAACTAGCCAAAAACTAGACATTTCTGACAATGCCCGCGAGTAGCGAGGTCTAGGAGCCAAGATGAAGAAGTTTCAACTCAGGGCCAGTGACCGAAGGGTTAGCTTTCAGTTTTCGGTTTCAAACCGAAGTCTCATCCCGGACAGCATCCGAGCTTGGAACGAATTTCGGGGGCGGGCGGTCAAGGAGACTGACGCTCGAGCCTTCGTCCGGAAACAGAATTTGAACGGGGTTCAAGTTCTTGAGGACGCGCAGGAGGTTTACGTTCACGAGACGCTCATCACGAATCTCGAGCGTCATGGTTTTCGTCTCTCGGGTGTCGTCTACAGCGAGCGCCAGGGCGGACAGGCCAGGAACCAGACTTACTACATGGTTCGCTTCGTTTTCTTTCGCGAGGGGTTCGCCGACCAGATTCCGGGGTTCGAAGATCATCGCGAAGAGTTTGCTTGCGTTCTTCGCAAGCTCATGAAGGAGGCCTTCTGGAAAGTTCGGGGATACCAAAACCCAATGCACGATGACCGTGGTAACGAGCTCCCGAACCTTCCGGCAATAAGTCTTAACTTCGAGGCTCGTATGGCGTGTCTCGGTCCGGATGGGAAGCCGGAGATGCGCTGGCAGAGGGACCAACAGGGTGACAGGATCGGAGACACGAAGGTTCCCTGGCAGCCCGATCCGAAGTTCATTCTTGGCATCCACCCCGGCGGTGATGAGATCGAGCTCTTCCCTTACGTTAAGAAGTAGAACGGACACAAGTCAGAATATAAAGGAAGGTGAGCGTGGCCCTGTCGAGTATGACAGGGCCTTTCATTTGCCACAAGTGATAAAATATTGTATTGTGTCTGTTGTGGATAAATTAAATACAAAACTACCTGATTCTCCCGGGGTCTATTTTTTTAAGAAAGGCCAGGAGGTTTTATATATAGGAAAAGCAACATCTCTTCGAGATCGAGTTCGAAGTTACTTTAATTCGCGTGTTATTGGTGACCATTCGACTTCACTCAGGGCAAGCAGGGGGGAGCGTATCGTAAGAATGGTAGAGCTCGCATCTAAAATTGCCTTTCGGAAAACTGATTCTGTTCTCGAAGCTTTGATTCTCGAAGCCGAACTCATAAGGAAGTATAAACCGAAATATAACTCGGACGAGAAGGATGATAAAAGTTTTAATTATGTAGTTATAACCGACGAAGATTACCCCAGGATTCTCATCGGGCGGGGGAGAATTTTAAACCAGAAAGATACAGTCGGCTATAAAATAAAATATATATTCGGACCCTATCCTCACGGGGGAGAGTTAAGGGAGGCCCTTCGAATCGTGAGAAAGATTTTTCCGTTCAGGGATGGGTGCTTGCCCGCCACGGGGCGGGCTTGCTTTAACGCCCAGATAAATCTTTGTCCGGGGGTTTGTTCTGGACAAATTACCCGGGCTGAATACTCACGTCAGATTAGGAATATAAAACTTTTTTTTGAGGGCAAGAAAACCAATATTCTTAGGGCGCTTAAAAAGGAGATGGAGGAAAAAGCGGGCAAAAAAAATTTTGAAAGAGCGGCTCAAATCAGAAATAAAATTTTCGCTCTTGAACATATACAAGATGTTACGCTTCTCAAAAGGCGGAGTGAATTCGGATCTATATCGGGTGGAAGCAATATTGATAGAATTGAAGCCTACGATGTCGCCCACTTGGCTGGCTTGAGCGCCGTCGGGGTCATGGTTGTCATCGAGAAGGGTGAAGTGAAAGTATCAGAGTATCGAAAGTTTGAGATTAGGGGCGGGGCGTCTCACAAGAGTGATGTAGATTCGCTTAGGGAGGTATTAGAGAGGAGGATGAACCATCCAGAATGGAGGCTACCTGATCTCATGGTGGTAGATGGCGCAAGGGCGCAAGTGAATGTCGCCGAGGAAGTGTCAAAAAAGAACGGGCTGGATGTGCCTGTGGTGGGCGTTGTTAAAGATGAACATCACAAGCCAAGAGGCTACGTGGGAAGCGCGGAAATTATAAAAAAGTATGAAGCATTGATTCTTCTCGCCAATTCCGAATCTCACCGTTTTGCCATTGGCTTTCACAAACAATTAAGGAATAAGACTATGTCCGAAGTCGGACCTCGGACATAATTAAAAACCGGCGGATGGTTACGGCGATTGAGTTAATTGTTGGCCTAATGGTTTGGGCGGTTGGCGGGCTGCGCCGTCAAGTTCTCCGGTACGATGAATTCTTGCCGCTCCTCGGGAAGGTGGAAGTTCAAAACAAGTTTCTTGCCTCGTACCTTGGTAGCGTAGTTTTTCATTGCTTCTGCTGGCGAACGCCCCTCTCCAGCCATACTGGTGAGCGCATGACCACCCCGTACGCGAATGTTCCCATCCTTGAATTCGCAAAAAAATGCTGTTCCCTTACGATTGGGCAGTCTTGTGACTATGAGTCTAGCATTGATGGTATCGGCGAAATCAAATAGACAGATACTTTTTTGCTTCCTTGCCATGCTACTTTCCTCCTTCACGTCGATAACGTCTAGCGCCCATCTACGGGTCGTCTCGTTCTTTGGGATAATCAAAGTAAACTCTCGCGCTCATTATGTCGGCGCGATGGCAGAATGTCACCAGTGGACCCATGGCGCGATGTTCATTGGTTGGATCATGCGTTCTCCTCTCAATCGTGCCAGTTTAACTAATGTAAAGATCAGGAAACCCTTCTAAAAACTACTACAAAATTTTTATTAGTCAATATTTTGCTTTTTGGGGAAAACCTTGTTATTTTGATAGCATGCCGCGGTGGCGGAATTGGTAGACGCAATAGACTCAAAATCTATCGGGGGCAACCTCATGAGAGTTCGACTCTCTCCCGCGGCACAAGACTTAAATTGGAACTTAAATTATTTCATGCTAAAATTGCGATATGGTGATAGATGAAAATAATTTAGTGAGTTCAAACCAGTCGATCTTTTGGATCGAGGTTGAGAAAATTAAACCTAATCCGTTTCAACCGAGGCGGGATTTTGACTCTGCGCAATTAAATGATCTGGCCGATTCGATTCGTCAGTATGGTGTTCTTCAGCCGCTTGTTGCCACAAGGCAAGAGTTTACCACCGAAGACGGCGGATTGGGTGTTGAATATGAGCTTATTGCCGGGGAGAGAAGGTTGCGAGCGTCAAAGTTAGCTGGAGTGCTACAGGTTCCAGTAATAATAAGAACCGGCGAACAAAGTGACCGCTTGAAACTCGAGCTTGCAATAATAGAGAACATTCAAAGAGAGGATCTCAATCCTGTGGACCGGGCCAGGGCGTTTCAGCAGCTTGCCGATAAATTTAGTTTTAAACATCATGAAATAGCGAAGAAGGTTGGGAAGAGTAGAGAGTATGTTTCCAATAGTCTGCGTATCCTCGCTTTGCCACTGGAGATTATCGAGGCACTCTCTGACAAGAGAATAAGCGAGGGACACACACGTCCACTTCTTATGCTTGCTGGCCGTCCGGAAGAACAGATTACGCTCTTTAAGGAGATCATGCTTAAAAAGCTCTCGGTAAGAGATGCGGAATCTATATCGAGAAAGATTGCTATCGAAAGAGCCAGAAAGAAGGATGACGGTTTAGACCCAGAAATGGCGGACATGGAACACAAGTTGACCGAAAGGCTTGGTACAAGGGTATCGATTGAAACTAAAGATTTTGGCGGGCGCGTGAGGATAGATTTTTTCTCCAAGGATGATCTAAGAAATTTGTTAGAACTTATCTCAACCGGAAAAATTTCCGCGCAATTTGGATCCATGCCCCAAATTGATACTATGTCCGGGGAGCCATTAAGTAACTTGGAAACGGAGTGTCCAAGCGATGGTGATTTGGTGGACGATCGTGCCCCCGTGGATATTCAAAAAGATTTCGACGACCCTGATTTGTATTCAGTCTCAAACTTTTCCGTATAGAGATGCTCTAATTTCGGTTTATTTTCTTTTTTATCTCCTCGTTTTCGGCTAAAGATACCTTGATGTTTTTTCTGGCTAAAGAGCTTTTTACAAATTCCAGCCACTTTGAACTCGGTCGGCTCGTTTCTCTCGTTTGAATTTCTACGATATCCCCGTTTTTAAGTTTGGAATCTAGGGCGAGGAATTTCCCGTTCACCTTAGAGCCGGCGCAATGGTTCCCGACATCGGAATGTATGGCATACGCGAAGTCTATAGGTGTCGCGTCTCCCGGCAGTTCTATAACGTCGCCCTTTGGGGTGAACACGAAAATCTGGTCTTTGAAAAAGTCGGTTTGAAGATTCTCCAGGAATTCCTTGGAGCCCTTAACTGTTTTTTGCCAGTCTATAAGCTGGTTAAGCCATCTCAATTTTTTCCCCACTATTGCGCCGTGGGTTGGTTTCCCGAGTTCGTCATACGCAAGGTGGGAGGCGATACCGAATTCAGCCTCATCGTGCATTTTTTGGGTTCTTATTTGAATTTCAACGATTCCTCCATCGCCGGTAAAGACGACAGTATGTATAGATTGGTAGCCATTTATTTTTGGAATAGCGATATAATCCTTGAGCCTTCCCACGAGCGGTGTCCATGTGCTGTGTATTATGCCGAGTGTCTTGTAGCAGTCTTCAACAGTGGGGACTATTATTCTAAGGGCGGCGATATCGTAAATTTTATCGATATTCATTTCGTGGTTTTCAAGTTTGCGGTAAAGGCTATAGAGGTGCTTAACCCGAAAATCTGACTTGAAACCAGCGATACCATCTTTGGCTATTTTTTTACGAAGTATACGCTGAACATCTTCTAGCCTTTTTTCTGCCTCCTTGGTTTTTATATTTTGGATCCTGATAATTTCCCCGTACTCTTTAGGCATGGCCCAAGGGAAGGCTGCGTCTTCGAGCGCGCCTTTCATCTGTCCAATCCCGAGCCTATTAGCTACCGGCGCGTAAATTTCGATTGTCTCTAGCGCTATACGGGTTCTTTTTTCCGGGCGGACATACTCCAGCGTGGATATGTTGTGTAGACGATCCGCTAGTTTTATGAGAATTACTCGTATATCTTTGGCGGTTGCTATAAAAAGCTTCCTCAAGCTTTCGGCATGCCTTTCTATTCCTCGATATTTTATTTTTCCGAGTTTAGTAACTCCTTCTACCAGAAAAAGTATATCCGGCCCAAACTCTTTTAAAATTAAAGTTGTGGTTGTATTTGTGTCTTCTAGCGTATCGTGCAGGAGCCCGGCGGCGATGGTTTGCGGGTCGGCTCTCATTTTGGCTAGATTTTTCGCTGTCCCCACTAGGTGTACGAGATATGGCTCTCCTGACATTCTCTTGTGTTCAATGTGGGCGTCTTTCGCAAATTGATAGGCTTTTTCGATGAGAGCGATATCGCTTGCCGTGTGAGAGACCATTAGGTTGAGAATTTCTTTTATATCTTGTTCCACGGTGCTGTTTTTGTTTATTTTACTTTTTTGTTTTTTGAGGGTTATGGTTGGGGCAGGTTTTATTGCTGCATCTTTCTGGGATTGTCTTTGTCCCTTCCATCATGAGGTGGGGACACGGGCCGCTTTCTCTCATATAACCGCAAATTTTTCCAGTTGGTTTCGACTTAATGATATGTTTGCATTCCGGATAAGCGGAACAACTGTAGAAGGTTCCAAATCTACCCCGTTTTTCAACCATCGTGCCCTTTTTACATATGGGACAGAAAACCCCCGTGTCTTTAGCCTTCTTGGCCTCCTCGTCTTCCTTTATAAATTTACATTTCGGGTACCTATTGCATGAGATAAATTTCCCAAATTTTCCCCCCCTCTCCACCAGTTTTCCTGTATCACATTTCGGGCAAGTTTCGCCGGTTTCTTTCGGCCCCTCCGTCTCTCGCCCCTCCATAGTTCTTGCTCCGCTACAGTCTGGAAACTTTGAACAACTAAAAAATTTTCCGCTACGTCCGAGCTTTATAATCATCTCCTCGCCACATTTGGGGCACACCATTTCTTCCGGCGCGGCGCCGAGATTCGTGATCTTGTCTATGTCGTTTTTTGATTTAACGTCTTTTTGGAATGGTCCGTAAAAGTCTTTTAGAACCTTAACATATTCTTTTTCCCCATTCGCGATCTTGTCCAGATTTTCTTCCATTTCGGCCGTGAAATTGTCGCTTATGTAGTTTGAGAAATTATTTTCTAAGAATGTACTGACTATATCTCCCGTATCGGTTGGTTTGAGCGCTTTGTTTTCTTTGTCAACATACCCTCTTGTTTGTATTGTCTGAATAATGGAGGCGTATGTGCTGGGCCTTCCTATGCCTCTTTTCTCTAGCTCTTTTATCAGGCCTGCTTCGGTATATCTATTGGGCGGCTCCGTTGCTTTCTCCTCTGAGTCCATGCTTATGAGATTTAGGGTGTCGGCTTGCGACACTTTTGGTATTTCTACATCTTCACCCCGAGCCACTTTATCCGCAAGAAGCCAGCCGGGAAAAAGAATCCGAGAGCCGTTGGCCTGAAAATCGGGGATAACCCCTTCTGTAATATTCGCGACAACTTTCGTTTTTAAAATTATGGCTGGAACCATCTGGCTTGCGACAGTTCTTGACCAGATAAGTCGGTAGAGTTTTGTTTCGTCGTCGGTCTTTCCCGCGATAGCGCTCAGCGCATGCGTCGGGCGAATTGCTTCGTGCGCTTCCTGCGCGTTTTTAATTTTACTTTTGTACGATTGTTTCAAGAATAGTCCGCCGCCAAAGTTTTTGGTTACAGCGGATTTGATCTCATCTATTGCATCTTTGCTTAAGTTGGTGCTGTCGGTTCTCATGTAGGTGATGAATCCGTTTTCGTAAAGTTTTTGTGCGATACTCATTGTTCGCGAGGGAGAAAAACCCAGTCTTGAACTGGCGCTTTGTTGCAGGGTCGAGGTTGTAAACGGCGCTCTAGATCTTCTTTCATTTTTTTCTTCTTTCACATCGATAATTTTCCAGACGCCTTTTCGTCCTAAAGATAAAATTCTCTCTACAATCTCTTTCGCTTCCGGTCGTTCCACGCATTCCAGAGTCAGTTCTTCTTTCGACGGCGTTTGAGTTTTTGCCGTAAGTACCCAAAAATCTTTTGGGATGAAGGCGCGAATTTCCCGTTCGCGCTCCATAAGTATTCTAAGGGCTGGCGATTGGACCCGTCCGGCCGAAAGCCCGTAACGAACTTTTTTCCAAATGAGACCCGATAGATCATATCCAACTAGTCGGTCCAGCACACGTCTGGCTTCTTGAGCCATTCTTAAATCTTGATCTATTTCCCTCGGATGTGTTATCGCTTCTTTGACTGCCCTTTCTGTAATTTCATGGAAAACAACTCTCTTTGGATTTTTAATTTCGGCTACTTCTTTGACGTGCCACGCGATCGCTTCCCCTTCACGATCAGGGTCGGTTGCAAGTAAAACTTCCTCGGCATTTTGGGCCAAGTCTTTGATCTCTTTTATAACATGTTCTTTACCCTTAGAAACTTCGTAATGGGGAACGAATCCCGCCTTGATGTCAATCGCGTTCTTGTTAGATTTCGGAAGATTACGAACATGACCGACGGAGGCCACAACTTTATACTTTCCGTTCAGATACTTTGAAATTGTTTTGGCTTTTGCCGGCGATTCAACGATTAAAAGCTTCATAGACTATTGATACTACATATATAACTTTTTGGCAATTTCTAACTAAAAAAACCGCCAGTTTGGCGGCACACGCAGTATGCGCTATTTGTTTCTTGTCCGACACCAAGTCTCGTGTATCCCGCGATGATTTAGCCGCACGTTTCGTTTACAGTCGTAGCAGACATAACAACAGTTTGGGTTGGTAGAATTGCCCGCCTTATCCCTCTTATGGGTACAGCAAAGGGAGTGCTCGACGGCGTATTCCAGGGAAACGTTCATGGCGCAAGCCACGTCGTAAATGCAACATGATTTGGCGGGGGTTCTGCTTAGGTGCATGGTCGCATTGTTTTCGCACAGACAACGATGATCTGGTCGCGCCGTTATCTCATTTGTCCCCATGTCCGGACAGAGCATTTTCCTCCTTCGGAACGTCTGGCGTTCCTTAAAATTCAAAATGGGAGCTAGTTCCGGTAGGTACAATATCACGTGAGGTTTAAAAGTAAAGATGGTAGACTTTTCGAATATTGTGTACTATTGCATGGGAGTTCGTTGTAAACGGCACGGCTTTGGTCCATGAATCCATGGCGGGCCGAAGGAGGTCGTAACATGAGGATTATTGTTACAGCCCTGTCAATTTATTCATGTGAGATGGTCTTCCTCAACTTTTTGGGTGTACCGAAATGCCCGCTTGACGTCTTCTTTAATCTACTTTGTGTTCTTCTCGCCGCTTTTGTTTCTACCATTTTTTGTGCCGCCATCTTTGATTCAAGGGGGATAGAGTCCATGTCCATTTTGCCTAACACGTTTTTCTATTACGGATTTGGCACTATGATTCTTGCGACCGGCCTACCCACGCTATCTGTTTATCTGGTCGAATACAAGATCGTGAGTTTTGTAGGTATCGCGATGATCCTCTTCGCAACGCTTTTGTTCAACCACACATTGGCGCCGAAGAATAGGTACAGCGTTAGCATCAGATAGGGTCTCGCCGACCCATCGCGGTCGGCTTTTTATATTTACATTTCGATCTGAATTTTGCCGCCGAGCTCTTTTATGAGGCCCTTTATTTCCATTAGGGTTATCAAGGTGTTGAGTTCATTTATTTTTATTTTGGTGGCGCGCGAGAGTTCGTCTCGCGGCATAGCCTCGATGGAAAGTATTTCTATAATTATTTTTTCGTTTTCCGAGAGCTCGGAATATATAAGATCCAGCTTGTTTTGTCCCACTTTTCCGTAGTCGTTTCCCGAAGAGGTGATGTTAAGGGCATCTAGGACGTCTTCACTTTTATTTATGGGAGTCGCACCCTGTTTGATAAGACGATTTGTACCAACCGATACGGGAGAAAAAATCGAACCGGGAACCACTAGCAACTCCCGATTGTATTCTGTGGCGAGCCGAGCGGTTATTATCGTGCCGGACTTTTCTCTGGCTTCAATAACAAGAATCGCGTCGGCGATACCGGCCATAATTCTGTTTCGCCTGGGAAAGGTGTGCGTTCCTGCCGGCATGTCTGGTGGTAGCTCGGAAAGTAACGCGCCGCCGGCGTAAACTATTCTGTCAGCGAGTTGGCCGTTCGAATGCGGATGAAGCACTTTTCTAGAAAGGCCCGACCCCGGAATTGCTATTGTTTTAAGTTTGGCTTTTAGCGCCGATTCGTGAGCTATCGTGTCTATCCCGATTGCCAGTCCGGAAACGATTATTATTTTCTCCCCCGCGAGTCCATGAATGAGTTTTTCGCAAGCCTCTTTTCCATAACTGGAAAATTTTCTTGAGCCGACAACCGTCAGATATTTATAACCAAAATCATCATTTGGTATCTCGCCCTCTAAGTAGAGCTCCTTTGGCGGTTCCGGTATCTCCAGAAGTTTAGGAGGTGTTTCTTCCCTTGTTAGTTTCTTAATCTCGTTTTTCATCTCGTAGATAGTATCACAGTTTTCTTTTTTAACATCTTTCTGATAATATATTCGTATGTTGGATATAAAATTTATCAGGGAGAATCCGGATTTAATTAAGGAGGCGGCCATCAAGAAAAATCTTGTTTTTGATGTCGCTAAATTGTTAGATGTTGATAAGGAACGAGTGGCTTTAATGACCGAGATAGAGGGTATGCGCGCTAAACAAAACTCCGTCAGCACCGAGATCGCGAAGGCGCAGGATGCTTCTAAGCGGAGCGGTCTCATTTATGATATGAAGCTTGTCAAAGAGGAGATGCAAAACAAGGAGGAGAAGCTTACGGAAGTGATGAATAGATGGAGAGAACTTATGCTCGCCGTACCAAATATTCCGGATATCACTGTTCCCGTCGGAGCTTCTGATAAAGAGAACATCGAAGTCAGAACATGGGGTGAGCCGAGGCGATTTACTTTTGAACCAAAGAGCCACATTGATCTTATGCTTATGCATGATCTGGTGGACTTCGACCGTGGGGTTAAGGTTGCCGGTTTCCGTGGGTACTTTCTTAAGAACGAAGCGGCTAAACTCTCCATGGCTATCTGGCAGTTTGTTATGGATGAGTTAACGCTGAAGGGATTTACGCCGATGATTGTTCCATCGCTGGTACGTAGGGAGGCCTTTATGGGAACCGGATATTTACCACAGGGGGAGGAAGATCTTTATAAGACCCAAGATGGAAACTATCTTTCTGGCACAGCCGAAGTCGGTACAATGGGCTACTTTATGGGCGAGATTCTGAAGAAGAGTGAGTTACCCAAGAAGATGCTTTCTTTCAATACTTGCTACAGGCGCGAGGCGGGAAGCCACGGGAAAGATACTAGGGGGCTGTATCGCGTTCATGAGTTTAATAAGGTCGAGCAGGTTATTCTGTGTGAGGCTTCTCACGAGGAAAGTGTCAGACTCCACGAAGAACTCACTTTGAACGCCGAGATGCTCCTTC
Organism: Candidatus Vogelbacteria bacterium; assembly: GCA_016215345.1. Taxonomy (GTDB): domain Bacteria; phylum Patescibacteriota; class Minisyncoccia; order Phycocordibacterales; family UBA12445; genus JACRKD01. The sequence continues at coordinate 5,600 of JACRKD010000016.1, read as the reverse complement.
AGGCGCTTAATCTCCCATATCGCGTGGTTTTGAATTGCGGTGGCGATTTAGGGTTGGGGCAGGTCAAAAAATATGACATAGAGGCGTGGATTCCATCTGAAAAAAAGTACGGAGAAACTCATTCCTCTTCTTATTTTCATGATTTTCAGGCGAGACGGCTTAATATACGGTATCGCGACGAAGCTGGTAAGTTACATTTTGTGCACTCTCTGAACAACACTGCCCTTGCCACCCCAAGACTTCTTATCTCGATTCTAGAAAACTATCAGCGAGAAGATGGCTCAATCGATATTCCCGACGCCCTGAAAAAATATATGGGGAAAGAGAAAATTGATGGAGCTTAATCGCGAAATCTTAAAATCCTCCAACAAGATTAGACGACAAAAAATAGAGCGCTTCTTGTCCGTCGTCAGCTTAGTTGCAGTGGCGATTCTTGACATATCAATCTTCGTTTCAAGGCTTGATGATTTGCAGATTAAACGGCTTGATATTAGTGGGGAGAGAGGGGTGGCTACTTCCGTGGTATTCGAGAGCGCGGCAAATGTTCTCTCGGGAAGGTATTTTGGGTTCTATCCAAAATCCAATATCTTCCTATATTCGAAGGACGAGATTGCGGAAAAGGTTTTAAGTTCTGGAACCGTTGCTTCAGTCCAAATTGCGAGAGGTGGGGATACCCTCCACATTCTTCTTCGGGAACGGGAACCAAGCTATCTCTGGTGTGGGGAACTTACTTCTGGCGCAGAGATCAAAAGGTGTTTTTATTTAGATAAGGATGGGTTTTCTTACGATAAGGCACCGGGTTTTTCCGGGCCGGTGTTTTTTGAGTTTTATGGCGGAGAAAAACGCGGCGGATATACTGGAAAAAATATTCTACCGCTTGACCAGTTTAAAGAACTCACATTGTTGGTTGATAGTCTTAGAAGATCGATTAAACAGTTTATATCTTCTTCGGCCGAACTTTATGGCGCAAATATTAAGTCAAACGGTGACGTAGATTTCTTGGCGCGAGATGGGGTAAGTTCTTGGATTATCAATGGATCGGTTACGGCCCCGGCTTCGTATTTCTCAAAAAAGATGGATACGGCAGTATCTTCATCGGTGTTTCAAGAAGAAACTAAGAAGCATCCCGCGGGCCTCTTATATCTAGACTTGCGTTTCGGAAAGAAGGTTTTTTATAAGTTCAGGTGATGATATACTAAAATGTATGGTCGCCGTATCCTTACTGTTTGAGTATCTCCTGTGGCATTATAGTCGGGGTATTTTAGATTTGCTAAGGGTTTCCTCTAATTTTTTGTGGTTCGTTTGGAACTATTTTTCCATCAGGCAATTGGCTAAGACTTTTTTTATTCCATGGCGGAGGCTAGGAGAGGTTTCTTCTAATCGCTGGAATTTTTTTGAGGTTTTCGCTTCTTTTGTCGTTACGTCCGCGATGAGGATCGTCGGCATGATGACGAGAACAATTGTAATAACTTTTGGATTTATCTCTCTTGTTACGGTGTTTGTTTTGGAGTTGGCCTTCTTTGCCGTTTGGATTACCACGCCGGTTATCATGTTGTTTATTCTTTATCTTGGCGTTAGCCTCTTACTGCGATGAAACAATCTGACCTCAAAATAAGTGCATTAAAGTTCTACCCGATTCTTCTCTTGGAGGAGGTGTTGCCACATAATGTGCGGCACAGTATCTTTTTTATTAACAAAATTTTGGCGTTGGGATTTATTTTGGCCTATTCCATCGCGAAAATGGCGGGCGTCCCCGATGATTTTATCGTGAAAATTCTCGGGCTCTTCTTGCTCTTTTTTGGGTTTGCCATGTCTATACGCCTACTCGAGGCATTCTTTAGATCTTATTTCGATTTTGTTCCACTGTCCGAAACAGAGGCGGGCAAGGTTTTACTTAGGGGCAAGAACGGTGATTTGGTACGCGCGCTATTTATGGGGGATTTTGGCAAGAAACTGGTCGGAAGACTTAATTTGGAGAACAGTCGTCTAAGTGCTTTTTTGGCCCGCCGCAATCACATTTACAATTATGAGTTGCCCAAGTTTAGACACGATGGGTTATTTGGTATCGCAGAACTGGCCAAGGCACTCTTAGACCAGGACAGGGAGTTCAAGGAATTTCTTTTCGAGAAAGATGTTGGCGAGAGGGATCTTTTGGGCGCGCTCGAATGGGTTGTGTCCATGGAAAAGTTTCGTGAGGGCAACGAAAGATGGTGGTCCAGGGATAGTCTTTCACAGATTCCGGCCATCGGTAAGGATTGGGCGTTTGGTCGCACTCCCGAACTGGATTCCATGGGGAGAGATTTAAGCAGAATCCAGGATCTTTTCTTGGGTAGTGAAAAATCGTTTAGAGATGATCTTGTTTCTGATATAGAAGATGCTTTTGCGAAATCTAAGGAGGCAAATGTTCTTTTAGTGGGAGATCCAGGGGTTGGGACTTCTGGGGTAGTTCTAGATTTTGTCAGAAAGATTACCACGGGAAAGGTTCGGCCGGAGATTGCCTTTAGCCGCGTTGTTGAACTGGATACAACTAAGCTCGTCTCTCTGTCGAAAGACAAGGTAGACTTTGAAAAAAGGTTTTTGAGCGTGTTAAACGAGGCTCTCTTTGCTGGAGATATTATTTTGGTGGTTAACGATTTTCCAAGTTTTATGGCCTCTGCCATCGTTTTGGGGTCGGATGTTGTTAGTCTGCTCTCTAAGTTTTTGGATACTAAGTTGCAGTTTATTATTGTTTCAGACACGGCTCGTTTCCACTCCATGCTTCTGTCCAATCTTAAATTACTTCAATATTTTGATAAGATTTCCGTTAGTGAACCTGACGGCGCGAAGACTCTTGAGATCGTAGAAAATTTTGTCAGAGATTTAGAGGCCGAAGAGGAGGTATTTTTTACATATAAGGCGGTTACGGCGATAATTATGTCAGCCATCAACTATTTTTCTTCCGGTGTTATGCCCAATAAGGCGATAGATCTTGTTAGAGAGATTGTCGCGCAAGGTGGAAAAGGGTCTATCGTTACCAAGGACATTGTCATGGAGTTTGTGTCAGGGAAAACCAAAATGCCTCTTGGTAAGATTGTTGAGGGGGAAAAGGAGACGCTTCTTAATCTCGAAACAGAGCTTCACAAAAGAATAGTTGGGCAGACAGAGGCCGTGGACGCTATTAGCAAGGCAATGCGGAGGGCGAGAGCCGGGGTGCGAGATCAGAAAAAGCCAATCGGCTCTTTTCTGTTTCTTGGTCCCACTGGTGTTGGAAAAACGGAAGCCGGAAAAGCTCTGTCAGCTATCTTCTTCGGTGACGATAAGTATATGCTTCGTCTTGATATGAGCGAATATCAGGAAGCAGGATCGCTTTCTAAACTTATCGGTGACTTTAAAATTGGGAAATCTGGGGTTTTGTCTGATATGCTCCGCGATAATCCGTACGGTGTTCTACTCTTGGACGAGTTTGAAAAGTCGGACAAGCAGGTTTTGAATCTGTTCCTCCAAATCTTGGATGAGGGGTTTTTCTCTGATATGAATGGCAGAAAAGTTTCTACCAGAAATATTCTTTTTATTGCGACCTCAAACGCCGCGAGTGATATGATTTTTGAGTTGGCGAACAAGGGAGAAGATCTCTCGCTCCATAGAGATAAAATAATAAGTAAAATAGTCGGTGATGGGGTTTACAGGCCAGAGCTTGTTAATCGTTTTGACGATGTCATTGTCTTTCATCCGTTAACGCCAGACGAGCTTAAGCAGATCGCGGTTCTAATGTTAAAAAAGCTTGGCAAAAGACTGGCTGAAAAGGGGGTCAACCTGGTTATAAACGATACTACAGTGGCTAGGGTTGTAGAGGCGGGATATAACAAAACATTTGGCGCGAGGCCAATGGCGAGGGCGATTCAAGAACTTATTGAGGAACCTGTTGCACGTAAAATAATTGAGGGCTCTCTTGCTCCGGGTGCAACGTTTGAACTATAAGGCTGTATTTACTCCAAATATGCAAAAAGGATTTTGGGAAAAATTACAAAAACCCATCTTGGCTCTGGCGCCCTTGGCAGATGTTACGGATGCCGCCTTTCGACAGGTGATTGCGAAGTATGGCAAGCCGGATATAACTTGGACGGAGTTTATCTCCTGTGATGGTTTGTGCTCAAGGGGGCGGTCGCAACTTATGAAAGACCTTTTATATACGGAGAAAGAACGGCCTATAGTCGCGCAGTTTTTTGGCGCCAAGCCGGAGAATTTTTACAGATGCGCAGAGTTGGCGCAAGAGCTTGGGTTCGATGGGATAGACATAAATATGGGTTGTCCGGATAGAACCATAAATAAACAGATGGCTGGAGCAGACTTGATAAATAATCCGGAATTGGCTAAAGAAATTGTTAGAGCGACGAAACGTGGCGCGGGCAAGCTCCCTGTTTCGATTAAAACCCGTGTTGGCTACAATAAAGAAAGTTTGGATGAATGGATTGGACATCTTTTAGAGACAGAACCAGCCGCTATTACCATTCACGCTCGGACTAGGAAAGAGCTTTCGCTGGTTCCCGCCAGGTGGGAATTGGTTAGGACGGCCAAAGAAATTGCCAGAGGTGGAGAAACTCTAATTTTAGGCAACGGCGATGTTACAGACCTTAAAGATGCCTATTTTAAGATAGAAGAATCTGGTGCCGACGGCGTTATGCTCGGGCGGGCAATTTTTGGCAACCCTTGGCTCTTCAGCCTGTATAACCGCGTCAAGGCGCTTAATGAATTTACCGCGAAAGACAAGACATCGTTTCAGGATTTAAAAAGCCAGTTGAGCTTAGCTGAACGGTTAGCGGTTCTTTTGGAGCATGCGAAACTTTATGAAGAACTTTTTTCTGGGGTGAAAAACTTTGCTCTTATGCGGAAACATTTTGGTTCATATGTAGGCGGTTTCTCCGGCGCAAAAGATTTACGAGTCAAGTTAATGAGTGCCCAGAGTTCACGAGATGTGGAAAGAATAGTAGGCGAGTGGGACTTCTCAGCTATTTGACAATTTATAAATTTACATTATTGTATTATTCGGGTAACATATTGACGTGCTGAAAGTAGCACCAATAAAGGAGGTTTGTTGTGAGTCTTGTAGGCTTGGCAGATTTTCGAAAGGTTGCGAAGGCCTCTTTGGATCTTGATGTTGCGAAACATAGAACAGAGCAAGAGCTGGAGATTAACCAAAGATTGTTGGGTAAGTTCTTGATTGAGAATTTTGATCGCTTTCGACGGTGTGTAACTCAGTCGGAAGAAACTCTTCAATTTATGTCTGGTATGGGTCGTTACTACCATGTCTTTTCTGAACTTGGAAGTATTTCTGGAAGAAGGCTGTTCTTCGAGATTATCAATGCCGATCGTGATGCCGTAAATATTCACGAAGAAAAGAGGGGAACAAAGACTTCTCCACCTACCGAAGTCTATCGTAATCTCACCAACGCGCTTTGTGGTGAGATTGTGGATTATTTAATCTCCTGACTTCCGCAATCCTCATTTGAACACCTGATCCATTCATATTCTTCCGTAGATTACATTGAAAAGTGGGTGTTGCAGACGTAGAATATACCCATGTTCATCCGCCGGAACAAGAACAGAAGCGGCACCATATCGGT
>JACRKD010000001.1 GCA_016215345.1 Candidatus Vogelbacteria bacterium | reverse complement strand
TCCCCTTATGAATTCCGGGAAAAGTTACATTTATGGCAGGCATGCTCTCATCGAGGCCATTAGAAACGCGCCCAAGTCTATCGATAGGGTTTTCATTTTGCCTGAATTTAAAGATAGAGAGCTCTCTATTCTTTTGGAACAATCTGGGATTCACGTTGTAACCACTTCAGACAGAGAGACTCCTCGGGGCGTAGACAAAAGAGATACAAGGCAGGGGATAATCGCCCTCATTTCGCCAAAAGGGCTGGTTCAGTCCTTCAAAAACTTTCTAGATAAACTTATAGTTACTCCCGACACTTGCTTGGTGCTTCTCGATGAACTCGAGGATCCGCAGAATGTCGGCGCGATAATCCGTTCGGCCGCCGCGTTCGGGGTCTATGGTATTTTAATTCCGGAACACAACCAGGCGCCTATCACGGGGGCCGTTATTAAAGTTTCGGCCGGGATGGCTTTTCGAATCCCTCTCGTGTCGGTGTCTAATGTCAACTCCTCTATTCGCGATTTAAAAAACAAAGGCTTTTGGGTTTATGGCCTAGAGATGGAGGCAAAGAATAGTTTGTATGTCGAAAAGTTTGACGCTCCGGCTTTATTCGTCATGGGTAATGAGGGGCAGGGGATTAGACAAAAAACAAAAGAGCTTTGCGACGTTCTGATGGTCATACCCATGAATCCTAAGTGCGAATCTCTTAACGTCGCCACCTCCGCCGCAGTAACTTTGTATGAGTGGAGCAAACAACACAAGGAGGCGCTTAGACAATAAAGACATTTTAATTACTATCATTTTATTTTAGTTGATAGCACCCCAATCTCTCATCTTATTTTTATCCATATTTTTTGTCATTATTTATAGTTCTGATAATTTACAAAATTTATTCGTAGCGTAATGCCTCTATCGGATTAAGGCCTGCAGCATGGCGGGCAGGATAATATCCAAAAACGATTCCTATCAAGGTTGAAACCCCGAAGGCCAGAAGTATGGAAGAAAGAGATACTGACGTTTGGAGAATGCCGAGATAGGTTATTACAAAAGATATTAACCACCCCAGAAGTATTCCTATAATAATCCCAAGCATTGTCAGTCCAGTTCTAACCCTATTGGCAAAAAGTGCTGAGTATGTTTCCTCTAGAATATCTAAAATTATCATTTGTCGTTTATTATTCTTCTCATGTGTTGTCGCGAGTCACTAATCACAAGCCCATCTTTTATGTGTATATTTCTTTCAGCATGTTCGGCCACATCCGGTTCGTGGGTGATTAACACTATTGTTCTTCCCATTTCTTTGTTCAATCTTTGAAGGGTTCCGAGGACTATTCCTCCTGTCTTGGTATCCAAATTTTCGGTTGGTTCGTCGGCAAGAATTAAGGTCGGGTTATTAACAAGCGCTCTCGCTATAGCCACACGTTGGATTTGTCCATCAGAAAGTTCGTTTGATTTATGTAAAAAGTGTGTTTCTGTAAGACCCACTGCACGAAGAGCATTTTCCGCCCGTACCTGTCTCTCTTCTTTTGGCCCGATTAGTTGGTTTCTTCCCGATAAGTCTCGTTCCGGTTTCTCTGGTCATGGTTTTAGGGGGACTCGGTCCGTTCTTCTCCCTTATCATGGGGCTAGGTTTGTCAAAGTGGTATCCGGAAATAATCGCGGAAGATATAGGAAGAGACACTATCGCGGTGAAGATTGTCTGCATCGTTGTCATATTTTTCGGTATTTATCTTATAAGCACATCGTGAAATTCCAAAAACTTTTATATAATGTTAGAATACGATTATGTTAATAGAATTTTATGGTAAAGGGTGTCCACACTGTGTGGATATGGGGCTGATTATTGCGCGGCTAGAGAAGGAAGAGGGGGTTAAGATAGAGAAATACGAAACTTGGCACAACGAGGAGAACAGTAAGAAGTTTGAATCCTACGACAAGGGTCGTTGTGGCGGAGTCCCGTTTTTCATCAATACTTCGAATGATAAATTCATCTGTGGCGAAGCCAGTTACGAGGAATTAAAAGCCTGGGCTAAAGAACCTGCCTCTTCGGCAGGCAAGAAATAAATGATTCTAGTTCTCGATATCGGCGGAACAAAAACTCGATTGTCGTTATCAGCTTCTTATCCAAATTTAGGAGAAGTAATTGTTTTCGATACGTTTAAAAATCTTGAGAATGAGATAAGAGAAATTGCTTTGCGTGCCGGCAGTATCCTTGGTGGAGAAAAACCAACAGCAATTATTGCAGGTATCGCCGGAGTTTTCGATGAAAAAAGGGAGACGCTTCTTACGTCACCAAATCTGAGAGAATGGGAAGGCATAAACATTAAAAATAAATTTGAAGAAACTTTTGGAGGGAGAGTGTTTCTCGAGAACGACGCTACGCTCGCCGGCCTCGGAGAGGCTGTTATTGGAGCTGGAAAAGATAACCAGATTGTCGCTTATATTACTGTCGGGACAGGAGTTGGTGGAGCGAGAATTGTCGATGGAAAGATAGACGCGCGTAGATTTGGCTTTGAGCCGGGGCACCAGATACTGGACAAAGAAGGACACGATCTTGAATATTACGTTTCTGGTGGATCTGTCGGGGTTAGATACGGAATTAGCCCCAGAGATATTACAGACAGAAAGATTTGGGACGAGGTAGAAGGCTGGTTGGCCATCGGGATACATAATTCTATTTTACACTGGTCGCCGGACGTCGTTATTCTCGGCGGATCTATGATTCTAAAGGAGCCGGGGATTTCTACCCTGAATGTCAGTATAAAATTGGGAGAGATAATGAAAACATTTAAAGTTGTTCCGAAGATTGCCAAAGCCTCTATTGGTGAATACGCCGGATTATACGGTGGTCTAGTTCTTTGGGACCAAACATGTAAAGAATAAATCTGTGTACAAAGATTTAAAGAAAATAATTAAGGGCGACCTCTGGGATGATGCGGGAACTCTCTCGAAGTTTTCTCGGGACGCGAGTCTTTTTGAAGTAGGGCCGGAAGTCGTTATCTCTCCCAAAGACGTCCGCGACGTGGAGAATATTGTTAGATTTGTTAATGGTAATCTGAGGACTTACCCAAATTTGTCTATAACAGCCAGATCTGCCGGAACCGACATGACTGGTGGCCCGCTGTCCGATTCGATCGTCTTGGATTTTCTTAGATATTTTAATGTGACAAAAGATGTTTCTGAAGATGGTGTCGCGGTTGTGGAGCCCGGGGTGTTTTATCGAGATTTTGAGAAAGAAACACTAAGGCAGGATTATATTCTACCGTCTTATCCGGCCTCGAGAGAAATATGCGCCTTGGGCGGTATGATTAATAATAATTCAGGGGGCGAGAAGTCTCTTATTTACGGAAAAACTGAAAAATATGTAAAGGAGCTTAAGGTCGTTTTATCTGACGGCCGGGAATATTCTTTAAAGAAATTAAATCGCGAAGAGCTTTCGGAGAAGATGAAACAGATAGACTTCGAGGGCGGGGTATACAGGGCGCTCTTTGGTATTCTTGAAAGTAACTACAAGGTGGTTAAGGATGCAAGGCCCAGTGTTTCTAAGAACTCCGTTGGTTATAATATCTGGGATGTGTGGGATAGAGAGACTGGCGAATTCGATATGACTAAACTTTTTGTCGGCGCGCAGGGAACACTCGGTATCATGACCGAAGCGACTCTTGGTTTAGTTAAGGTTAAACCCCGCTCCGGAATGTTAGTAGTTTTCATGAAGGATTTAAGTGGGCTACCAGGACTGGTAAACAAAATATTGGAATATCAGCCAACAAGTTTAGAGTCTTTCGATGATCATACCCTGAGACTTTTTTTAAGGTTTTTGCCTGGCTTCGTAAAACTTTTGGGGGCAAGGAACATTTTTTCTCTTTTGTTCCGATTCGTTCCTGACTTTTTAACCATTTTGAAAATAGGGATGCCCAAGCTCGTTCTTCTTGTAGAGTTTGAGGATGATAGCCAAGCGGAAGTTGATAAAAAACTACAAGAGTTGAATAAAACATTAAGCGAAGATGGAGTGGTCACTAGAATCGCCAAGACTAAGGCCGAAGCCGATAAATATTGGACGGTAAGAAGAGAGAGCTTTAATTTACTTCGTCACAAGGTGCTAAACAAACAGACGGCCCCTTTTATAGACGACATTATCGTTAAACCGGAATTTTTCCCGGAGTTTTTACCTGAACTTTATCAAATTTTAGATAAATATAATCTTTTGTATACCATTGCCGGACATATGGGGGACGGTAATATTCATATAATTCCTCTTATGGACCTCAAGGACGAGAAAGAGAGGGGAAAAATTCAGCCGGCGCAGAGGGAGGTTTACGATTTAGTTTTGAGGTATAAAGGGTCAATTTCCGCTGAACATAACGATGGGCTTGTGAGGGGGCCGTACATCTCTATGATGTTTGGCGAGGAAGTATTTAATATTTTTAGGGATATAAAAAAAGTTTTTGATCCGAACAATATTTTTAATCCGCATAAAAAAACGGATTCCAGCTGGGAGTACTCCTTCGCGCATATTATAAAGCCCTGATATCTCCGGAGTGGGCTTTCTCGTTCTCGAGGTAGTTTCTCCACTCTTCGTCAGTCTGGGTTAATTTTTCTATGTCTCCCCGGATTTCTTTTATAAATTTGTTGAATTCTTCGGCGGTTTTTCCGTCGAAGTTGATGATATTTCCAATTATTTTTTTTCGGTCCGCCACGCTGATACCGCTTCGCTCCACCGATTTCATTACGGGGACAGTCTCTGCGGGTATTAGATGGGCTATTATTCCACGCGCGGTTAACTCTTCGACCAAGGCATCTATGTATCTTTCGTCGGAAGGTTTGATTAGTATCGTGCCATGGGGAATGTATCCATTGTCCCCCGGGAATATGACTTTTAGGTTTAGGGCTCCATCCTTTTCCCTTAAAACTTTATCAATAATCTCTTGGATTCCTTCCTTCTTCGTGTCATCAAAAAAGTCATAGTCTAGTATATTGTTTGCATGGTACAAAAAACATTGCAGTGTTAAGTCGTTCTTAAAAATAACTATTGCCTTACTCATTTCTTTTGAATAATTTTATGTCTAAATGTCGATCTGTGATTCTGCGATCGCGATTTTTTGTTCAGAATCTTTTTTGAGCGCCATTAAAATTATTTTGGTTCGTCTCTTTCTTGCTTTTTTAATGTCAAAGTTTGGATCGGTTTTGGCGATCAGTTCATCGATAATGGCGGCGTCCTCGGTTGGCAGGAGATAATGTTGGGTTGGAGAAAAGTAGGCCGAAGCTATCTCGGCAAAATATTCAGTTACCTTGAGGTCAAGTTCTTCGCGCTTGTTATCATTGTTTATTTTTTCCACGTAACTGCTTTTGTATCTGCCTGTTGACCTCACCCTTTCTACTATTTTGGTTAGAAGTTCTTGTTTCTCTTCGGTGGTTAAGAATTTGTTGCCTGTCCAATTAAGATGGCCGATCTCATGCGTTAATAGATCATCCACGGCGAAGATGATACTAACGGGAATTGTGCTACCCTTACTTACCTCCACGGAGCCGAGTTCTATTGTGGCGCGCGCTCCTTGATTACCTGATATACCATATCTTTCTGGTGTGGAGATAATCTCATCTCGATAATCTATTTTGGAAAGATTCCCAGCAAATCCTTTCGGCAGGGTGTACCGAACTATCATCTCAACTGTTTTACTGTTTATGACATAGCCGTCAAATTCACCGAATTGGATGTCGTGGTCTATTTGCAGAAGAACGGCTCTTTCTTTTGGGTCTTTAATGCCACCTAAATATTTTATATTTTCAAAACTGTCCAGATCTTTTGCGGTTAAGGCTTCAACTGGAACGGCGTTTTTGAGATGGGTTTTTATCGCAAGCGCCAGCTCGCCGATACTTAGGCCGGCGACAATAGCCACCGGCAGAAGAGTCTCTGGGTATTTATATATAAAATCTTTAGCTTTTTTTGAAATATGCTCTAATAAGGTCGATTCTTTTTCTTGATATTCCAATGCCTTCAAGAGGATTCTTTTTTCTCGCTGTAGACGGGAAACAGGCACCCATGGTTCGGCTAATTTTAGTCTTGCGCGCTCAATATTATTAAACAGCTCGAATGAGTTCCTGTATTTATCATTGAGCTTAGCCTTGAGTTCGTCTATCTCTTCCGCCAGTTTCGGCTTAAGTTCCCATGAATCTTCAGATAGTTCCGCGTCCGGAGTCGCCTCTTTCTTTATCGGTTGTCTTTTGAGAAATTCAAACATATACTTATAAATCGGTGTGCATTCACAATTATAGTGTACAAATTTAAAAAACACCACAAAAATGACCAATCTTGATTTAGTATGACGGCCGGTGGTACTGTTGTCTTAGAGGAGGTGTTCGGATATGTTAGATATCATTTTGCAATTTGTCGCCACTATTACTCCCATTTGTCTTTTGGTTGTGTTGCTCGCGTACTTTTTGAGAAAAGGGGAAATTTTTAATGAAGGACGGAAAAACAAAACGTAAGGCCTACCACGACAGATGTAGGCTTTTTTATAATGTCTTACTAAAACCCACGATCGTAGGTTATAGTAAGACAGAGGTTGATTACATTTTTTCCTGACTTCCGCAATGCAGCACCCGCGACTTTCACGACTTTCTGTGGATAACATCGAATAATTCCTGCTGTTCCGTATCCATTTTCAAAATCATCCCTTCTTTTTTCCGCGAATGAGGCAACGTGTACGTGAGCTCAT
>JACRKD010000002.1 GCA_016215345.1 Candidatus Vogelbacteria bacterium | reverse complement strand
TGCCTAAGAGTTTTGAACGGCTGGATTTCTGGCTGGCCATTAAAGATTTTACCCACTGGTTTTATGAAGCAACATTGGCTTTTGCAGTGATTGCGACGTATATTAAAAAGTAGGAGAATTTATGGAAGATGAGATTAACTTCTTAGACTATTGGCAAATTTTAGTTAAGCGTAAGCAAATTATTATTGGGCTCATAATCATCATGTCATTGGTAGCTTTTATTCATGCTATAAAACAGCCAAGTCTATATAAAGCAACAAACTCAATTATGTTGGTTGACAGTGGGGGTGGCGGTTTAGCTGCAACTTTGGCTTTCGTCCCTTTTTTGGGAGGAGCCGGTGGTGGAGGGGGATTGGAAAAGCTACCTCCTATTTTAGGAAGCAATGTTCTGGCCCAACAGGTTGTTGCCAACATCGACATAAATAAATACTTTTCCAATCAGATTAACTTAAGTTTAAATGATGACAAAAAAAATAAAATTGCAGCAGAGATTTTGCAGGAGGCTATCAGTTCATCATTTGCTAATGGTTTATTTCTTATTTCGGCCGTTTGGAATCAGCCGGAGCAGGCTGCGGAAATTGCTAACATTTATATGACGGAACTAGGTAAATTTTTAAACAAACGGGGGTTAAATATTAATTTTCAAGTTATTGATCCTGCGGTTCCTTCTAAGGCTCGTTTTAGTCCAAAGATCCGACAGGAAGTTATGCTGGGTGCGGTCTTAGGAGGTTTTCTTGGCATCTTTTTGGCTTTTGTCCTGGAATTCATACCTGTTCCTTTTCGTCAGAAGTGACCAATTTTGACAAATATCCATAGTGTCTTGACAAATTCTGCGATAATTGTTACACTTTATTTTATGTTTTTTTGTCCCAAATCATCTGCCAAAAGGAAGTGACATGAAAGTTTGTGTTATCGGTTCCGGTTATGTTGGTCTGGTGACCGGAGTTTGCTTGGCTGATTTTGGCAATACTGTCGTCTGTGTTGATAAGGAACTGAAAAAGATTGCCGCTCTAAAAAAAGGGCAGGTTGATTTTTATGAGCTTGGTTTAAAGGAATTGGTGACGAAAAACCTCCGAGGCAAAAGGCTGTCTTTCACTAACAAGATATCAGTTGGAATAATTTCTGCAGAGATTATATTTATCGCAGTTGGAACCCCGCCTAAAGCTGACGGAAGCGCCGATCTCTCTTATCTCGAAAATGCCAGCCGGCAGTTGGCTGTCTGGATCAAAAAGGCAAATCATAAAAAATTCCGGGTAATCGCTGTAAAAAGCACGGTACCGGTAGGTACGGCGGAAAAAGTTGAGTGTATCCTGATTAAAAACGGCGTCAGCTCTAAGAAGGTTGAAGTTATTTCCAATCCGGAATTTCTGCGGGAAGGTAAAGCAGTCGCCGATTTCCTTCATCCTGATCGAATCGTAGTTGGCGCAGGCAGCAAAAAAGCCTGCAGTCTCATGGCCGAGATCTATCGTCCACTCAATGCCCGCATTGTTTACATGGATCGTCGTAGCGCCGAAATGGTTAAATATGCTTCAAATATATTTCTGGCGGCCAGGATATCATTGATCAATGAACTGGCCAATATTTGCGAGAAAGTCGGAGCTGATGTCGGTAATGTGGCTGAAGGCATGGGCTATGACACCCGCATCGGCCATGAATATTTGAGGGCCGGCATCGGTTACGGCGGCTCCTGCCTGCCGAAAGATATTATGGCTCTTACCTACCTGGCGAAAAAGAAGGGCTATGAGCCAAAACTGCTTAAGAGCGTCCAAGATGTCAATGATTACCAAAAAGAAAGATTTGCCAAAAAGGTGATCGAGCTCTTAGGCGATCCGGCGGGGAAAACCGTTGGGATCTGGGGGTTATCATTTAAGCCGCAAACCAACGATCTGCGTGATGCGCCATCACTCCATGTTATAGATTCGCTAATCAAAAAAGGGGTCAGGGTCAGGGCGTATGACCCCATGATCAACGGTAAGGCAAGGCGAGTCTTTCCCAAAGTCACTTTTTGCCGCGATCCCTATGGGGCGGCTAAAGGCGCTGATGCCGCCCTAGTGGTGACAGAATGGAACGAGTTTCGCGAGATTGATTTTGAAAGGATCAAAGCCTTAATGCGCAGGCCGTTAATTATTGATGGGCGTAACATTTTTGACCCAAAGGTTATGAAGGAAACAGGCATAAGGTATTTTGGGGTTGGGATAAAAACCTGATCGGAGGGCGGGTCGTGAAAATTAGTTTGGTTTACACAACAAATGAGTTAAACCCAAATTTTAGTGATTTAAAATTTAGGGACGAAAACATGGGGATTATCACGCCGTTGAGCCTAATTGCGGTTGCGTCAATCCTGGAAAAAGAGGGAGTAGCAGTACAAATTTTAGATGTCGATGCCGAAAGGCTCCGCTATGAGCAGATCTTACGGCGACTGGCTGAGTTTGCTCCGGATTTATTAGGTTTTACCGTGACGACCCACAGCTTTCAGCCCGTACTAAGGTGGATCAAGAAATTAAAACAAGATACCGGGCTGCCAGTTCTGATCGGCGGAGCCCATACTGCTCTTTATCCAGCCGAAATCATGACTCATAAAGAAATCGATTACATGATTTTGGGAGAGGCGGAAATTCCTCTGCCTGAATTTATTCGCGCTTTTGAAAGGCGCAATCAAGATTATGAGCAGATTAAGGCTTTTGCCTATCGGCGTAACGGTCAAGTGTTAATAAATAAAGAACTTCAGATGGTGCGTGATCTTGATACTATCCCTTACCCGGCCCGGCATCTTCTCAAAAATGAGCTTTATGCCGAGTTCCTGACGAGAAAAAGGAATTTTACCGTGATGCTCTCTTCCCGCGGCTGTCCCTACCGTTGCGCATTTTGTGACCAAAAAAGGACGCCCTATCGCGGCCGGAGCGCCAGAAGTCTTGTGGCTGAAATGAAATACAACTATGAAAAATTCGGCATCCGCGAGTTTGATATGTATGATTCTACTTTTACGGCTGATCGGAATCGTTTAATTGAAATCTGCAGGTTAATCCAAGAAGAAAAGTTAAATCTTAGATGGACAATTCGCAGTCGAGTGGATTCGGTGAATGAAAAAATGTTGGATGCCTTAAAAAGCGCCGGTTGCCATACTATCTTTTATGGTATTGAATCCAGTAATCCTGAAATACTCAAACGCATGAAAAAGGGGATTACCCTTGAGCAGGTTCGGCGTATCCTAAAATATACAAAATCGATTGGCATTGATATGATGGGTTATTTCATGCTTGGTTTTCCTGGGGAAACGCGGAAAACGATTGAGGATACGATTCGGTTTTCACTTGATCTCCCGCTTGATTATGCGCAATTCACGGTCTTGACCCCAATTACCGGCACCGAGATCTATGATTACTACCGCGAGCGAGGCATGAAGGATTATTGGGCAGAATATACTTTAGGTCCGGACAAAAAATATGAAACAATCGAACTTATAGAAACAGAGCTTGATCGTGACGAAACCAATCAATATGTGGGCAGAGCCTACCGGCGGTTTTATTTCCGGCCGCGAATAATCTTTAAGCAGATTAAGCTTCTTTCATCATATCGAAAGTTGATAAGTTTAGTGCGCGGCGCCATAGGGATGTTAAAAAGCTGATGGGCATACTTGTCACCGGTTCTGCTGGTTTTATCGGCTTTCATGTTGTCAAGCAATTATTGGAACAGGGCTTTTCTGTTGTTGGGATTGATAGCTTAAGTGATTATTATGAGGTGAAGCTAAAGATTGATCGCAATAACATTTTAAAGGGATTTTCCGGTTACGATTTCTCTCAAGTTGATATTTGTGATCTTGAAGGGCTGGCGCAGATATTTAAACATCGAAAAATTGATAAAATCTGCCATCTGGCGGCACAGCCGGGGGTGAGATATTCGATCCAAAATCCTTTTGCGTACCAAAAAGCAAATAACGAAGGATTCCTTAATGTGATCGAGTGTACTAGACACTATGGGGTCAAACAGTTTGTTTATGCCTCATCTTCATCAGTTTATGGAGGTAATAAGAAGTTGCCGTTTTCCGAGATCGATACCGTTGATGCTCCAGTTTCACTTTATGCGGCAACCAAAAAATCCAATGAACTAGTTGCCCATGTTTATAAACATCTTTATGGAATTAATGCGATTGGCTTAAGGTTTTTTACTGTTTACGGACCTTGGGGGCGGCCTGATATGGCCTATTTTGCTTTTACCCGGGCCATCCTGGCTGACAAGCCGATTAAGGTTTATAATCATGGTAACATGAAAAGAGATTTTACTTACGTAAATGATATTGTCGGTGGAGTGCTTGCGGCATTAGAATATAGCGGCCAATGTGAGATATTCAATTTGGGCAATGATAGAACTGTCAGTCTTGAGGATTTTATTGCCTACCTGGAAAAATATCTTGGCCGGCAGGCGATTAAGCAAATGTTGCCAATCCAGCCAGGTGACATCCCTGAGACTTGGGCTGATATAGATTCTGCCAAAAAAGAATTAGGGTATCAGCCTAAAACCGATATTAAGCAAGGGCTTGAGTTGTTTGTTAATTGGTTCAAAAATGATTATATGAACCTTAATGCCCAATTGCAAGGAGCCAAGTCTTGAAACGCATTCCTTATGCAACCCAGTGGATAGAAGATGATGACCTTGCCGCGGTTGTTGCGGCTTTAAAATCATCAAATTTAACCCAAGGACCAATTGTTGCGGAGTTTGAAAAACAAGTTGCCCAATATTGCGGAGCTAAGTACGCGATTGCGGTAAATAGTGGCACTTCGGCTCTACACATTGCTTGTCTTGCTGCCGGGATTTCTGTTGGGGATGAAGTTGTTACGTCTCCTATCACTTTTGTGGCTTCCGCCAATTGTGTGCTTTATTGCGGCGGCCGGCCGGTCTTTGCAGATGTGGATCCCGCGACTATAAATATCGATCCTTCTGAAATTGAAAAAAAAATATCCCCAAAAACAAAGGCGATCATTCCTGTCCATTTTACCGGCAATCCCTGTGATCTGGAATCAATTTACAATCTTGCAAAAAAACATAACTTGACGGTGATTGAAGATGCGGCCCATGCTTTAGGCGCAGAGTACCAAGGGGAAAAAATCGGGGCGTGTCAATATTCTGATATGGCAATTTTAAGTTTTCACCCGGTTAAGCATATTACGACCGGTGAGGGTGGCATGGTCCTGACCAACAACGAAGCTCTGCGCGAGAAACTAATCTTTTTTCGTTCGCATGGAATAACGAGAGATCCAAAATATATGAAGAAGCAAAATGAAGATTGGTATTATGAAATGCATTATTTGGGGCATAATTATCGGCTCACGGATATTCAATCTGCCTTGGGGATCAGCCAGTTGCAAAAGATAGATAAGTTTGTTGCTAGAAGGCGAGAAATTGCGCAAGTATATAATCGAGCTTTCCTCGATATTGAGGGGATTGATTTTCTCAAGGAAAGTCAATCAGCAAAATCTGCTTATCATTTATATGTGATCCTGGTTAAAAAACGCAAGAACTTTTATAACAAGCTTCGGGCGGCCGGCCTGATTGTAAATGTTCATTATATCCCGGTTTATTTACAGCCATATTACCAAAGGATGGGCTATAAGGCCGGAGATTGTCCTAACGCAGAAGAATACTATGCTCAAGCTATAACTATCCCGCTTTATCCCAAGATGGCAAAGCCAAGAATTACTAGGGTTATCAAGGCAGTCAAAGAAGCGCTTAATTGAAAGTATTATTGATTAATCCGCCGATTCGAGAATGGTCAAAGCCCAATGTTCTGCCTCTAGGCTTGGGCTATATTGCTTCGATCTTGCTTGAAAAAGAACATGCGGTGGAAGTATTGGATATTAATGGATATCGATTTAATAGAGAAGAAGTTGAAGCAAAAATTAAAACCGCGGCTTTTGATGTTGTTGGCATCGGGGGCATTGTAACCACCTATAAATATATTAAATGGTTAATTATGCTTATAAAAAAATATCATCCCAATAAAAAAGTTATTGTTGGCGGAAGTGTTGGAACATCTATCCCGCAGATTATACTTAGTAAAACTGAAGCCGATATAGTTTGTATCGGAGAAGGCGAAATTACAATCGGAGAAATCATAGCTGCCTTGGAAACAGATGATAGTTTAAAAAACGTTAAGGGAATTTGGTTTAAAGAAGCTGATGGGCAAGTGTTTTCGAATGGAAATCGACCGCCGATTAAAGATTTAGATTCGATCCCGTTCCCGGCTTGGGACATGTTTCCAGTGGCGACGTATCTAAAAAATCCGGTTGGTGCGCCAAATAGGAACAAATGGATTGATGGCGCCACCGATGAGGCCGCCCCGCTCTCGATCAATTTATTTGCCACCAGGGGCTGCCCCTATCGCTGTATTTACTGCTACCATGACTTCATGGGACAAAAATATCGGCATCGCTCGCCGGCCAACATAATAGCGGAGATAAGAATACTTTATGAGAGATATAAAATTCCCTATTATCATTTTATTGATGATGAATTTGTGATGGAAAAAGACTTTGTTTACGATTTTTGTCGATTAATAAAAGACTTTAGCCAGGAAATTGGGCAAAGGATCACCTGGGGTTGTGCCGGCCGGGTGAATCTTATGACAGAAGATTTAATCACGGCCATGGCGGAGGCGGGCTGCGTTTTAATTGGTTATGGCATCGAATCAGGGAGCCAGCAAATGTTGGATTTAATTAAGAAACAAGTCACGGTTGAACAGGCTAAAAATGCCATTCGCCTGACCAAAAAACATCTTGGCTGGGCGGATTGTTCTTTTATGATTGGTTATCCCGGGGAAACCAAGGAAACCATCCAAGAGACAATTGATTTTTGCAAAGAATTAGATTTAACTCCAGAAGTTATTTTTTTTATAACGCCTTATCCCGGGACAGAATTATATTCCCTGGCCTTGCAGCAAGGTCAAATTAAAGACGAAGAGGCCTATGTGCTGGATTTGGGCGAGCAGGGTGAGAAAATCAGGGTTAATTTTACAAAGTTTTCAGATGAAGAATTGTTTTATCAACAGGAGAGGATGATTAAAGAATTAAAAGCTTGGAATAAGGTGAAGCATTAAAAAATGATAAAACTCAATATGAAAATATTAGTCTTAGGTTGCGGCTCGGTTGGTAAACGACACATTAAGAATTTGTTGGCAATCAATGCCGGGGAAATTTCGGTTTTTGACGTTGATAACGAAAAAATTAAAGATTTTGGGCAAGATCTGCCGATCAAATTAATTAATAAGATCGATGAGGTGCTGGCAACAGAAAAATATGAAGCGGCCTTTATTTGCACCCCGCCCAGTTTTCATGTCAGTCAGGCCTTACAAATGCTCGAGCATGGCATGCATTGTTTTATAGAAAAACCTTTAGCTGATGATCTTGCAGGCCTGGATAAACTTATTGATTTGGCCGCTCAGAAGAAACGGGTTGTCATGGTGGGATATAACCAAAGATTTTCTCCAATTTTAAGAAAGATAAAAGGCATAATCGATAATGGGATAATCGGCCGAGTGCTTTTCCTAAAAGCTTCAATGGGCTATTATTTGCCGTATTGGCGTCCCCAAGAAGACTATAGCCAGGGGTATGGGGCCAGGCGGGAATTAGGCGGCGGGATTATACTGGATGCCAGCCATGACATCGATTATGCGCTACACTTTTTGGGGGAAGTTAAGGAGGTTTTTGCGGTTTGCGGCAAAGTTAGCGGCCTTAAGATAAATACCGAAGATTACGCGGAAATTATCATGCGGTTTAAGACAGGGGCGTATGCGCAAATTCATTTCGATTATCTTCAGAGTAATTACCGGCGCAGCTGCGAAATTGTTGGTGACAAGGGGATGCTTTTGTGGGATATCAATGCCAACGAGCTTAAACAATATAGTTTAAAAGATAAGGAATACCAGGTTTATTATCGCGGCTTGAACGCCAATGTTAATGAAATGTACTTAGATGAAGTTAAGCATTTTTTCAATTGTATCCAAACTGGCGCAGAGCCATTGGTGGGACTCAAAGAAGCAAAGCGGGTCCAGGAGATTATTTTTACAATAATGAAATCTGCGAAGGAAGAAAGGTTTATTGCAATTTAACCTATGACAAAACGTAAACGAATTGTCGCTATAATACAGGCACGGTTGGGTTCTACCCGGCTGCCGGGGAAAACGCTAATGACTCTTGGCGGAGAAACCCTCCTCGGTCACCTTGTCAAAAGGGTAAAAGCGTCCAAATATGTGGATGATATCATAATTGCTACGACTACAAATGAGCGTGATGATGCGATTGTCAGGGTTGCCAAGGAGAAGAATTTAAATTGCTACCGGGGCAGTGAAAACGATGTGCTCGATCGATTTTATCAAGCGGCGGTTGCTTATGGTGTAAAAACCATCGTCCGCGTAACACCTGATTGTCCAATCTTAGACCCCGAGGTAATGGATCTGGTTATCGCTAAGTATCTTGAGGGCGGCTATAATTATGTGAGTAATACGATCCGTCCTTCATTTCCCGACGGCCTGGATACCGAAGTTTTTAGTTTTGAAGCCTTGGAAAAGGCATGGAAGGAAGCTCAATTAGCCTCGGAAAGAGAACATGTTACTGTATACATTACTAAGCATCCGGAGCTATTCAGGATTTTTAATGTAAAACATGTAGGAAGAAATCTTTCTCACCTGAGATGGACGGTTGATACTAAGAGGGATTATGACTTTATCTCAAAAATCTTTAAGTCGATGCCCCCAAAAAAAGATATATTTTTTATGAGTGATGTGCTTGATTTGTTAGCCAAGAACTCTGATTTGATAAAAATTAATAGCGGCATGAACCGGAACGAAGGCTATGCCAAGTCTTTGCGGGAAGACAGAGTGATTGCCAATGGGTAAATCACAAGATTTATATAAAAAAGCGAAAAAAATAATACCCGGAGGAACCCAGCTTTTGTCAAAGCGACCGGAAATGTTCTTGCCCGAGCTTTGGCCAGCCTATTATGAAAAAGCTAAAGGTTGCGAAGTTTGGGATTTGGATGGCAATAAATATGTTGATATGAGTTATATGGGTATTGGTGCTTGTATCCTTGGTTACGCTGATCCGGATGTGAACGCAGCAGTCAAACTGGTAATTGATAAGGGCTCGATGACGACTTTGAACTGTCCCGAAGAAGTTGAACTGACTGAATTGCTGATTGAGCTTCATCCTTGGGCTCAAATGGTCAGGTATGCGCGTACCGGCGGGGAAGCCATGGCCATCGCAGTCAGGATAGCCAGGGCAAAAACTAAAAAGGATATTGTGCTCTTTTGTGGTTATCATGGCTGGCATGATTGGTATCTCTCGGCCAATTTGGCTGATGATCGAGCGCTGGATGGTCATTTTTTGCCCGGTTTAAACCCCCTGGGCGTGCCTAGATCTCTAAAGGGAACTGCCTTCCCGTTTAACTATAATGATACAAAACAATTTTTAAAATATGTTCGCAAGCATAAAGGGAAAATAGGCGCAATTGTTGTTGAAACAATTAGAAACTTCGAACCGGAAAAAGACTTTATTGAAACTATAAGACAAACAGCAGAAAGAGAGGGGATCGTTCTTGTCTTGGATGAAATCACCTCGGGTTGGAGAATGAATGTTGGTGGGGCACATCTTATCTATAAAATGGAACCTGATATGGCTGTTTTTGGGAAAGCAATTAGTAACGGTTTTCCTATGGCGGCGATTATAGGTAAAAAATCTGTCATGCAAAGCGCGCAAGAAAGTTTTATTAGCAGCACTTATTGGACGGAGCGGGTTGGATTAGCAGCCGCTTTGGCCTGTATCCAGAAAATAAAGGTCCAAAACGTACCCCAACACTTAATTACTGTGGGAAATAAAATAAAGGCTGGCTGGCAAAAGGCGGCTGACAGCTCTGGGCTGAAAATAGAGGTTTCGGGTATCCCGCCGCTGGCCCATTTTGAATTCCAATATGCCAAGCCATTGGTTCTTAAAACCCTTTATACTCAGTTAATGCTGGAAAGGGGATTTTTAGCTTCAACTGGGTATTATGCTTCCTATGCTCATAAGCAAGAACATGTCGATGCTTATTTGCGTGCGACGGATGAAGCTTTTGTTTTTATCGCAAAAGCTGTTGAAGAAGGCGATTCTGAAAAATATTTAAATGGACCTGTCTGCCATAGCGGGTTTAAGAGGTTGACCTGATGTATAAGTTTGGACTTAAACTTTGGTCTATAAATGATTGTTATATAGGAGAAGTAGTAAGGCTTTTTGAGGTCGGTGTTTATGATTATATTGAGCTTTTTATTGTTCCGGGTTCTTTCGATAAATATAATGAAATATGGAAAGGGTTAAAAATACCTTTTATTATTCATGCTCCGCACTCTAGAGCCGGGATGAACTTGGCAAAAAGTGAATGCCGTGATAAAAACAAAGAGTTGTTTTTTGAAACACAAAAATTTGCTGATGCCATAGATGCAAAAAAGATAATTGTTCATGCTGGGACTGCGGGAGATGTAAGAGAAACGGTCAGGCAACTTAAATTATTTTATGATGAGAGGCTTTTGATTGAAAACAAGCCATACCACTCTTTAGATAATGGTCTATTGTGTAATGGAACTACTCCTGAAGAGATTAGGTTTATTATGCAGGAAGTGAAAGTCGGATTTTGTCTGGATATAAGTCACGCTATATATTCAGCGAATGCTTATAAGGTAAGTTTTCAGGAATTTTTAAAGGACTTTTCCGGGCTTAAACCGCACATGTACCATCTAGCTGATGGAGATACTAGTTCTGTCTTTGATCAACATTATCATATAGATGCTGGGAACTTTGATTTTGGAAGCATCTTATCGTTTTTGCCAAGGGATGGCATGATTACGATTGAAACCCTTAAAGATTCAAATGAAAATTTAATCGATTTTGTGAAGGATGCCGAAATATTAAGAAATTATGAGATTTGTTTAAGGGCTAAAGTATGAGGATATCAATTCTTGTTAACAGAAAAAGTTGGATTATTCCGTATGCTAGAAAATTGGCTGGTTTATTGCTTAGAAACCATAAAGTAATAATTGTTTTTGATCATAATAGAGTGACTAGGGGAGACATGCTGGTTATTTTGAGTTATGAAAAATTGGTTCCAAAAAACATTTTAAGGAAAAATGAGCATAATTTAGTTGTGCATGAAAGTGCTTTGCCAAAAGGCAAGGGCTGGTCCCCCTTGACTTGGCAAATACTTGAAGGGAAAAATGACATCCCGATAACGCTTTTTGAGGCTACGGAAAGAGCGGACAGCGGAGATATCTATTTCCGGGATAGGATGATGTTCGTCGGGCATGAATTAATTGATGAATTGAGGAATAAACAAGGGGAGAAAACAATCAGCTTGATATTAAAGTTTATGAGGAATTATGGGCGGCTCAAACCACGCAGGCAGAAAGGCCCACAGAGTTTTTACCGTAGGAGAAAACCGGGAGATAGTGAGCTGGACATAAATAAGCCATTAATTAATCAATTTAATTTATTGAGGGTTGTTGATAATGTGCGGTACCCTGGTTTTTTTAAATATAGAGGGAGAAAATACATACTAAGAATTTATAAGGACAAAGCTGGGGAGACAAATGAAAAAAGTTAGTAATGTGCAACTAAAAGCACGTGATACGCAATCTCTTGAGAAAAGAATAGTTGAAAATGTTGCTGCTCAAGAGCTTGATCTTTCGCAATGGATTTTTGATGGGCTTAAGATTGAGAATGGGAGCCATGTGCTGGAGCTTTGTTGCGGGACTGGAGCGCAGACGTTTTCATTTATTAAGCATGTAGGCAATAATGGACAGATTGTGGCTCTGGATATTTCTCGGGAAGCGTTGGATAAAATAGCATCTAAACTCGATGAGAGAGAGTTGAGTAAAGTGGTGCTGATCGAATCGGATATGGACAGGATTGAGGAGGCCATAGCCGACCAGGGAATAAAGTCCCCTTATTTCGACCTTATATTTTGTGCCTATGGTTTGTATTATAGTACTAATGTTGAGCAAGTGCTTGAAACCTTGAAACGGTATTTAATGCCTGGAGGATCAATGGTTGTGGTTGGCCCTTTTGGCCCAAACAACGGACCTTTATTTAGCATTTTAAAACAGAGCGGGGTGATTATCCCCGAATATGTGGCTTTTAGCAGCGATCGGTTCATGCCTGATAAAGTTATTCCCTGGGCAGCGGTTAATTTTCAAAAGGTGGCCATCCGAACGGTTGTCAACAGAATAAAATGGGATTCCCTCAGTCAAATCATGACTTATTGGACAAGTTCAACCTTTTATTCCCCAGATAAACATGGCGCTGTGGAAAAATCCATAAATAATCATTTTAAAAAGCAGCAGTATTTTATTAATGAAAAATGGATTATGATGATAGAGATGACCAATGCGAGATAAAAAAACAGTGCTAGTTATTGTTGCTCACCCTGATGATGAGGTTTTAGGTTGTGGTGGCGCTATCGTCAAACATATTAGGCAAGGGGATAAAGTATTTTTAATTGCTTTGGCCGACGGGGTTTCTTCCAGGAAAGGATATAAGTTTAGGGAGAAAAGAATTAGAAGTGAGGAATTTGAGAAATCGGCCGGGATTTTGGGGATAAGTAAAACATTTTATTTTGGGTTTAAAGATCAATGTTTGGGCTCTATCCCTTTGTTGAAAATAATCAAACAAATTGAGAAAGTTAAATGCGAAATACATCCAGATATTGTTTACACGCATTACAGGAACGACTTGAATGTGGATCATCGCATAACTTTTAATGCCGTCTTAACGGCTTGTCGCCCTCTAAAAGGAAGTACAGTAAATAGCATATTCGCATTTGAGGTTCTATCTTCCACAGAATGGAATTATCCAAATTATTTCAGTCCAAATGTTTATGTTGATATCTCAAAAGTTATAGATGTAAAAATCAAAGCGATGCAGGCTTATCAAAGTGAAATTAGAAGTTGGCCGCATCCGCGGTCATTAGAAACTATTAAAGTTTTAGCTCAAAAGAGAGGCTGCGAAGTCGGTTTAGAATTCGCCGAGGCATTTGAACTGATAAGGGAAATATCATTATGAGTGTGCCGAGAGAAGCTTGTGAAGTCCAGTCCGCCGAAGGCGGAACAGGGCAAAGGTTAGCCACCAGCCCTGAACGGAACTCTGCATTTAGGGAGGTAACAAACTAGATGAAGCCAGAGGGAAGGAGAAACCAGG
>JACRKD010000013.1 GCA_016215345.1 Candidatus Vogelbacteria bacterium | reverse complement strand
GGAATATCGATTACCATTGGCAATGAGGAAGTTCGTGTACGTTTCAAGATTAAATGTTTTAGTCATAATGTGTCCGGGTTATGGACACCCATAGTATTGCACAAAAACTCGTGGTTTGGTATTGTTTGCGTAGGTACTACTTATTTTAGATTTTCTGTGCGCTGTGTTGCAAAAATATTAAATATATGTAGAATAAAAGGACTATGGAATTTGCGGTAATTCAAACAGGGGGCAAGCAATATGTTGTCAAACCGGGCGATGTTCTCAAGGTTGAGAAGCTTTCAGGCTATACCGATGATACAAGGCCCCAAAAAGGCGCAGAAATAACCTTTAACGAGGTTCTTTTGGTTGATGACGGGGATTCTTCTACCACTGTTGGCGATCCGTTCATTAGGGGCGCAAAAGTAACCGCCACTCTCGTCAGTGAAGGCAAAGAAAGAACCGTTACCATCATAAAATATAAGTCAAAAACTAGGCAGAAAAGACGAGCCGGCCATAGACAGCGATTCTCTACGGTAAAAATCGAATCTATAAAATAAAAGACTCCCTAAATATATCAGTCTATAAAACGAGATCCGACCTTGTTTTGTGCTCTTTAAGAAACCGGGTTAATGCAGTAGTATAAAAAAACAATAGAAGCCAAGATAAGTTTTATTACTTCATAATTAACCCGGTTTCTGTATGGCTATTGTCTATTTTTTAACGCGTTCCGGATAGTATCACTATCGGAATATTCGAGCTCGGTACCGGTAGAAAGTCCTCGACCAAGGAGAGAGACTTTTATCTGTTTGTCTTTGGCCATACTGGCTATGTAGTTTCCCAAATATTCCGCGGTATAGTCTCCTTCGGTATTGGCCGAAAGAGCGATTATAATTTCAGCCAGATTCCCCGTGGATAAATTTTCAATTCGCTCAATTAATTCTCGAAGTCTTATTTTTTCCTCCGGATTCTTTTCTAGAATCGGTAGGAGGCTCCCAAGAATGAAATAACATCCATCATAAACTCCCGACTTCTCAACATTTTCTAAATCGATATCTTTGGCTACAATCATTAACTTAGTTTTGTCTCGTTTGTGATCAGAACAAATTTCACAGGCGTTATCCGTGATTTTGGTTGAAAGACGGAAACAAACTACGCAATATTTTGTCTCTTGTTTAACCTGAATCACAAGATTGATAAGTTCCTTAACGAAGGAATCATTTTGGGACAGAAGAAAATATACAAAACGTTTCGCTTGCCTCTGCCCTATTCCGGGGAATCGGTTAAAAAGTTCGGTTAGTTTATCTATAGTGGAAGACGTCATGGGCTAGAAGTCGCCAAATTGGGCTACCGGGTTATACTCATTTTTTTCGATGTTCATGAAGCTAACTCTCTTGTGGTCGAAATAAAGTTCGGTCTCTCCGATCGGGCCGTTTCTGTGCTTAGCGATTATTATTTTTGCAATATTCGGTTTGGCCGATTCTTTATCGTATTTGTCCTCGCGGTGAATGAACATAACGACATCCGCATCTTGTTCTATGGCTCCAGAATCTCTTAGATCCGATAGCCTCGGTTCTCCGCCACGAGATTCTACTGCGCGGTTCAATTGGGAAAGTGCCAGCACTGGAACTTCCAAGTCGCGGGCGAGGCCCTTTAGAGATCTTGAAATTTCAGTAATCTGTTGAACCAGTGAATCACTATTTTTGTTTGGAACCATAAGCTGAAGATAATCTACCACAATGAGCCCAAGGCCATTTTCGTTTTTAAGTCTTCTCGCGACGGACCTCATCCTCATTATATTGTTTGATGATTCGTCGTCTATATAAATAGGAGCCCGAGAAAGTTTATCAAGCGTCTCTCTTATGAGGGAGAACTCCTCGTCGGTTTTTAATTTTCCTGTGCGAAGTTTCCATGAATCGACATTGGATTCAGCCGCAAGCATTTTATTTACCAACTGATCAGAACTCATTTCGAGGGAAAATATACCCACGGGGATACCCTTTTTCACTGCGGCATATCTGGCGATATCCATGGCCAAAGTCGTTTTCCCCATTGAAGGCCGGGCGGCGAGAATTATAAGATCAGATTTTTGAAGTCCGGCCAATTTACTATCAAGCTCTGGGAACCCAGTTTCTATGCCACGAATTTCTCCATTTCCGGCGTGTATTCGCTCAATTCCCTCCCAAACTCCGGCGAGGGTCTCCTTGATATTAACAAACTTATTACGGAGGGAGGCGCTACCTATACTTAGGACTTTTTTTTCGGCTTGATCCATTATTTCGTCTATCTCCTTATCTTCATTGTAGCCAAGGGCGCCAATATGATCGGCGGCGTCTATTAACGCTCTCAAGACAAAGGTCTTCTGCACGAGTTTGGCGTAGTGTTCTATATTGGAAGCCGAAGGGACTAAGCCGAGAAGTTCTGATAGGTAAGTGGCACCGCCAACCGATTCAAGCTTATTGTTGGCTCTTAGTTTTGAGGTTAAAGTAACGGCATCGATCGGCTCATTGTTCTGATATAAATCGAGCATGGCTTGGTAGATGATCCCATGTTTTTCAGAATAAAAACCATCCTTAGACAAAATGTCCGTAATTTCAAACATTGCCTGGGGCTTCTGCATTATCGAGCCCAAAAGCGCTTTTTCAGCATCGATATTTTGTGGCGGAATTCTAATTTGCATAGCTCAACTTTATCAGAGAGAATCTTTTGCAAGAAGTTGAAACTGTCGATAAGTTGGGGATATTATTTTTTAGCCCTGGATTCTTCCAGAATATCCTTCATAAACTGCTCCGGAGTTATGTCCTTAAGCTGACCCCTGTCCCTGCTTTCCGCGGTTAATTTTCCAGAAACTGCCTCTTGCTCACCCACAATAACAATATATGGTGTCTTTAACATCTTATTGTTTCTTAAGCGTTTGCCTAGTGTTTCGTTTTGACTGTCCAGTTCCCCACGGATGCCAGCGCCGCGCAATTTATCCAGTACCTCTTTGCCATAACTAATAAACTTTTCACTTATTGGGATTATAACGACTTGAACCGGCGATAGCCAGAGCGGAAAAGCCCCACCATAGTTTTCTATAAGGAAACCGAAGACGCGTTCGAGGCACCCGATGGTGGAACGATGTATCATAACTGGACGTTTTTTCTCACCGTTTGCATCGACATATTCCATTTCAAACTTTTGTGGCAGAAGGAAATCCATCTGCGCAGTAAACAGAGTGTCCTCTTTGCCGTGCACATTTTTCGCCTGAACGTCCAGTTTAGGTCCATAAAAAGCCGCCTCATCGAGAGCCGTAACGTACGGAAGTTCAAGCTCATCAAGCGCTTCTTTCATTAGGCCCTCTGCGTGATTCCAAAGATTGTCGTCCGGGTAATATTTCTTCGTATTTTTTGGGTCTCGCAGAGAAAAACGATAAGAAACAATATCAAGTAGGCCAAGTCCCCCCATTCCCTCCACGATCATATCGCAAACTTTTTTGAATTCTTCTTTCAGTCCCTCTGGTGTTACGAAAATGTGGCCATCAGTTAACTGAAATTTTCGCACGCGTATCATCCCCATTAGTTCTCCCGACTTTTCGTACCGATTATAGTCTGCTATCTCGGCATATCGTACGGGAAGCTCTTTATAGCTCCATAGCTTGCGTTGATACATGCGAATATGATGCGGACAGGCCATGGGTCTTAAGTAAAATTTATCCCCATCCATATCTATCGGCGCGTACATGTTCCTAGAGTAGTGGTCTAGGTGACCGGATGTTCTGTATAATTCTTCAGATCCCAAATATGGAGTCGCAATGTGTTCGTACCCGTATTTTCTTTCTAGTTCTCGAGTAAATTTTTCCAACTCAAACTTGACTGCCGTGCCTCGCGGAGTCCACATTGGAAGCCCCCTGCCAACTTTTTCATCAATGAGGAATAGATCGAGTTCGCGACCCAATTTTTTGTGATCTCTTTTCACCGCCTCTTCCTCCGCGCGTAAAAAGCCGTCCAATTCGTCTTTTGTTTCAAAGGCCAAGCCATAAATGCGTGTTAGCTGCTTCCTCTCTTGATCACTCTTCCAGTAAGCCCCAGCGATCCTCTCTAATTTGAATCCGTTCGCGTTTATTTTACTGGTGTTCTGAACGTGCCCGCCTCTGCACAGGTCGGTAAAGGTTCCGGTTGTGTAAACCGTGAGTTTTAAATTATCTTTTGAAAATTCCTCCAAAAGCTCCAGCTTGAACGGCTGGTCTTTAAAAAGTTCTTCGCCCTCTTTTTTTGAGATCTCCCTACCGGTAAAATCAAGTTTGGAACCAATAAGCTTTTTCATGTTTTTCTCAATGGCAGAGAGATCGCTTTCCTTGAGCGGGCGGGACAGTAAGAAGTCATAATAAAAACCATTCTCAATAACCGGTCCAATGCCAAGCTTGGCCTTCGGATCATGCTTAAGAACTGCGATGGCCAATAGGTGGGCTAGCGAGTGTCTAATATTGTGTAATTGACCTTCATTTTCCATAGTACCTACGCAAACAATACCAAACCACGAGTTTTTGTGCAAGTTTTTGTGCAATACTATGGGTGTCCATAAC
This sequence comes from Candidatus Vogelbacteria bacterium, assembly GCA_016215345.1. GTDB lineage: Bacteria > Patescibacteriota > Minisyncoccia > Phycocordibacterales > UBA12445 > JACRKD01. Next base: position 108 of record JACRKD010000013.1, on the reverse strand, counting down.
CCGGACACATTATGACTAAAACATTTAATCTTGAAACGTACACGAACTTCCTCATTGCCAATGGTAATCGATATTCCAGTGTCGAAGCGTCAAAAGCGTTGAACATGG
>JACRKD010000015.1 GCA_016215345.1 Candidatus Vogelbacteria bacterium | reverse complement strand
GAATATCGATTACCATTGGCAATGAGGAAGTTCGTGTACGTTTCAAGATTAAATGTTTTAGTCATAATGTGTCCGGGTTATGGACACCCATAGTATTGCACAAAAACTCGTGGTTTGGTATTGTTTGCGTAGGTACTATGCTCATCGAAAAAGGATTCTTCGCCTGGAACGTCGGTATACACAATAAGCAGTATGGAACCTCTCGCGCGAGTTTGGCGAAGGTTCTGGCAGGAGAAAAGAGACAGATAATCATCGTTACTCCTGGTACAGCGGAGATACTCTACAAGATGTTTCCGGATTCTTCCCGATTCTTCTTTATTGTGCCGCCGGAGCATAGAGAATTAAAGAGGCGACTTATCGCGAGAGGCGAAACTTCGGAATCTGCTGACAGAAGGATAGAGGAGTGTTTGGATTGGAGAGAGAAATCTCTGAAGTCGCCCATTTCCTACGTTTACATCGATAATAGCGGACCGATTGAGTTGGCCATAGCGGTCGTCGAGCGGTACTTTGTTTGAACAGAAATTATGTAGTTTATTGTGGCTCGTTTGCGCGAGCCCTTTTTAATTTAGTATAGGTACTCGTTGCGTAGGTCTAGAAAGTTTATGATTTTATCGTTGGTATCGCTCCAATACTGAACCTCAAGCCGGCCGATTATTTTAGTAATGCGATCTTTGTCTATCGTGCGAATTTGGGAAAGATCTAGAGAAGAATCTATGGTCATACCGTTATCTTTGCTTGCTTTGACCGCTTGCATTGATGGTGCGTTTCGCATGTGTTTAGTGAAAGGGGCTACTGTTACTGTCTGTAGTCTCGATGCGTTGGCTAAATCATTTTGTAAAATCAGGCATGGTCGCAGGCCACGTTTCTCCGCGCCTTTTGAGGGGTCTAGATTAATGAGCACGATATCGTATTTCTTTACCATTTTAGGTTGTCGGGATTATTGGCGATGGCCAGCCATTCGCCCATAAGTTTCTCATTGTCTGCTAACTCATTATAGTCGTCAATAATCGACTGACGATTAGTATCCAGTCTTAGCCTGTCGATCGATTCTTCGATTATTTCTCTCCTTGTAGCTTCTCGTTTTTTTGCCATTTGGTCTACAAATTTCAGTAGTTGCGTATCTATATTGGTCGTAACCCTTGTTTGCTGTTTTATCATACATATTATGGTATGCCTGTGGATATGTATTGTCAAGCGTATGTATATGTAATTGTGCGCTGGACAATACTGGGCCCTTTTTTAATTTGCCTCCCTCATGTATAATGCAAATTATGGATGAAAATAATAAATCAACACTTACAGTCCCCATGGCGATAGTTGTAGCCGGGCTTTTCATCGCGGGGGCGATCGTTGTGTCTCAACAGACAAGCGGTTCTCCCCAAGCGGATGAGGGATCACAACTTATACCGAAGATTGAAAAAGAGATAACACTGCGTAGCGTTGTGGATGGGGACCATATAAGAGGTGATTTGAGCGCGCCGATTAAAATCGTTGAATATGCCGATACGGAGTGCCCATTTTGTAAAACATTTCATAACACCCTGCTAAAAGTTATGGCTAAATATGAAAAGAGCGGGAATGTTGCCTGGGTTTATAGGCATTTTCCTATAGATTCGCTTCATTCAAGGGCCACGAAAGAGGCGGAAGCCACGGAATGCGCCTATGAACAGGGTGGCAATAACGCCTTCTGGAAGTATTTGGACAGAATTATGGAGGTAACGCCGTCTAACAATAGATTGGACCCTGCCACTCTTGGTGAGATAGCTCTATTCGTAAAACTTGATGCTGAAAAGTTACAGTCTTGTTTGGACAGCGGTAAATATTCAAAAAAGGTGGAGGCCGATGTTGATGATGCGACAGACGCCGGCGCGCGCGGTACTCCTTATTCTGTCATAATAGATTCAAGCGGTCGGAAGATTCCTCTTGACGGCGCGCTTCCTATCGAAGAGATCGAAAAGATAATATCTAGCCTTTAATCATCAAAAATTATGGAAACATTTATAGCATATCTATTTTTACTGGGCAGAATTTTGTACGGCGGGTTTTTTATTAAATCTGGCTTAAACCATTTTAGCAATAACGAGATGTTGGCTAATTACGCGGCGTCGAAGGGTGTCCCTATGCCGAAAACTGCCGTTTATCTCACGGGTGTCATGATGTTTCTCGCCGGTCTATATATAGTTTTAGGCCTTTTGGTTTCTTGGGGTGTTCTATTTTTGGTCGTTGCCTTGAGCGGTATCACATTCAAGATGCACGCGTTCTGGAAGGATAATGACCCTCAAGCTAGAATGATGAACGAGATAAATTTCTGGAAGAATGTAGCGCTTATCGGCGGGGCGCTCATGATTCTAAATTCAGTAAGTTCTCTCGCCCCTCACTGGAAGTTCGCTCTCAACTGGTGGATGTAAGTTTGACTCTGTTCCCACCAGTTGTTAATCTCAAGTTAACTGTTGCACCTTGATTATCTAAGGTTGTCATCACCGAAGTTGCGGTGAACCAAAGGAGGTCGGAAATATGTTCAAACTTTCTCGGTTGGCGTTTCTAGCTCTTCCCATTTTGCACCGATGTATTCGCAGGGGGGATGATGAAGAGGACCCCGGTTTCAAAGAGAAGGTTAAGGATCTCATCAAGATCTATTTTCTGACCAAAGGAGTTGACCTCGGGGTAAGTTTGCTCAAGGCCTACGTTAAGGAAAGAGTCATTAGGCTTGGAGATAACATTAAAATAAAGCCAAGGACGTGTGAGGAGATCACGTCTAGACTTAAGCCGGATTTCGTTAGCGAAGATTTCCAGTCCAGAGCGATCGTAAGGACGACGAAACGTCCGGATGTCGGTAATTATGTCTTGGTTAGTTGTCGTACCTCTGTTTCCATTGTTGTAATCTTCCTGCTTTCTCGATATATGGGGTGGAAGTGGACTACTCCGGAAGAGGCGGTAAGCGTTTATGAAACGAAGCCAAGATCGGACTCGTTTTACGCCTCTCGCGTAGTTTGCCTCGGAACGTTGTTTAGGCGGCCTTCATGTCTGAGCGCCATCTCCTTTGCGGTGACGGCTTTCTCTTTTGCCAAAGACGAGAAGGATAAAGATGACGATAAGAGGATAGCTCTTGTCGATGTCGACGAAGAGTTTGAGGAGGACTGTTCATTCCTATTTAGGCTGAAGTGATGTTAGATGTGCCCCGTGATGTGGGGCTTTTTCGTTTTTGTAATGTCTTACTATAATCTACGACCGTGGGAGATAGTAAGATATTGGTTTTTTGTCTTGTTCGTTGTTGGCTCGCTATAGACTTCGCTTTATCGCAAGGTTTATGCTATTCTGACTGGGTGAAAGGTATTGCCGTTTTGTATCATGCCGATTGTCCCGATGGGTTTGCCGCCGCCTATTCGGCCTGGAAAAAGTTTGGAGATACTGCCGAATATATTCCTGTCCACAATAACACAAAGCCGCCCGAAGAGATTTATGGAAAGGATGTTTATACTCTCGATTACAGCTACCCGATGGAGACCGTGAAAGAGATTTTACCGCAGGTTAAGTCCCTTTTTATTATAGACCACCATGTAAGCAATATTCCGGCAGTTAAATTGGCTGGAGGGATTATGGACATAAAGCATTCTGGCGCCACGCTTTCATGGAACTATTTTTTTTCGGACAAAAAAGCTCCGCGTCTTTTTTATAATATTGAGGACGTCGATATCTGGCAATTTAAGTTGCCTTTTACCAATGAACTGTCGGAGATAACAACTCTTTACCCGATGGACTTTAAGGTTTGGGACCAAATGATTGAAGAGATTGAAACTGACGTCGGATTAAACAAGTATGTTGAAGAGGGGAGGATTTTGATAAAAAAAAGAGAGGATCAGATTCGGAAAATCGCGGAGTATGTCGAGATAATAGAGTTTGAAGGTTATAAATGTTATTTAGTGAATTCACCCGTGTACGTGTCTTATTTGGGTAATTTCTTGTGTAAGAAGATGCCTCCATTTTCCATTGTTTGGTCGCGTCGGGGCGATAAAATTTTGGTCGGGCTTCGGGGGGACGGGTCTGTGGATGTTTCCAAGATTGCGGAAAGGTATGGAGGCGGAGGACATCACAACGCCGCTGGCTTCTCTTGGGAAGAAAAAGATTTTTTGAAGTTTAAGAAGTCAGTCTAGAGGAAGTATTGCACAGGTCGGTCCTGTGTACTGGTTTGAGAATACAAGCAGGGAGTTGACATTTAAGGACGCTTGAGTAGTATATACATATCCGACCCGAAGAGGGCGGTTTTTAGTAGAAGACCTAGATTTAAATCTTTTTTGGTATATACTTTTACTGTTACTCTAAAAGATAAAATTTAGCGCGTAGAATCTAAAATATGGCAATAAAAACATATATAGATGAGACCAAGAGTGAGCTGGGACACGTTAGTTGGCCGACTAAAGCCCAGGCTGTTAACTCTACCGTTCTAGTCGTCGTTATATCTCTCGCGACGGCGGCATACTTGTCTTTGTTTGACGGTCTATTCGCTTATGTCTTAAAGACGCTTTTGATTTAGTGTTTATATAAAAATATGGCAAAACAAGATCCACAAGAAAGACACTGGTACGCAGTACATACATACGCGGGATATGAGAATGCCGTTTTGAGAAATTTAAAACAGCGCATCGAATCGCTTGGGATGGAGGATAGAATCTTCAGTGTCGTTTTACCTACTGAAAAAAAGGTTAAAGTTAAGGGCGGTAAGAGGGTAATGGAAGAAGAGAAAATTTACCCCGGCTATGTCTTGGTTGATATGATTGTTACTGACGATTCTTGGTATGTTGTCAGAAATACTCCCAGGGTTACCGGTTTTGTTGGCGCGGGAGTTAGGCCGGTCCCCCTAGATGAAAAAGAGGTTGACGCGCTTTTTAAGAGAATGGGAGCCGATGCGCCGAAACACAAAATCGATCTTATCATCGGTGATTTGGTCAGGGTGACGGATGGGCCCTTTAAGGATTTTGAAGGTAAGGTTTCCGAGATCGATCAAGAAAGAGGGAAGGTTAAGGTTATGGTTTCTATGTTTGGCCGAGAGACGCCGGTTGAGCTTGACTTTTTACAAGTGTCTAAGGTTTAATGGCGAAGCGACTTGTTTAAATTAAAATACAATGGCAGAAAAAAAAGTAACAAAAAAAATAAAACTTCAGATTCCGGCCGGAAAGGCGGCCCCTACTCCTCCGGTTGGTCCGGCGCTTGGACAGGCCGGTGTTAACATCGGCGAGTTCATAACTAAGTTCAATGCCGCGACGGCCAAGATGATGGGGGATATTATCCCCGTTGAGATTTCCGTTTATGACAACAGAAGTTTCGATTTCGTATTAAAAACTCCTCCGGCCTCTAATCTTCTCATGAAGACTGCCGGTGTCGAGAAAGGCTCCGGAGTGACTCCCAAGAAAAAGGCGGGAAAGGTTACTAAGGATCAAGTTAGGGAGATAGCTGAAAAGAAACTCCAAGATCTTACCGCCGCTTCCGTTCCGGCCGCTATGAAAACTATCTCCGGTACCGCTAGATCGATGGGAATAGATATCGTATGATAAGTTGAGTTTGCTGGACGGTTATGTTTATTGCACAATTTAATTATGAAAAAGATAATCTCTAGAAGTTATTCTTACTCGGTAGTATATGTAGATTCAGACGGCAGGTACACAGCTTTTGTCCCTGCTTTGCCTGGATGCCATACTCAAGGTGACACCTACGAAGAGGCCGAAGCTAATATCAAGGAGGCTATTGAGCTTTATCTTGAAAGTTTAGCCGCGGAAAAGACTGAAATTCCAGAGGAAAATGGGTCTTTATTTGGGAAGGTTCAAGTTTCTTTTGCTTACTAAATGACTTATGCCAAAGTTTCCCGTACTTACGGCAAAACAAGTTATTGCCGTCCTTAAAAAACTTGGTTTTGCTGAAGACCGCCAGAAGGGCAGCCACCTTGTTTTAATAAATCTGAATACTCGCGCGCGAACGATTGTTCCTATTCATCATGGGAAAACAATTAACCGTTTTTTGCTTAAAGGTATAATTGATGATGCTAAGGTTACAGACGAAACTTTTTTCAGTCTTTTTAGAAAGTAAGTTCTATTTTTTAATATCTCTATCCTTGTAAAGCCTCGGGAGCATCATGCTTGGCCCCCAGGCTTTTTTTGTTGCTTCGAAATCTTTCGTGGTGTGATACTTGCCGGTTTTTGTATAATCGTGTTTTAGAATTGGTCCGACCTCGAAAAATATTATTTGGGCGATTCGGCGTCCAATGACAAGCGGAATCATATAGTGATTGGAGTTGTTGGTTATCTCCATTGTCCAGCGGTTGGTATATCCCACATCGCCCCATCCGGCGCACTTGCAGACCTCTATAAAACTTCGCCCCATGGAAGATCTCGCTTTCATCATGGTGGTTATGGTGTTTAGCCCACCGATAAACTCTTCGGTATGGGCTAAGATCGTTTCTCCCGGGCCTATCAATATAACTCGGTCATCATCATTTATTCCTTCCAGTTCATAATCCCTTAAAACATCCTTGGCTCTTTTGGCGCGGTACGGTTCTGTCCCCCAGACTCTTTCAGTGTGCTTTTTGCTATAGATATTGTAGATGCGCATTTCATCTTCGGCTTTTTGTTCTCTGAAATAATATTCTCCAAGCGTAACGTCATAGCTCGAAGTCGCGAGATTGTCTTCGCGGAACGGGTCGATCAAAATATTCCCGAGTCTCATCTGCCTTAAAATGTTTTTGTCCGAAAGCGCCATAGAAATTAGTATCTAGTATATAGCATTTTGTATTGGCCATAAAGCCTAAATTTTGGTTTGTTGGACTTTGAATTAAAAGTGTCTTCGGGTCAACTATTTAATTTGTGAGTAAGTAGTATTATTAGTTACGGAATTTTTGCAGTTTGATATATAATCGGAAGGTCGCCGAAGGAGGAAACCATGAGACAATATTTGGATTTACTACAACATATCGCGGATCGTGGGGTCGTTAAGGCTAACCGTACTGGCATCGATACTCGGAGTATTTTTGGCTATCAGATGAGAGTGAATCTGGCAGATGGCTTTCCGCTTCTCACAACCAAGAAGATGTTTCTCCGTGCGATCATCCATGAATTGCTCTGGTTCCTGCGAGGGGACACAAACATCCAGTATTTGGTTAAGAACGGTGTCAGGATTTGGAATGAATGGGCGTATGAAGGTTACCTCAAGGCTAATAACCTGCAGGGCAAATATCCAAGATACAGTGACGCTTGGAAGGCCAACCTTTCGGAATTTGTTGAACGAGTGAAGATTGATGATGAATTTGCCAAACGGTACGGCGAGCTTGGTCCCATATACGGAAAGCAATGGGTGAATTGGGAAACGAAAGACGGACGCAGTGTTAATCAGGTGCAACTCGCTCTCGATCTTATAAGGAATGATCCAACATCGAGGCGTATTATCGTTTCAGGCTGGAACATCGGCGAGATTGAAGACCTTGTTCACGCGCACCACAGCGCTCCGCCACCTTGTCACGCGCTCTTTCATTTTATGGTAATCAATGGGAGATTGTCTTGCCAGCTTTATCAGCGTTCTGCCGATGTTTTCTTGGGTGTTCCGTTTAATCTGGCTTCCTACTCTCTCTTTACCATGATGATGGCGCAGGTGGCCGGTCTTCTGCCGGGAGAGTTTGTGCATACTTTCGGAGACGTTCACATCTATCTCAACCATTCCGACCAGATTCGCGAACAGCTTTCACGCGCGCCAAGGCTGTTGCCCCGCATTAAGATAAACCCGAACGTTAAATCGATCTTCAACTTTAGGTTCGAAGACTTTACGCTTGAAGGGTACGACCCGCATCCCGTGATAAAAGGAGAAATAGCCGTATGATGATATCTTTGGTTGTCGCGATGGATGAGAACAGAGTAATCGGTAAGGACGGGAAACTTCCTTGGGATAGTATGCCGGCTGACATGGCGCGGTTCAAGAGGATTACCACTGGACACGTGGTAATAATGGGGAGAAAAACTTTTGAATCGATTGGGAGAGCGCTTCCGAAGCGGATTAACATTGTTGTTACCAGGGACGTGAGGAAAAACTTTCCCGGCGCTATAGACGAGAATTCGCTTGAGTCTGCCATTCGGTTGGCCGAAGACTCTTTGCGTTCCGATGAGGTTTTTGTAATCGGCGGCGGGCGGATTTTCGATAAGGTGATAAAGATCGCCGATAGGCTTTATGTGACCTTGGTTCATGCCGAAGTTCTTGGCGGGGATACTTTTTTCCCGAAAATCGATAAGAATGCCTGGAAAGAAGCCGCGCGTGAATTTCATGATGCCGACTCGAATAACGAATTTGATTATGAGTTTATAACTTATGAAAGGCGGTAGGACGATGGGAGAAAAACCGGGAAAATTCATTGTGCTGGAAGGCATGGATGGCTCTGGAAAGGGTGAGGTTTTAAGGATCGTTCGAGCTTGGCTACCAGTGGAGTTGCCGGATCACCAATTTGTTTTTACTTTTGAACCTGGTGGCACTGAAGTCGGAAACGAAATTCGAGCCATTCTTCAAAAGAATAGGGACCATGATATACATGTGGTGGCTGATGTTCTTCTTTTTCTCGCCAGTCGGGTTGAACATCTAAGTAAGCTCATCATTCCAGCCATTGAGGACGGTACCGATGTCTTGTGTGATCGCTACGAAGCTTCTACTAACGCTTTCCAGATCCATGGCAGAGAGCACAGGGAGCAGGCCAGTCTTCTTTCTAGACTTAACAATCTGTTGAGGATCAAGAAACCGGATATCTATATTCTTCTTGACCAGGAACCAGCAATTTCTAGAGAGCGAGCTAACCAAGGTAGAGTTGAAGCCAAGAGCCGTTTTGACGTTAAGCCCTTGGATTTCTACATCCGAGTGCGGGATGCCTACCTTGATTTCATGGCTAATTGCAATAGTAGAATTGTTTACGTTGGACCAGCGAAGACGCCTGATCAGGTTGCCGATGAAGTCATGACCCATCTGCGGGAATTCTTTTCGGAAGATAAGTGACTTGTCCACGTCCCGCCATGAAGGCGGGATTTTTGTGTAGTATGAACGTTGGTGGTCGCAAGGAATTATCGCAACTTTTTCAATGTCAGATTTTCTCCTACGGCCGTGAATAAAAGTCTGACTTTTGTGTTTTCGTTGGCGCTCATAAGTATCATAATTCATGTAGGTGAGTTGCTTGGCGCATATTTTATGGTACTCTAAGGACTACATGGAGAAAGACAACAAACAGGCAAATAAGACCGTTATAGCGGGGGAGTCGGTTAACGAGAGGGAAGAAAGAACTCTTAAGTTTTGGCAGGACAATAAAATTTTTGAAAAATCTTTAGAGAAAGAATCGCCTCACGGCGAGTTTGTGTTTTATGACGGTCCGCCCTTTGCCACGGGTCTTCCCCATTACGGTCATATTTTAGCCGGCACGATAAAAGACATAATTCCGCGCTATAAGACGATGAAGGGTTACCACGTTGATAGGAAGTGGGGGTGGGACTGCCACGGTCTTCCCATTGAAAACTTAATCGAGGGAGAGCTCCAACTAAAAACCAAGAAAGATATCGAAGAGCTAGGAGTCGGGAAATTTAATTTAGCCGCTAAAACTTCTGTCCTTCGTTATGCTGCCGACTGGAAGAAAATTGTCTCTCGGGTCGGTCGGTTCGTTGATATGGGGGGCGATTATAAAACGATGGATGCGAACTATACCGAGTCTATCTGGTGGATTTTCAAAAATCTTTACGATAAGAATCTCATATACGAAGGATATAAAGCTATGCACCTTTGTCCGAGATGCGAGACAACGCTGGCTAACTTTGAGGTCAATCAGGGGTACAAAGATATTACGGATCTGTCGCTTGTCGGGAAGTTCGAACTGGTGGATGAGCCTAAAACATTTGTTTTGGCCTGGACAACTACTCCTTGGACACTCCCTGGGAATGTCGCGCTTGCGGTTAACCCAGAGATTGAGTACGTGGAATTAAGAGTTAAGAACCAAGAGCCGATTGTTGATGAAAAATATATCCTCGCGAAATCGAGGCTAGGCACGGTCAAAGAAGACTACGAGATCGTAAAAGAATTTTTGGGCGAAAAACTTCTAGGTAAAAGTTATAGGCCCCTTTTTGATTATTACTTTTTAGATAAGACCTTAAAGAATCATGAAAACGGCTGGAAGATTTATGGCGCGGATTTTGTAACGACCGAAGATGGAACCGGGGTGGTTCACATCGCGCCGGCTTTCGGAGAGGACGATATGGCGCTTGGCATCAGGGAGAAACTTCCTTTCATTCAGCACGTTGGAACTGATGGCAGGTTCCGGCCGGAGGTAAGGGATTTCGCAGGGCTTAAAGTTAAGCCGAAGGATGATAAAGAGCTTGGCACGGAGCATCAAAGTACCGATGTCGCAATAATAAAACATTTGGCGTGCAAAGGGTTGCTTTTTGCCAAAGAAAAGGTTGTTCACTCTTATCCCCACTGCTGGAGGTGCGATACCCCGCTACTCAACTATGCCGCTTCTTCTTGGTTTGTTAAGGTTACTGAATTTAAGAATCGTTTGTTGAAAAACAATCAAAAGACAAGTTGGGTACCGGAGAACATTCGCGATGGAAGATTTGGCAGATGGCTGGAAGGCGCGAGAGATTGGGCGATATCAAGGTCTCGGTATTGGGGAGCCCCTCTTCCTGTTTGGCGGTGTGCCGATTGTAAGAAGATAAAAGTTTGCGGTTCGGTTGATGACATAAGGGAATCGAATCCTGCCAGAAATAAATATTTCATAATGCGACATGGAGAAGCGGAGTCGAATGTCTCGCGGAAAGTTACTTGTGATCCAACTGGCAATGGTTTGACCGAGGTCGGTCGAATTCAGGTCCAAAAATCAGCTCTTGGTCTCAAGAGTAATGGTATTACGCTTATGGTTTCTTCCGATTACACGCGGGTGAAGGAAACCGCTGAAATTGTCGCGGGGGAGATCGGATATAGTTTGAATAAAATTGTTTACGACCCGAGATTGCGTGAGGTGAATTTCGGAGTTTACAACAACGAGTCGCTAGAGAATTATCATGGTCACTTTAAGACTCAGCTTGAACGTTTTTACGTTCGGCCCGAGGGCGGTGAGAATTTGTCTGATGTTAAAAGACGGGTTACGGAGTTTCTATATGACATGGATAAACAATATATCGGTGAAAACATTTTAATAATTGCCCATGGCGATCTCGTTTGGCTCCTTCAGGCTGGCGTTCGTGGACTGACACCGGAAGCCGTCGAGAATGACGCGCGCCTGGGATCAGATGACGGTATGTCGGGCCCAGTAGAAGTTAAGTTTCATAAAAACTATAAAAGTCTTTTCTATTTGAAGAATGCCGACTTTAGAGAGTTGCCATTTATGCCGATTCCCCACAACGAAAATTATGAGTTGGATTTTCATCGGCCTTTTATTGATGAGGTGAAATTCTTGTGTGAATGTGGCGGAAGTTATAAGAGAGTTCCGGAAGTTTTCGATTGTTGGTTTGAGTCCGGCGCCATGCCATACGCCTCGGTGCACTATCCGTTTGAAAACAAAGAGAAGTTCGAGGCGAACTTTCCAGCCGATTTTATAGCCGAGGGCCTGGATCAAACCAGGGGGTGGTTTTATTCTCTAATGGTTTTGTCAACGGCGCTTTTTGATCAGCCTCCCTTTGAGCAGGTTGTTGTCAATGGAATGGTACTGGCCGAAGATGGGCAGAAGATGTCAAAGCGCCTTAAGAACTACCCGGACATCATGTACATTATAGAGAAGTACGGCGCCGATGCGATGAGATTCTATATGATTAACTCTCCGATTGTGCGTTCTGAAGATTTAAGGTTCTCCGAAGGGGGTGTGGACGAGATTTATAAAAAGTTGATCTCCAGACTTCTTAATGTCCTCTCTTTCTACGAGCTTTATTCCGGTGAGGGTGAAGAATTTGCTGGGGTTGTCTCTTCCGCTCACGGTAAAAGAGGGGAATTCGCTCCAAAGACAACCCCAGCAAATTCTTCTTTGGTAAACCCTAACGTCTTAGATCTGTGGATAGTAGAATCTCTTCATAAACTCGTCGAAGAAGTTGAACATAATCTCAAACAGTATGAACTAGATAAGGCGGTGAGACCTATGGTGGACTTTGTTGACGATTTTTCGACTTGGTATATAAGGCGTTCAAGAAACAGATTCAAGTCTGACGATTCGGAGGACAAAAAAAACGCGATAAGAACGACAAGGTATATTCTGAAAGAGTTTTCGAAAATACTTGCGCCGTTTACACCTTTCATCGCCGAAGAAATTTATTCCAAGGTTAAAGAGGCAGGAGATAGGGAGAGTGTTCATCTCGAGGATTGGCCATTTTATGGAGTTCTCCACGAAGATGAGTTAAACAATAATAAAGAGGTTCTTCCGGAGATGGCAGAGGTTAGAAGAATAGTAACTCTGGCGCTTGACGCGAGAAAGAAGGCTGGAATTTCAGTGAGACAGCCGCTACAGAAACTAAACATAAAAGATGAGAAGCTAAAAGGGAGTAAGTACGTCGGTGGACTCCTTGAACTTGTAATGGACGAGGTGAATGTTAAGGAGGTTCTCTTCGGCGGTGAGAAAGAGGGCGAAGTTTGGCTTGATACTTATATAACAACCGAGCTACAGGAAGAGGGGAATCTTCGCGAGCTTGTTCGATATATTCAGGATGCCAGAAAGGGGATGGGTCTAACTCCTTCACAGAAAATAAAACTGAATTTTTATATGGCGCTTCCTTCGGGAAATGCCTCCTCCGCTCACGGGAAAGGAGGGGGATTCGTTCCGGATGCAAATCCCGAACTCGCGCGTGGGAAGCTATTTTTAGAGAAGTTTTCGACTGAACTTAAAAAGTCTGTAACGGCAGAGTCTATCAACTACTTGGGAACTAAGTTCCCAAGTAGAGAGGAAGTAAAAATAGGGGGTTTGGTGTTCTCTTTCAATATTCAGAAGTAGACAAACTGATTTATGTCTTATCATCTCTATACAACCGAAGGCTGGATTTTGGGAAGCTCTGATACGGGCGAAGCGAATAGGTATCTTGAAATTTTTACCAAGGACCTTGGCCTTCTTCGCGCGCACGCGCAGGGGGCGAGATACCTTAAATCTAAACAGAGATATAATTTGCAGACTTTTTCTTCCGTGAAAGTCTCGCTAGTTTGCGGAAAAGAGATTTGGCGTCTCACTTCCGCCCTGACAATCATCCTAGCGAAAGATTTGATGAAAGACCCGGCGAGGCTCCAGCTAATTACGCGAGTCTTTTCCTTGTTAAAGAGGCTCGTTAGGGGTGAAGACAAGGATGAAAAACTTTATAATGATTTGGATACCTCGATAAATTTTTTGATCAAAAATGACTTAAACGATGAGTTTCTAAAAAACTTTGAAACAGTTTTGGTCCTTAGAATTCTTTCCCATCTGGGCTATACTGCCGAAAATAAAGATTTAGACGGCCGTTTATTTTTTGCCGACTGGAACATACCTTCTCTCGCGCTCGGGAGTGAACTTCGCAAGAAAGCTATTAGTCAGATAAATTTAGCCCTGGCCAATAGCCAGTTGTAAAAAATTATTTGTATTGCGCATACTCTTCCAAGTCGTCTCGGCTTGTGTTAAAATAATTTTAATGAGTGACAACGACGATTCGATAAATACACTCGAAAAGAGACTTTATAGCAAAACTGCTGCCGGAACCCCAGAGAGGAGGTCGGGGTTTTTAACTAAAAAGTTTGAAGGGAGGCGAGAGTGGGCAGAGGAGTCTGTTCCAGCGGCCAAAGAAAGGAATGTAAACGGCCTGCCTTCACTGCGAGCACTTCTTACTGTTTCCGCTATTTTTTTTGTCGTGTCAGTTTTGTTTTTAGTGTACACTTTTTTCTTTTCCGGTGGCGCGAACATAATCTCTCCGGAGAATATCGACCTTTCGGTTTCCGGCCCAGTTTCGGTTAAGGGTGGGAGTCGGCTTGATGTTCTGGTATCGATAACCAACCGCAATAGTGTTCCTCTTGATACGGCCGCAATTGTTGTTACTTACCCACCAGGAACTAAAGAGATCGGCGGTACCGGCAAGAGTTTGCCGAGATACATCCAGGAGTTGGGGAAGATGCAGCCGAATGAAACCCGGACTGAATCGGTAAACGCGGTCATTTTTGGCGAGGAAGGCAGTCAGCAGGACATTAAGGTTACTCTGCAGTATAGAACCGCAGGATCTTCCGCGACCTTCGCTAAGGTTAAGACCTTTACGACTCTCATTGATTCTGCGCCTGTGTCTATAAAGCTAGATTTACCGGCCGACACCACTCCGGACAAAGATACCATCGCCAACATAATAATCTCGTCGAATTCAACAGAACCCCTTAAAGATATTTTGGTACAGGCGGAATATCCTTCTGGTTTTGTGTTTAGGAGCGCAACTCCCGCGCCGACGTACGGGAATAATGTTTGGTCTATTGGCGATATCTTGGCTAATGGTGATCGAGAGATAAAGGTCATAGGCCAGCTTCAGGGTCAAGATGGAGACATAAAATCTTTTCGTGTTTCAGCCGGTACCAGAATTAATTCTGATGACAATAAAATCAGTTCAATATATGGGTCGTCGCTTCGCTCCGTGACGGTCAACAAGCCGTTTATAGGAATTAGCATGACGCTTAATGGTGATTCGAGCGAGGAGATCGTTGTTTCAGGTCGGGACACCATAAGAGGCGATATAGAGTGGGACAACAATCTGCCGCTTCAAGTTATAAACAGTCAGATGGCGGTCTTGCTTGACGGAGAAACAGTTGATGACAAGTCGGTAAACAGCGTGAAGGGTTTCTATAATTCATCTAGCAATGTAATAACTTGGGATAAGGTTTCCGGCGGGATCCCAGAACATATAGAGCCCGGGCAGAGCGGTCGGTTGAGCTTTTCTTTCAGTATGTTGCCGCTGATAGCCAGTAGCAGACAAATTTATAAGAATCCGGAAATAACACTTGAGGTGAAGTTTATTGGCGTAAAATTTGCGGAAGGCTCAAGCCAGGGGCCGGTCGTGGAGGGTAAGGTGCTGAAGAAGATTAAAATAAATTCCGATTTACAATTAGCGGCGAAGACGTTATATTATGCTGGACCTTTTTCCAATACCGGTCCATTGCCACCGGTAAGGGATAGGGAGACGAGCTACACCATCGTTTGGTCTGTTATAAACTCTTCGAATGATGTTTCCGGCGCTGTAGTTAGGGCGACATTACCGTCTTACGTTAAATGGCTTGGGAACATTTCTCCAGAATCGGAAGATATTAGTTATACCCCGCTTGGTGGGCAAGTTGTTTGGAAGGTAGGGGACGTTGCCGCGGGGAGCGGTATTGTTGATAAGCCACGAGAGGTTGCCTTTCAGGTTAGCATAACACCTTCAGTGAGCCAGGTTAGCACATTTCCGAACCTTACTTCGGAGACAGTGATTTCCGGCGAGGATATATTTACCGGTCGTGATACGGGGAGTACCAAGAAGGCCTTAACGCTAGAACTCACTAACGATCCGGGCGTTACTGAAGCGGAGGGGAAAAGAGTGCAATAAAGAATTTTAGTATATAGTATTTTGTATGGCTAGCGAAAAAGACAAAATAATGGAGAATATCATTTCATTGGCAAAAAGACGCGGTTTTATATTTCAGGGTTCAGAAATTTACGGTGGACTTGCCGGTACATGGGATTACGGGCCTCTTGGTGTTGGGCTTAAAAAAAACATTAGAGATCTTTGGTGGAAGACGTTTGTCGATGACTCTGACGATATGTATGGTATTGATGCCGCCGTTCTTATGAACTCAAAAGTTTGGGAAGCCACGGGTCATGTCGCAACTTTCACTGATCCGCTTGTCGAAGATGTTAAAACCAAAAAGCGTTATCGCGCGGACCATCTTCTTGAGGAGAACGGCGTGAATCCAAATGGCATGAGCCTCTCGCAAATGGATGCCGAAATAAAATCCCACAAACTTAAAAGCCCAGATGGCAATATGCTTGGTGATGTCCGGCATTTTAATATGATGTTTCAGACGAAAGTTGGGGCGACGGACGATTCTTCCTCGGTTGTTTACTTGCGCCCGGAGACGGCCCAGGGCATGTTTGTGAACTTTAAAAATGTTATAGACAGCTTTCACCCTAAGCTTCCTTTCGGTTTGGCCCAGATTGGTAAGGCGTTTCGGAACGAGATAACTCCGGGGAATTTTATCTTCAGGTTGCGCGAGCTTGAGCAGATGGAGATTGAGTATTTTATACGAGAAGAAGAGTGGGCTGGTCAGTTTAATAGTTGGCTCGGGCGTATAAAAGAATTTCTCGTTAAAATTATCGGGCTTAGCGCGGATCATCTTTCCGAATATGAACACAGCGATGAAGAACGCTCTTTTTATTCTAAAAAAACGGTTGATATCTTATTTGACTATCCTTTTGGCGCTAAAGAACTTTACGGTTTGGCGTATAGAACTGATTACGATTTGAAAAAACACGGCGAATATAGCTCCGTGCCGCTCGAGTATTTTGATGAAAAAGAGGGTAAGAGATTTTCTCCGCATGTTATCGAGCCGGCGGTGGGTGTTGATCGTATTGTCTTGGCTGTCCTATGTGACGCGTATAGAGAAGATCAGATGGGAGACGAGAAGAGAGCCTATTTAAAACTTTCACCCAAGGTCGCGCCCATCAAGGCCGCGATATTCCCGCTTCTGAAGAACAAACCGGAATTAGTTAATAAAGCCCGTGATGTGTATAAACTACTGAAGTCCGACTTCCATAGTTCCGTGATGTTTGATGATAACGGAAATATTGGCAAGCGATATAGAAGACAGGACGAGATCGGTACGCCATTTTGTATAACTATAGACTTCGAGACTCTCTCCGATGATACTGTTACTCTCCGTGATCGAGACTCCGGCAAACAAGAAAGAATAAAAATCTCCGAGCTCACAGTGCTTCTTAAAAAGAGCTTGTAAATAAATAAACAAGATCCGATCTCCTGTGGAAATAAACGGTGTCAGGTACCTTTGTTTATGGTACCTGACACCGTTTATTTTAATTTCCTGACTTCCGCAATCCTCATTTGAACACCTGATCCATTCATATTCTTCCGTAGATTACATTGAAAAGTGGGTGTTGCAGACGTAGAATATACCCATGTTCATCCGCCGGAACAAGAACAGAAGCGGCACCATATCG
>JACRKD010000014.1 GCA_016215345.1 Candidatus Vogelbacteria bacterium | reverse complement strand
ATATCGATTACCATTGGCAATGAGGAAGTTCGTGTACGTTTCAAGATTAAATGTTTTAGTCATAATGTGTCCGGGTTATGGACACCCATAGTATTGCACAAAAACTCGTGGTTTGGTATTGTTTGCGTAGGTACTATAAGATTAATGACCCCGTCTCTTTCTCGGATGTTAATAACGAATAGTTTTACTTTTTTGCCATTTTTATCACGCGTCGAATATCGAAGATGTCTTGTCATAGATTCTGCGACTAACGGAAGACTTTTTGCAATTTGGTACTTCGTGCGATTGTCTTTTTGGAATGCCTCAAATATCTCGTTTGCCAAACCGTCCATATCGGTATCGCGCGGAAGACGGCGCTCAACCTCCAGCTCCTTTCCAGGAAGCTCGTTAAGCCGGTCAGACTTTTTTGTTAATCCTTGTTTGAATTTTGGCTCCTCTATCATATTACTTAATTTCTGGCTGCGGGACCTGAAGTTCTCCCTCGGCTAAATTTTTCTTCCGAAAAATTTGCCTAGTCACCGACTCGCTATTTTACTCGCCAGATGCTCATAAAATTATAGCTCCGTCGTTCTCATCCAGGGTGAAAGCAAAGCAGTTTGCTTTCTTCCCGAACTTCTCGCTTCGCTTCGAACTGCGGGACCTGGATTCGAACCAAGATAACATCCTCCAGAGGGATGTGTCCTGCCATTAGACGATCCCGCAATGTAAACACTATAAAAGATAATTATTTAATTTACCAGCTATAATTTCTCTACCATAACCTGTTTTGTAAAATAGTTCGGCCTTCGTAGCGTCTCTTTTGTCTAAATATGCCTTGCGCAGTAAAATTATTTTTTCTCTTTTGGATTGAAGTTCCAGCGCCTTTTTGCGTAAAACTTGCCACTTGTTGTCGGCTTGCCCTTGTTGGCCTCGAGAAGTCTTTTGATTTCTAGTTGTCCCCCTCGCGCATCTGCTACATTGTCCCATGTCTTCACATACCTTACAGTCAATTCTTTCATCATCCTCCTCTTCTGGTTGGAGCGCAGGAATATTTATAGATTCTGGATGTTTCATAATATCTTTTTATTTCAGTCCTTATATTATGTTTTATTTTCTTTCGTCTCGCAAGCTATTATTGTATGAAAAAAGCCTCTCGGCGAGAGAGGCCTTGTGGTAACGTTCAGCAACCATTGAGATCGCTGGGGATGTTATGCGCTGTGGCGGACGGTCTAACGTCCTCGTCTGGTTCGACTAGGCTGATCATTTTAACCGCCCTGAAGAGCGACCAGCGGAATACATCCGCAAGCGACATGGTCGCGACAATCGTTGTAGTAAGGCTACGAAGCTCGCCGTTATCGGTCATGTCGTTTATTTCGGAAGTAATGCTTCCCGGACCATCATATAGATCGCTGTTGAGGACGATCTTCACCGTTCTTCTTGCTTTTCCGAAGATCTCTCGGCTATCCACATTTCTCGCCTCTTCTTGTTCCGGAGTGAGTATGCGGACGGGGCCGTTGAACTGTTCTATGTCCCTCAAAAGTTCCGGTGAAATCCTGCTTGAGTTTAGGCATAACTTTCCGGTAAACATACCCATCCTTTCAGCCGTGGGCTGGTAGTCAAAATAAAACTCACTAATCCATTAGACAATTTACAGCATTGATCCCCGGCAGTCAAATCTTGCGAGGCTTAGCCTCGCACAGTTTCGGGCGGTTTCCTTTTTAAGATTGGTCGGTATATAATGGCTATGTGGTTTAATAATAATGGTTCTGTAAATAATATGGCAACAGTAAAAATTTATAGTACGCCGTGGTGCACTTTCTGCAGGATGGCCAAGGATTTTTTTAAGGAACACAATGTTACATACACCGAATATGATGTTTCTGTTGATGAAAAGTCGAGGGCCGAAATGCTAGAAAGGTCTAAACAAAGTGGTGTCCCTGTCATCGATATAGATGGGGAGCTCGTTATCGGTTTTGATAAGAGTAGGGTGTTCACGCTTCTCGGAATAAAATAGTTCGACTTCGTTCACTATAAATAGTCTTAATGATTTACGACCTTATAATAATAGGTACTGGTGTGGCAGGCCTTTCGGCTGGATTATACGCAGGGCGATACAAGATGAAAACTCTCTTGATCGGCAGTCCGTTTGGCGGAGAGACTGCCAAGGCTGGTTCCATTTGGAACTATCCTGGGGCGAGGGGCGTGGATGGTTATGATCTTATGCGTATAATGGAAGCCCAAGCGAAGAATGTCGGAGTGGAGATTATAGAGGGTAAGGTTACCAAAACGCTTGCAGAGGGTCATTGTTTCAAGATTACGGTAGACGGCAAGGAGTATGTTTCTAAGACTTTGATATTAACAAATGGAGCAGAGAGAAGGCGCTTGGGGTTACCCAATGAGACGGCGCTAGCGAACAAAGGAGTCCATTACTGTGTTACTTGTGATGGCCCAGTGTATGTCGGAAAGGTTGTGGCAATGGTTGGTGGTGGTGATGCGGCGGTTAAGGGTGTTAACTTGGTCTCCCAGTATGCCAAGAAGGTTTACCTTTTAGTCAGAGGGAAGGAACTTAAGGCTGAACCGATAAACCAGAGCGAGATGGAAAAACTTGGCGACAAGGTAGAAATTCTTTTCGAAACTGCTGTTACGGAAATAATTGGTACTGATAAATTAGAGAAAGTGGTTTTGTCGCGGACGCATGATGGTTCCAATGAATTAGTGCTTGATGGCCTTTTTGTCGAGATCGGCGTCATTCCGGATAGGGAGTTTTCTGATTCTCTTAAGCTAGGTACGGATGAGAGGGGGTATATTATTGTTGATAAAAGTATGAAAACGAATGTCGATGGAGTCTTTGCCGCCGGGGACGCCACAGACTTCTTCGGCAGTTTCAAGCAAATTGTTACCGCGGCCGCGATGGGCGCTGTCGCCGCAACTTCCGCCTATCAAGATGCTAAGACACATGGCGAGCTCTGTCAGTTGCATTGGCTACCTGCGAAGTAGGTTTTAGAAATACAAAAACTAAAACTTAAAATTATGTTAGTCGACGAGATAACAATTAAGGTCAGGGGAGGGAATGGTGGCAAGGGGGACGTTTCTTTCGGCGAGGGTAAGTTTTCTAAAAGACCTTCCGGGGGTGATGGAGGGAACGGTGGCAGTGTGTATGTGGAAGCCTCGAGTGAAGTTTTTGATCTTTCTCGTTTCCGATATGAAAAAGTTTTTAATGCCAGAAATGGTGGTGATGGCAAGCGGAATGCGAACGGTAAGGACGGCGAAGATCTCTACCTCAAGGTCCCAAGGGGGACTGTCGTTCATAACTTAACCTCTGGAGATAACGATGAATTGGTTCTCGACGGCGATAAAATAATGGTCGGCAAGGGCGGGGTGCGCGGGAGGGGAAATTACCAGTTTTCGACGGCTCGAAGTTTCGAGCCGAATAGGTACGAAGATGGTCGTAACGGATATGAGTCAGAGCTATATCTGGAGCTGCAGCTTATAGCAGATATCGGTCTCGTTGGACTGCCTAATGTTGGTAAGTCTTCACTCTTGAACGCTTTGACCGGGGCGAGGAGCAAGGTTGGGAATTTTAATTTTACGACCCTCGAGCCTAGTCTGGGAGTTCTGCCCGGAGGGTTTATAATGGCGGATATTCCAGGGCTTATTGAGGGCGCTTCAGAAGGCAGGGGACTTGGAACAAAATTTCTAAGGCACATAGAAAGAACGAGGGTCGTTGTTCATTGTATTTCGGCAGACTCCGAGAATTTAAATAAAGATTACAAAATTATTCGTGGTGAACTTAAGACCTATGCGAAACACTTGGACGAAAAGGCTGAGTATATAGTTATAACCAAGGTTGATAATCTGCACGAAAAACAGATGAAGAAGCTTGAAGCGGCTGTCAAGAAAATTTCGAAGAACTACTCTTTGGTTTCTATCTTTGACGATAAGTCTCTGAAAAACTTTCAAGATATGTTGGTTAAGTTTATTGGCAAAAGAAAAACTCCTCTGGGAGGGGGGTACGGCTTGGCCAAGTCTTTGTAGATTTTCTTGTGAAATGAAATTGGTTATAAATTTCAGTTATCCACCTTAAACTTGACTTTTATCGCCAAAAGGATATATTAAACGCATACACGCCCCAGCTAGCCGAAAGGTCCGCTGGGGTTTTTCGTTACCAGAAATATTGTGGGGTACAAGATTGAACGATATTATACACCATATAGTAGATTGTTTGTCAAGCCTGTTTACAAAGTGTCCATTCTGGTAATATAAAAACATATGATAGCAGAAATAAAACCGACGATTAGTTTAGAAGAGTTTCAGAAGGCCGATTTAAGGGTTGGCACGGTGGTTTCAGCAGATGATCTGGAAGAATCTAACAAGTTGATTAAACTTATGGTTGATATTGGGGTTGAAAGACGTCAGATTATCGCTGGCATTAAGAAAAGATATAAGATAGAAGATCTGGTTGGGAAACAGGTGGTGATAATCGCGAATCTTCCGTCGAAAAATTTGGCCGGTTATGAATCACAAGGTATGCTTCTAGCCGCTACGAATGAAGAAGGGCTTCCCATAATACTTATGCCCGAAGGTCCAGTACAAGATGGGGCGGGGATTAAGTAATTAATATAGATGAAAACAGTCGCTGAAAAGATCTTCGTTTTTTTTGATAAGCTTGAGGATCATGTTAGAGGCAGACTTAGTCACCATCCGGTGGCTTATAGTCTTATCGGCGGTATTGCTCTTGTTACCTTTTGGTACGGGGTAGACATCGTCATTGGCAGTGTACCTTTTTTCAATACTTTTTTGGGCGGGGTTGTCCTAGTTGTCGTCAGCCTCACTGTTCTTTTAATGATAGGAGTGCTGGTTTCATTCTTCGTCGGCGACACCGTTATTATTTCGGGATTAAAACATGAGAAAAAAGAGATTGAGAAGACCGAGGAGGAGATAAAGGAAGAAGATTTGGAGGTTCATACCGCCTTGAAAAAGATCAATCACATTGAAAAACTTCTCGAGGGGCTCGAGTCTAAACAGAATAGCTGTGTTCAAAAAGAAAAAAATTAAAACCGGATGGGGAAGAGTCGCGAACTGGTACGATGAACTTCTGGGGAAAGATGGCAGTTACCAAGCCGATGTGATTTTACCGAGTGTGTTACGGCTTTTAGATATTAAAAATGGGGAAACCGTTTTAGATCTTGCCACCGGTCAGGGTTTTTTCGCAAGGCACTTTCGTGACCTCGGGGCGAAGGTTATCGCCTCTGATGTTTCTCATGAGCTTATCGATATCGCCAGAAAAGCGGATCTATCTCAAGGTAATGGTAAAGACCTGCCTGCCGGTAGGCAGGAGTCTATAAAATATTTTATAGAAGCCTCAAACAATTTGAACTTCTTGCCGGATGGTTCCGTTGATAAAATTGCCATAATACTAGCGCTTCAAAATATAGAGGATATTTCCGGCACGTTCACAGAATGTTTTAGGGTTCTCAAATCGGGTGGCAGACTTGTTTTGGTTATTAACCATCCGGCTCTTCGTGTTCCCAAAGAGAGCAGTTGGGGATTCGACGAGAAAGGTGACGTCCAATTCAGGCGCGTCGATAGGTACCTTTCTGAATTTAAGGTGGCCATTAAGATGCATCCGGGAGAGAAAGATTCTCCATTCACGGTTTCTTTTCATAGACCACTTCAGTATTATTTCAAGATGCTTTGTAGCGCTGGCTTCCTTGTAAAAAATTTGGAAGAGCTAGTTTCTAACAAAAAAAGTCAAGAGGGGCCCCGACAGCGCGCTGAAGATAGAGCCAGACAAGAGATCCCGCTTTTTATGGCTATGGTGGCGGTGAAAAACTAAAACCAATGGTGACTTTCGGATGACACTTTCGTTATAGTTGATGGATATATGAGGATGATATATATTAGTAGTACCTACGCAAACAATACCAAACCACGAGTTTTTGTGCAATACTATGGGTGTCCATAACCCGGACACATTATGACTAAAACATTTAATCTTGAAACGTACACGAACTTCCTCATTGCCAATGGTAATCGATATT
>JACRKD010000012.1 GCA_016215345.1 Candidatus Vogelbacteria bacterium | reverse complement strand
GCGGGGAGATTGGAAAGCGGTCGAAAGATATGTCGCCAATCAAGGAAAGACGAGGTCAGAGGAACCACGTCAGCTTAGATTATTCGT
The DNA here is from genome assembly GCA_016215345.1 of Candidatus Vogelbacteria bacterium. Lineage (GTDB taxonomy): Bacteria > Patescibacteriota > Minisyncoccia > Phycocordibacterales > UBA12445 > JACRKD01. The sequence goes on along the minus strand of JACRKD010000012.1, from coordinate 36,140 downwards.
TTAGGTCATGCCTCAGACCATACCTCGTCGGCTTGCCGCGGGGTTGTTGATTTAGTATTTATATGGCTAAAAAAATAATTATCGGTAATTGGAAGATGAATCCGGCAACAAGGAAAGACGCTATGGCAATTTTTTCTGAAGTAGCTTCCGGAGTAAAGCATTTCAAGAAAGTTTCTGTTGTGGTGTGCGTGCCGGCAGTTTTTTTAGAATCCATCAATAATTTGAAGCTGAATAGTGTGTCCTTAGGCGCTGAAAATTGTTTTTTTGATGAGATGGGTCCTTATACCGGGGAGGTTTCTCCTTTACAGCTTAAAAACCTTGGCGTGCAATACGTTATTGTCGGCCATTCGGAGAGAAGGGTACTCGGAGAAGACGATGAATTAATCAGTAAAAAAATAAAATCCGCGGTTAAGGCCGGTCTCAAGATTGTGTTTTGCGTTGGGGAACGATTCAGGGATGAGGCTGGAGAGTATTTGAATTTTTTACGTAATGAAATCACGGCGGGGCTTTCGAAGATTAAAAGAGAAGACTTGAGGAGTTTGATAATTGCCTACGAGCCAGTCTGGGCGGTAGGCAAGAACGCCAGTGGTTATCCGACTCCCGAGAGTGTTTTGGAGGTGGCGCTGTTTCTGAAGAAAATTTTGGTGGAAATGTTTGGCAGAGATTATTCGTTTAAGGTGCCTATAGTTTACGGCGGTTCGGTAGATAAAAACAATACTGACGCTATGTTGCGTCTTTCCGGTGTTGATGGACTTTTGGTCGGTAGGGACAGTCTAAGCAGTGAGAAGTTTTTAATGGTTATCGCTGTCGCAAATTCTATTTAGTCTATGGCTATCCCGAGATTATTGGAGGATATCGGTATTATTTCCGGCAAGAGGGTTTTACTTAGGCTTGATTTAAATGTCCCGATAAAAAATGGTAAGGTATTTGATGATTTTCGGATTGTTAAATCTCTGCCGACTATAAATTATCTTAAAAATAAAGGCGCTAAGGTTATTATAATTAGTCATATTGGCGAAAACCCCGGTGAGACTCTTTTCCCTGTCGCGGAGTATCTTAAGGCAAGGCTTTTGCCTGCTGATCCAAAAAACATTGTCGTTCTGGAGGGAATAGATAATCTCAAGAACGGCGAGGCCGTTATGCTCGAGAACTTAAGACAAAATCCCGGAGAAGTTTTAGATGACGAAATTTTTGCCAAAGGTCTTGCCTCTTTGGCTGATTTATATGTGGATGACGCATTCGCGGTTATGCACCGTACGCATGCTTCAATTGTTTCTGTCCCAAAACTTTTGCCGGGCTTTATCGGGCTTTTGGCTGAGAGTGAGGTAAAAAACCTTTCGCTGGCTTTTAATCCGAGTCGCCCTTTCCTTTTTATCGTTGGTGGCACGAAGTTTGAGACCAAAATTAAACTTGTTAAAAAATTTGTTGATATAGCCGATAAGGTTTTCATTGGTGGAGCTTTGTCAAATACAGTTTTTAAGTTTATGGGGCTAGAGGTCGGAGTATCGCTTGCGGATCAGACTGATTTAGATTTAAGTTTTGTCAAAGACAGTTCGAAAGTTATTTTGCCGGTAGACGTTAATGTCCGCAACAATCTGGTTGATTCTATAAAGAGAATAGATGAGGTGTTGTCGGGAGACAATATGCTGGATGTTGGTCCGGCTACTGTATCTTTGCTTGAAAAAGAAATTTCTGTTGCCAAGTTCATTCTTTGGAACGGCCCTATGGGTAATTATGAAAAGGGATTTGCTGGTACGACGGCGGACTTGGCCAATATGATATCCAGATCTGGCGCGACTTCCATTGTCGGTGGTGGAGATACGATTGCATCCATAAAAAGTCTCGGACTTTTAGAAAAATTCACGTTCGTGTCTACCGGTGGCGGCGCCATGCTAGATTTTTTGGCTGATGGTATATTGCCGGGAATAGAGGCGCTGAAGTCTTGATTTGTGGTCGGGTTAAGTAAGATGTAGTCTAAGGGCGCATGAAGAAAGAACCGAAGATAGACATTCTATACGAAGACAACAATATTCTGGCCATAAATAAGCCGGCGGGACTTGCTGTACACGCGGATTTCAAAAGTATGAACTATACGTTAACTGATTGGATTCTCGAGCGACATCCAGAGATGATAGAAGTGGGAGAGTCTTCCCTCAATAGGCCGGGGATTGTTCATCGACTTGATGCAGACACAACCGGTGTCTTGGTTCTCGCGAAAAATCAGCAGGCTTACGAATATTTGAAAAAAATTTTTAAAGAAAGAAAGATTCAAAAAGTTTATCATGCGATTGTCTATGGGCACCCGAAAGATGATCGTGGAATTATAGATAAGCCCATAGGAAGAAACAAGGGGGATTTTAGAATGAAGAGTACCGGCGCATCTGCTAGGGGAGAGATGAAAGAGGCCCTAACTTACTATAAGGTGGTAGACAAATTTAAGGATTATTCTTTGGTGGAGCTTAGACCGAAAACAGGAAGAACACATCAATTAAGGGTTCATCTAAAAGCCATAAGTCATCCAGTCGCCTGCGATTCTCTTTATGCCAAAGATAAGGTCTGTCCGGATGGAATGAAAAGGCAAGCGCTCCATGCTTCGTCCATAGAATTCAAGTTGCCGAATGGCGGGCCTATCAAAATAGACGCTCCGCTCCCTGCTGATATGGATAAAACTCTTGCTAAACTTCGTGGTTAAATTAAATTTTTATGTATTGACAATGTCATTACATTGGGTAAACTATAGGCATGAATATGCAAACAACCATTCAAATTCGTATTGATTCGAGAATTAAGCGGGAGGCCAAGAAAACCCTTGAAGAAATTGGGCTCGATCTCTCGTCGGGACTTAAGCTCTTTCTTCATAACATTGCGATAACACAATCGGTCCCCCTCGATCTTCGTACGGCCAATGGTTTTACAATACGACAGGAACAGGAAATACTTAGGGAAACAGAAGGGGCTGTGAGAAATGGTAAACGGTATAAGGACATTCTTAAGATGCACGAGGAGATTCTGTCTTCGGAAGATTAACCCCGCATGATTTACGGAATAGTTACGACCAAACAGTATCGAAAGGCCTTCCGTCGATTTAGTGGGCGTAAAAATTTTAAACTCGGAAAACTTAATGAGATTATTGCTATTTTGCAATCTGGTAAACCACTTCCGGAGAATTGTCGTGACCACCGGCTCAATGGATATTTACAACAATTTCGAGAGTGTCATATCGCGCCGGATGTTTTACTCGTGTACGAAATAAAAAATGAAATATTGATTCTCGTCTTGGTTAATATGGGAAGTCATGTGGACCTTTTTGGGTTATAAAAAATAAATTATTTTAATCCTTCCAAGGTTGTAGTTAGTCTATTTACTTCTGCCAAGCTTTATGATAGTTTTGATCTACTATGAAATTTGGAAATATTCAAATCTCTCCGGTGGACATGGAGAAAAGACAGAAACTGAACATAAAATCAGGTGATACTGTGATTGTTTCGGTTAAAATCAAAGAAAAAGACAAGGACAAGATTAAGACCCGTATACAAGATTACGAAGGTTTAGTTATCGCTAGGAAGCATGGAAATGAGGCGGGAGGTACTTTTACTGTTAGAAAGGTGGCGAGTGGCGTCGGTATGGAAAGAATTTTTCCGTTATACTCACCAGTTATCGACACGATCGAAATAAAGAAAAGATCCCGAGTAAGAAGAGCTAAGCTCTATTACGTTCACACAAAGGCCCAGAAAGAAATTAGCCGAAAAATGAGGAGGACAGTTAAGATGGAGGAGGCGAATGACGAGGCGATGTCAGAGGACAAAAAAGAGACAGAATAAAATTTATTGAAATAAAACTCTTTTCGAGTATATTGTATAGGTATGCGCGGGTGGCGAAATTGGTAGACGCACTACCTTGAGGTGGTAGCGGCCGCAAGGCTATGGGAGTTCAAATCTCCCCTCGCGCACCAGTAAGGAACTCAATGATCTGGATTAGAACTTTGTTACGAGGAACATTACAGTTTCCCTCTGTTTTTTATTTGTAACAGCCTTCTTGTAGTTGTATTATTGTAGTTATAGTTTATGCAACAAATTCCATGGTATGCGGGAACGCCCCTCGATGTTCTTGGGAAGCTTCGTTCGCGTGAAGGCGGTTTGACGAGCGAGGAAGTAGCTCTGCGTCTGAAGGAATACGGATTAAACAAACTACCCGAAGGTAAGGTGGACAGTGTTTTTGTTATCTTTTTTCGTCAGTTTCAGAGTCCTCTTATTTATATTCTATTCCTTGCGGCGGGTACTATTTTGGCCATGGGAGAAACTGTAGATGCCTCCATAATTTTCACGGTGCTCATTTTTAATGCTGTTGTTGGTACGGTATGGGAGGGTTCGGGCGCAAAACACCCTCCTCGCCTTGAAGAACTTTACAGAGACTTCGGCAACGATACTGCGAGATGATAAAGACATCACGGTTTTAGATAAAGAAGTTGTGCCCGGAGATATTATTGTGTTGCGGGAAGGAGAGAAGGTCCCGGCTGATGCGCGTGTTATATTTGCGAGTACCCTTAAAGTTGATGAAGCGAGCTTAACGGGGGAATCGGAGCCCGTAACCAAAACGGAACTGACTATTCCGGCCGCATCGAGTGGTAATGTCCCCGTTGCAGATCAGAAGAACATGGTGTTCAAGGGTACCAACGTTTTGAGCGGAAACGGTAGCGCAGTTGTGGTCGCGACCGGACTGGACACGGAAATTGGGAAAATAGCGGTGGAGATTTCTTCAATTGACACCGAGATTCCCCTGAAAACCAATATTCATTATTTACCCCGTCTTATTATAATTGCTGTCGGTATTATCAGTACTGTTTTGATAGCCGCTGGGATTCTTTCGGGTGAATCATTAAGAGAGATGTTTACTGTCGCTGTCGCGCTTGCCGTGTCTATAATTCCGGAAGGATTGCCCATCGTTACGACTTTAGTTTTAGCAAATGGCGTTAGCCGAATGTTCTCGTAAAGCGCCTTCAGGCGGTGGAAGCTTTAGGACAAACAAAGATTATCGCCGTAGATAAGACAGGAACACTTACGCGAAACGAGATGGTTCTCCAGCGCGTGTACGTCGACGGTAAAATTTTTGAAATTACTGGAAATGGTTATGAACCAAAAGGGGAGATTGTTTTTGAAGGCAAGGTTATTGATCCGTTGAATCATCTCGAACTCCTCTTTAGCGGTAAGATCGCAGCCTTTTGCGCTAATGCCAGATCTTCTTTTATAAAAGAAACTGACAGCTGGAAGATTATCGGAGACCCTACCGAAGCCGCCATGCTAGTATTTTCAGAAAAAGTCGGATTTCACCATAATGTGCTAGAAGATGAGTCGCCGAAGATTTTTGAACTACCCTTTGACTACAGTAGAAAATATCATGCGACGGTTCATTCAGTTGGAGACAACAATTTCCTTACGGTTGTCGGGGCGCCGGAAAATGTCATGGAACTTTGTAAAAATATTTGGCATCCAGCTTCATCGAGTCCGGACGGGAGGGATGGGGTTTTGCTTCTAAGCGAAGATCGACGTAAAGAACTTAAGGCCGTTTTTCACAAACTAGCTAAGGGTGGCTTTCGGGTTATGGCGTATGCTATGAATTCCGGCGTTGAAAGAAGTATCAACCCACTTGCTCCACCCCCGCTTACATTCGTAGGATTTTTTGGCATGAGTGACGCGCTTCGCTCGGAGGTTAGGGAAGCAATGAAAAAAGTTAAAGACGCTGGTATGCGTGTTGTTATGATTACCGGAGATCATAGTTTGACAGCAGAAGCCATTGCGAAGGAGGCTGATATCTGGCGACAAGGCGACATTGTTCTTACGGGTGAGGATGTTGATAGAGTCTCCAGTGAAGAGCTGGCCAGGAAACTTGTTCACGCGAGTGTTTTTGCGCGAGTTTCACCGGCTCATAAGATGCGGATTATAGAGGCCTTCCGTAGCCGAGGAGAAGTTGTGGCCATGACAGGGGATGGAGTCAACGATGCCCCATCTCTTGTGGCTGCTGATCTCGGTGTTGCGATGGGGAAAATTGGTACCGAGGTGGCAAAGGAGGCTTCAGATATAGTTCTTCTCGATGACAACTTCGCTGGGATAGTTTCTGCGGCTGAAGAGGGGCGGGGAATTTATAAGACAATCAAAAAAGTTATTTTTATATCTTTTCTCCACGAGTATGGGGGAAGTATTAGTGATTACCGGCGCGCTTGTTTTAGGATACCCGCTACCTCTGGTCGCCGCGCAAATTATCTGGCTCAACTTTGTTACCGATGGTTTTCTCAATGTCGCGCTTGCTATGGAGCCCAAGGAGAGTGGGCTCATGCGCGGAAGGTTTGAGCGTCCTAAGAAATGGATCGTGGACGAACTTATGGCGAAGAGAATATTTTTTATGGCGTTACCTATGGCGGTTGGCACGTTATTTATATTTAGGTATTATATCGCGGACGATATGACAAAGGCATGGACGATGTCTCTTACGGTCCTTGCTGTTTTTCAGTGGCTTAACGCATGGAATTGTAGATCTGAAAGTAGATCTATATTGCAGATGAATCCATTGTCCAATAAGTTTCTGATTGTGGCTACTGTGATTGTCATGTTATTACAGCTTTCTGCTTTACACACACCCATTTTTGCAGGGAATATTACACACGGTACCACTGTCGGTTTCAGAGTGGCTTATCGTCATTCCGGTCGCCGGATCGATTATCGTCGTGGAGGAGATCAGAAATTTTTTTACCGAAGGAAATTAGTTTAAATGTTCTTGGGCGTCAATTTTAGTTAGATTTTACAAAATAGTTAAAGCGTGATATAGTATTTTGCATGTTATATACAAGGAAAGGGGACGGGGGGGACGACACAGACCTTCGGTTGTGACCAGAGGATTTCAAAAAGTTCGGCCGTGGCAGAGGCTTTGGGCACTCTAGATGAGCTCGATTCTTTTTTGGGAATTTGTAAGGTGAAGTCGGCGAAGCTTGATTTAGGTGTTGGATCGCAGTTTAAAACTTTTGGAGAATTAACTCATTGGATACAAGAGAACCTTTTTATAATTCAGGCACAGGTTGCGGGTGCTAGTAAGGTGATGGATGGATCTAAGATCACAATAATGGAAGGGATTATTGATAATATTGAAAAAGTCTTACCGCCAATTAAAACTTTTTTTATAGCCGGTGGAGATGAGATATCTGCGACGTTTGATTTTGGCAGAACCTTGGCTCGTAGGGCCGAAAGGCGAGTGATCGCGGTGTCCGATGAGGGTCCATCCAAGATTTCAGCCGAGGCTCTCTCTTTTATGAATCGTCTCTCGAGTCTCCTCTATGCTCTAGCTAGACTTTCAAACGCAAAATCTGGTATAACTGAAGAGTCGCCGAATTATAAATAGTGAGTATTTTATATTTAGTATAAAAGTAATGGTGCCCATAGCTTAGAGGTAAAGCTCCGCCCTGTGGAGGCGGCCACGAGAGTTCGATCCTCTCTGGGCACCCCAAGTTATAAGAAGGGGCTTGTTGTGTGTAAGAAAAAGTACAATTCTAACTCTGATTATATTACTGTGTGGATAATATCCAGCACAGTTTTTTGTTGCCTATTTTTGTGCTACTGATTTTTTATATCTATAACTTTATAAAGTTCTGTAATTTTGCATAACTTTATAAAGTTTTGTAATATAGTATATATTACAAATTAAATTTGCTTATTATGAATACCCGTCAAAAATTGGAGATAATTCAAAAAATGTTGGGGCTAACCCAGACCAAGCTGGCTTTAAGGTTTGGCGTTTCTTTTGCCGCTTTCAACAGTTGGTGGACCGGCAAATCCAATCCACGACCCAAAATGCAGGCTTTAATTGACAACCTTTTTTTGGAAGTAACCGGACAGAAAACAATTTCCTCTGATCAATTGACGGCCAAAAAACAAGCTCTGGGGCAAAAATCAGGAGAACATAAAAGTGTTATAAATGAAATTTTGGCTAGTCCAGATATTCGTGATCAGTTTATTTTGAAACTTACTTATCACAGCAACAGCATTGAGGGCAGTGCTCTAACCGAACCCGATACTGCGGCTATTCTTTTTGACAACGCAGCTTTGCCAAATAAAAGCTTGACTGAACAACTAGAGGCAAAAAATCACCAGACGGCCTTGAATTATTTATTTGATAATATTGCTAAGAAAGAAAAAGTTGACGAAGCTCTTGTGCTTAAACTCCACAGCATTCTCATGAATGGCGTTCGTCCGGATGCTGGTGTTTATCGTAATCACGCCGTCAGAATTACCGGTGTTAATTTGCCAACAGCAAATTATATGAGTGTTCCAAAACTTATCTCAGAGGTTATGGCTCGTATTACTGAAAAAACCCAAGACATTATCTCTTTATCGGCTGGCGTGCATAGTAAGTTTGAACAGATTCACCCATTCGGAGATGGAAACGGCCGTGTTGGTCGTTTACTTATGAATGCAATGCTACTTGGCGCAAATTTCGCTCCTGCGATAATTCGCCAGGAACAGAAAAAGCTTTATTACACGTATCTCTATAAAGCTCAAACAAAAGAAGACCAGAGCCAATTGGAGGATTTTCTTTGTGAAGCCATTATGGATGGTTTCAAAATTTTAGACCGCACGGATGTAAGATAATAGCCGATTGCCTCACACTTAAAATGTATGATTTCTATCAGTGAACAACAGCTTGAGTTATTTATGTCGCTGTTCCGAGAAAGAACAGATGTTTACGCACGTCGCTGGGAAAAGGAAGGACGATCTGGATACAGCCCAGCCTATGATTTTAATTGGGATGAATTCATGGCGCATAAGCGACGTGGTGGGTCAATGAAAGATTTTGAAAATAAGAAACTCCTACCTCTAACCAAAGAAGTTGTTAAAAAACATCTTATTGGTCAGCACGTTGTTGGTATATGTCCAATTCTATCTGACAATACTTCATATTTTATTGCAGCTGATTTTGACGGTGAGAATTGGTTGAGGGATAGTAAATCGTTTTTGCAGGTTTGTGAAGAAGTTAAACTTTCTGCGTATCTCGAACGTTCTCGTTCTGGTAACGGTGGCCATGTTTGGATTTTCTTTTCTGAAAACTATCCTTGTTATAAAAGCCGACAAATCGCGCTTGAACTCATACGCAGAGCTTTTCATGTATCTGAATTTGAAAAAGAAGTCAGTTTTGATCGACTATTTCCTAACCAAGACACATTGACTGGAGCCGGCTTTGGCAACCTTATTGCCTTACCACTTCAAGGTGGATCAGTAACAACTGGCAATGCAATGTTTATCGATTTAGAAACTAGTAAACCATTTCCTGATCAATGGCAATTTCTAGCCACTGTAAAACGGCATACTATTACTGAGTTAGATTCAATACGCCAGTCGTTATTTGTAGATGCAGGAAAAGCGATGGTAAATATGCCAATTAGTGGTGGATTGGGAATTTTGGTAAGCAATCAGATTGATTTGAAACGGTCTGAGCTTTCCCCTGGACTCATTAATTTTCTTAAAGAAGAACTCAATTTTCTTAATACCGAATATCTCACCAAACGAAGATTAGGGAAATCAATTTATAAGGTTCAGAAGTATTTTAAACTAATTGACGAAACCGCGGATTTTATTTCTTTACCTCGAGGATTTTTGCAAATTCTGATTAAATTTCTTAAAGAAAATAAGATCGCCTATACAACACGATTCGACATTCCTAATTTTGAACAAACTTCCTATCAAAGTGAGATAAAGCTGACACCAGCGCAAGTTCCAATTGTTCAAATAGCAATGGGATGTGATCAAGGCGTTATTGTTGCACCATCCGGAAGTGGTAAAACAATAATCGGATTAGAGCTTGTGTCTCGCAGACAATTATCAACTCTTATTCTTGTCCATCGCAAACAATTGCTGGATCAGTGGATTGAAAGGCTTCAAACATTTTTAGGTATTGCGAAAGCACATATCGGCCAGTATTCCGGGACAAAGAAAAAATTAGGTAAACAAATCACTGTTGGTTTATTACAAAGCTTGGCTCACAAAGGTGACCTTTCGGAGTTAAAGGATAAATTCGGCACGATTATTGTCGACGAATGTCATCACATCCCAGCTGCTACTTTTCGTGAAGTTATTGCACAACTGAACCCAAAATATATCTATGGGCTAACGGCCACTCCCAAACGAAAGCATAATGACGAAAAACTAATCTATGTATATATCGGAGATATTATTGCTCGTATGGAAGCTTCGGACATTGAACCTGTTTCTATTCTTCCGCATCAACCACCAGAAGTTTTAATCCGCACGACAACTTTAGTCGTCCCATTTAAATTTACTACCGACCATTTTCAGCTTTTGGCCAAGATTGTATGTTTTGATACTACCAGAAATCAGATGATCGTTGAGGATATTTTAAACAAGATTAGTGCTGGCAAAAGACTGCTCGTGTTAAGCGAGAGAAAAGAGCATCTTGAAATTCTAGCTATGTATCTTAAGGGTAAATGCGAAACAATCGTAATTTCTGGTGATGATTCGGCCAGATCAAGGAAATCAAAACTTAAGCAGATTGAATCCGGGCATTATGGAGTTATTCTCTCCACTGGTCAATTTTTGGGCGAAGGTATAGATATTCGAGGAATTTCTTGCCTCATATTAGCATTCCCTTTTTCGTTTGAAGGCAAGCTCGTCCAATACACGGGACGACTTCGAGATATTGGTGAGCAAAAAACAATCGTTGATTATCGAGATACACAGGTTCCATTTTTGGAGAAACAGTTCAAGCAACGCGAACGGTATTATAAAAAACTTAAAGCTTTAATAAAATTTGCTTAACTTTTCCGAAGTTAAGCAAATCGTTCTAGGTTCGCAAAATTCGTCAATCCAGTGGGTTATGGTCGCAAGAGGTGTCAAAGGTCTATCCGGGGTACAAAGCTCGCCCCAAGGGCAGACAAAGCAGATAGTGAGCTCAAAAAAGCGACCCAAGAGGTGGCGAGCGATTTGGGATTACCGCTAGGGACCATCATTAATCATTACTTGCGTGAGCTTGTTAACGAAAGACGGGTTGTCTTTGCAGACCATCCTACGCCAAATTCTAAAACACGAAAAATAATAGACCAAGCCCTTAGAGATATAAAAGAGGGCAAGAATCTTTCTAGTTCTTTTGGTACGATAAAAGACGCCACTGCTTATCTGAAATCTCTCTAACTTTTATGAAGATTAGTTACTACCGTAGTTTTCTAAATGACTTTAAAAAGTTAACAGCAAAAATTAAACAGAAGTTTTATGAAAGACAAGAGATGTTTATAATTGATTATTTAAACTCTATATTAAATAATCATTCGCTTAATGGTTAATATAAAAATTGTCGCAGTATAAATGTAACAGGTGATTATCGGGCTATATACACTATATATCCCGACTTCTGCGTATTGTTAAGAATCGGAACCCATGATGATCTTTATTAGTTTTTGCGTTATAATAAATACATGGAAACCAAGCGTGTTTCTTGGCCGTACGCCAAACTAATTATTAGTTAATTTTTTATAACTATGACAAATAGTAAAAAAATTGAATGGATTTTAAGAGTTGGGGTCGCGGGGGAGTTTCTCGGGCATGGTATGCTCGCGGTGTATGGAAAGGCAGATTGGATAAGATGGATCAGTGAATTGACCGGCGCTGACGCTGGTCTAGCCGCTAATCTACTACTGGTTGGCTTATCTGATATCTTGGTGGCTCTTATCGTCTTGATAAAACCTCTTCGGCCAGTCCTTCTTTGGGCAGCTTTCTGGGGATTCTGGACCGCACTCGTTCGCCCATTAGTCGGTATCGGTTGGTTAGATTTCATAGAAAGGTTTGCGAATTGGGCGGCTCCACTTGCCCTGTATTATTTTCTAAAAGACTCCACAGAGAATAAATAGTTAATTTAAAAAAAGATCTTGTCGCGGCGAGGTCCTTTTTCCGCTCAAATGTTCCTTTGTTGTTAGGATTCAGCTAGACAGGCGGTCTTTTACACTGGCTGTGATTGATACCTTTTAATTTCTACAAACCTCGAGAAAGGGGTGAGCACGGTGGTTGCGAAGAAGATTATAACTCTTTTGATGGCGGCGGTTTTTTCCGCCGTTAGCGTGTTTGCTTATACACCCCTTTGGGTTAGGGAGTTTCGAGTCAGGTCGCTTAAGATCTCACGATTGTCCGGCGGAGAGAGCTACAAACGCGGCCAACCTGATCTGAAGACTCTTGAGGATACCGGCAAGGGGAACTACGTTGCCTGGTCAAATTTGATGGCTAGAGTGGCTTTGCGCAATAAGGTGCGATTTAAGTGCTATATTGTCGCTAAGAACGTTAAAACAGCCACGGATAATTTCAATCAGAGGAGCCATGTATCTGTCGCTCGAACATTTGGTTACGGCCTTCGCGGTCATTTGTCCTCTCGTTACGGCCATTCTGATTCTGGAAGGCGAATACAGGCGGTCTATCTTGGGGGCTCGCCGCGACGTCTCTCTTGGTTGGCGTATCTACGGGGTTCTACAATCTGGCCGGGATTGGGCTTAACGCTTTCGCGGGTCTCTACTTCGGTTCCGGAGCGCTTTCGTCCTTTAGAGTCTAGCTCTTTCTCAAGAAGTCGGCTGGCGTTACCATGGGAAGTGTTTGGCCGCAGTTGCAGAATGGTTGCTTTTCCTCATCTCCCCTTGGTTCCTATTGTCCACCATCTTGAACCCCGTGCGATAGTCCCATGCCTACCCCTAAGGTAGGCTTTTCTTTTGCCACGATACACAATAGAATATAAATTAACGCGCTTGCGCGTCGGGTAATCTTAAGGTAAACTTATGGGCATGAAAACAAATATCATAGGGTTAAAGGAACTAAGGTTAAATATGAATGATTATATTGCTCAAGTGGGGAAGGGGAAGTCATATGTGGTGGTCCGTAAATCCAAGCCAGTTTTTTTAATTTCGAGTCCGGACGATGATGGGACTGGCTGGGAGACTGTTGTAGATTTTACCAAGATTGATAAAAGAGGAATCGACGGTTGGGATGTTCTTAAGAGACTCCGAGCTATGCGCAATGGATAAAATAGATAAATTTCTTCGCAAACTCCGCCCGCAGGAACTGGATTGCATGGAACGAGTGATAGATGAGATATACTCTGGGGAGTGGAAAATGTTAAACATAAAAAAGCTTAAGGGATTTAGCAATCTGTATCGCGTAAGAAGCGGGAGGATAAGGGTCGTCTTCGAACTCCTGTCAAGTTCCCCAGTCGGAATTAAGATTTATTCGGTGGATAATAGAAACGATAATACATACAATAATTTATAAATCATGCGACAACTTGACTTTGTACCCTCTGGGGGTATATAATGGAGGTAATGAATCCGGAGAAGAATAAAATTTTGAGGAGGCTGAAGATCATAGAAGGGCAAATCCGGGGGCTGGAAGATATGGTGGAAAATGATAAATACTGCATAGATGTTATTACCCAAACTTCGGCTGTTAAACAAGCGCTTTCCGGCGTAGAAGACTCTCTTGTGGAGGGTCATCTTAGCACTTGTGCCTTGCGACAGATGAAGGCGGGAGGTGAGAAAAAAGCGATAGGTGAGATACTTAGAGTTTATCGACTAAAGCGCAGATAAAAGGATGAAATATCTGGCTTCAATTTTATTTATAACTCTTATTTTTACCACTATACTGGGTTTTGTATCTATGGTCGAGTCTATGGATCACTCTGGCGGTGGATGTATAGCGTCTACAGTGAGCGGAGTTGCTTGTGTTTCCACTGCTGTCGATTTCGCGCTTCAGCACATAAGGGCGTACAACATATTCTCCAATGTTACGATTGTCTCTCTATACGGTTTTACCTTGTCCATTATAGGCTTGTTCTTACTGCTGGGAACCGGGCTCATTTTTTATCAGAGACAAAAGCTGAAATTACAACAGATATATTTTGGTCCGAGATCTAACTTGGCGTATTCCAACAAACGACAAAAAGATTTTTATTGGTTATCTCTTCTGGAAAATAGCCCATCTTTAAACTAACTGGAAGGTTTTTATCAGTTTAGTTTAATTCTATGGATAAAAAAGCAATAGTTTTATTCTCTATAATTTTTCTGGGCCTGTTCTTTGTCCTGGCCTTCAAGTCTGATAGTCAGCCGTCACCTGGGACGCAAGACAAAAATACGGCGAGTCTCATAACTGCCCCTGAACAACTTTACGATTTCGGCACAATCTCAATGGCGAACGGCAAGGTGAGTCACGTCTTCAAAATCAACAACCCGACGCAAAATGAAATTAAAATCGCGAGTGTGACGACGTCGTGCATGTGTACAGCGGCTTATATAGTTAAGGGTGAATCGAAGAAGGGTCCGTTTGGGATGCCCGGAATGGGCGCTGTCCCACCGGCAGACGAGACAATTAAGTCGGGAGAGTCCATGGAGGTGGAAGTGGTTTACGATCCGAATGCTCACGGCCCGGCCGGCGTTGGTGCTATAGACCGTTTCGTCTATGTTACAGAGAAAAATGGCAGCGCGCTCCAAGTTGAGATAAAGGCCATGGTTACTCCGTAAAAGCCATGAAAAGAATAAATATAATTTTGGCTGTGATTATCGTGTCGATTGTGGCTATTGTCTTTCTGAAAAATAGTTCTTCAACCTCAACTTTCCTTTGGTCGGTAAGTAATCAAGGGGCGTGGTTACTGCCTTTGATCCTCGTGTCGGCGCTTCTTGATAGTGTTCATCCGTGTTCATTTTCTATTCTCCTTCTGACAATTGCTTTTCTCTTCGGAGTGGAGATGACGAGAAGGCGAATCCTCCAGATCGGCGGAATGTATATTGCTGGTATCTTCGCGGCCTACTTCTTTATCGGACTAGGAATTCTCAGGGTCTTGCATATCTTTAACACCCCGCATTTTATGGGGAAACTCGGTGCCACACTGCTTATCGTCTTCGGGATTATAAACATCATAAATGAATTTTTCCCAAGATTTCCGATCAAGTTGAAACTGCCAAGTGGCGTTCACGGCGCGATGGCACGACTCATGGAGAGAACTTCCATATTCGCCGCGTTTGGTTTGGGTCTCTTGGTTGGCATTTGTCAGTTCCCTTGCATGGGCGGACCGTATCTCATGGTTATAGGACTTCTCCGCGATCAGGTTACATATTTCTCTGGCGTTCTTTATTTACTGCTTTACAATCTGATCCTTATTGTTCCGCTTGTTGCAGTTCTTTTTGTCGCCGCGGATAAAAGTGTCCTGGGTAAAATTCAAGAATGGAAAGTTCAAAATATAGGCAAGGTAAAATTATGGGCCGGTGTTATTATGATAATTATTGGATTTTTAATTTTCTTTATCTAAATTAACATGACGATAATTCTTGTATTATCATCAATCCTGATTGTAACTTTCTCGGCCAGAGCCGTTAGCCGACTTTCTTCATGGAACATCTGCCCAGTGTGCGTCGGGGTATCTCTCACATGGATCGTAATGTTTATAGGTATGTCTTTCTTCTGGCTTCCCGTTACGGAATTCCAGTTGCCGACCGCGATCTTGATGGGTGGTTCAATTGTGGGAATCGCGTATAAATTGGAGGGTAACCTCCGTAGCGGGAGATCACAACTTGTGTGGAAAACTCTCTTTATGACGACGGGGTTTGGTCTCTCCTATGAGTTGGTATCGTTTGATTGGCCTAGCGCTTTGTTCGCGTTGGTTGTTTTGGCCGTTATACTTTACCTATTTATTGATATGACAAAAAGTAATCGGTTGCAGTCTCGCAGTCTTCTCCACGGATCCGGAGAAAAAGTAGAAAAATTGGTCGAAGAGATGAAAAAAGGTTGTTGTTAATAAAAAATAAACATGCCAAATGAAGAAATAAATAAAGATAGTCTTACGTCTTCCATCGCGATAACTGTCGCCACTATAATAATATTTGTTATGGCGTTATCCGGCACGCGGGGCGGTGCGGAGGTGTCGTCCCCTGGCGGGAATAGAGCTAGCGCTTCTCTTGGACAGGCTGTGGTCTCCGAAGGAGATGTTTTACCGTCGTCTGGCGTAGTCTTACCGATTATATGGGGAGATCTTGGCGCGCGGCTCGTTAAAGAGGGGGTTATTGATGCCAGTAAATTAGAAGAGATTTATGCCGGTCGCGGTGGTCTTGGAGAAGAAGAAAAGAAGTTGTTGTTTGGTGATAATCCTGACCGCGCTAAAATTACGAAAGACAACGCGCCGTACCTCCTCAACTTGCTCTGGGCGCTTGGTCTTTCTAGTAAGAATCCTGTTTTGGATTCTGGGGAGATGATGTCATCCGGCGATGCCAGTAACTTTGCTTCAACCGGCGGTTGGACTGTTTCGAAAGGGAGTCCGATGGACCATTACAGCAAACATAAGTTTTTTGATTTAACTTCTGACCAGCAGGCTCTTGTAGGGAGGGTGTCGAGAAATATTTATCGGCCTTGTTGCGGTAATTCCACTCACTTTCCGGATTGTAATCATGGGATGGCTATGCTAGGACTTCTTGAGTTAATGGCCTCGCAAGGTGTGAGCGAGGATGAAATGTATAAGGCCGCGCTTGCCGTTAATTCCTATTGGTTTCCGGACACCTACTTAACTATCGCGACATATATGCAAGGTCGAGGAATTGACTGGGCGGATGTTTCTCCTAGGGAGGTCTTGGGGTTCGATTATTCCAGCGGAGGAGGATTTGCCAAAATAAAATCGGCAGTGACCAAACCAGATAGTGGTGGCGCGAGTGGCGGTGGTTGCAGTGTTTAATAGTCTTAAAATAATATTATGGATTATATATTGTGGATATTGCTTGGGCTCTGTGTTCTAAGTCATTTGTGGATGGTGAGGCGCGGACACGGGTCATGTGAAGAGAAAAAGAGTTCGCTCAAAAATGACGAGCATCAAAAAGATCACTCATGTTGTCATTAAAATGATACAATTATAGTTAGATTTACAAAAATAATTTTATTGGTATGAGTAAAAAAGATATCGCAATTTTATCGGGGATATTACTAATAGCCGTGTCGATGGGATCGTCTGTGGCTTTCGCGGCCTCGGTAGCCGAAGAGGAGGCGGAGGGTCGGGCCATCGTAGAGCAAGTTCAGGCCAAAACGCTTCAATACTCTTCACTAAACGATGAGCAGTTTGAGCTAGTGGGGGAGTATGCCATGGGCCTTATGATGGTGGCGGGGCATGAGGCCATGAATCAATCCTTAGTTGCGAGATTTGGCGAGACAGGTGAGCGGGCTATGCATATTCAGATGGGTAAGCAATTTTTGGGTACAGGTTACGACAGCACGGGCGTTTCTAATTACGGATATGGAATGATGGGTAGCTGGGGAGGATATGGAAGCATGATGGGTGGATACGGATCTCGATATGGTGGCTACGGTATGATGGGCAATTGGGGCGGGTCATCGACTGGTATGTATTGGTTCGGGTTAATCTACCAAATTCTAGTCACAGTACTTTTAGTTTTGGCCGTCGTTTGGTTAGGCCGTAAAGTTTTTTCGAAGAAGTAAAACGTGATATAGGAGGGATTTTTATGACCTTACTGTATTTTTTGTTTATATTTATTATTTTACTTCTGATGGAAGAGATATTTCGTCGTTGTCCAAAATTAACGTTGGTTACATTTACGGTTATTCCAATTTTGCTTATTCCTTATTGGGAATCATCAGGAGTTTTGGGTTGGTTCCCGTGGGTTAAGGGATTTTCCGTTATGGCGGGCATTGTTTTGATTGTTTTGTTTAGGGTTACTAGTCTCGGACGTACAAGTTTTGGTCGATGGGCTATCTATCTATTTCTTGTTGCCAATATTCTTGAGGCGGTTATTAAGGACATTTCGGCTGGCAATATTGCGAACTATCTTAATGCGGTGGCCGGTCTCTTGGTAATTCTTACATTGAATAGGGTGGATACTATTCATCTGGGTACCGACGGAAAATACAAAGACGTTCATTGGGACGGAATGTCCCTAGCGTGGATTATCGGCTATACTATTTGGAATTGGGTGTTTATTTATTTGAATTATACTCTAAGCTCCATTCATCATCTCACCGTACTTCTGTCCGCGCTCGTCGTGGCGTTTGTTGATAGAGAAAGATGGCTTCAGACGAGGGCGATTACTCTTGGAACCTATTTCATTCTTTCAATTTCGATTCCCCACTCTGATGTTGGATTGTTCAGCGACCCGTATAATGAAGGTTTCGGACTGTTTGTGTCTGTTGTTGCTCTTGGGGTTATGATCTCATATGCTGGACATGCTATAATAGCACATAGGGGGAGGGGGTATGTTTAGCGCACAAGGTAGCTTTGCGCGGGCGAGATAGATTATTAAATAATTATAAAAATATGGGGAAATTAAATTTTCAATCGTATGTGTGGAAGTGCGTTTTGGGTGGAGAAATTGTTTATACGCTATGTGTTTTGGGCGGCCTTTTGCCTCTTCGTAGCGTGGAAGCAGTGAAATTACACCATTTACTTTTTGAAACACTTCCGGGATTTACTTGGTTAGACCTTGGCAGTTTCTTGCTCGGAGCGGTCTATGTATTTATTGGAGCTTGGTTTTTTGGTTGGTACTATGTTTGGATGCACAATTCTAGTATCGAGCAGTAACACGGGACTGCCTTTTATAACTTTATAAAAAATACAATGACTCCGGATAAAATTTTGGTTATAGTCGTGGGATTAGTAGCAATAGTTTTTGTTTATTGGTTTTTTATGAATAAAAAAGATAAAAAGGCGGTGGCGGTTTCCGGTTCTATTGATATAAAGGTGGAGGGAGGATATAACCCAGAGGTTATATCTGTGCCAGTGGGAAAGACGACTACGCTTAATTTCACTCGTACTGATCCGACCGGGTGTCTGGAGGAGGTGGTGTTTGGAGATTTTAATATCCGTAAGATTTTGCCCCTCAATCAAAAAGTTTTTATCCAAATCACGCCAAACAAAATAGGCGAATTTACTTACTCCTGCGGGATGAATATGTATCATGGAAAAATAATTGTTGAGTAGAACAATGTGATAGAATCTTGAGGATGAAAAACACACAGAAAAATAAAGGGGTGATTATATATCAGGCGAAGAATGGTGCGATCGAACTTCGCGGGGATTTTTCGCATGAGACCATATGGGCTACACAGGCACAGATTGTAGATCTTTTTGGTGTGGATCAGTCGGTAGTGTCTCGTCATATTCATAACATATTTAAAGATGGTGAAATTGATGAGAAAAGCAATATGCAAAAAATGCATAATGCAAATTCCGATAAACCGCTAACCCTCTATTCATTCGACGTAATTTTGGGTGTTGGGTACAGGATAAATTCAAGGGTCGCGATAGAGTTTCGACGTTGGGCGACGAAGACATTACGAAACTATATTGTGGATGGGTTCGCAATAAACAAAAGCCGTGTTGCGAAAAATTATGCGCAGTTTTTGAGAATGGTTGATGATGTTAAGGAACTTCTGCCTTCATGTTCCTCGATTAATCCGAAAGATGTGGTTGAACTAATTACTCTATTTGCAGATACATGGATCTCGCTTGATGCATACGATAAGGAGCGTTCACCAAAAGGTAAACTGACAAAGAAAAAAGTCGATATTACCGTTACCAATGTATCGGAAGGGTTGAAGGAACTACGTCGAACTTTAATCGGAAAAGATGAAGCGACAGAAATATTTGGTCATGAGCGGAGCGCGGGATCGGTCGCGGGAATTGTTGGTAACGTAATGCAATCCTTTGGCGGTAATGAACTTTATCCGACCGTAGAAGAAAAAGCCGCACACCTTTTGTATTTTATGGTGAAGAATCATCCTTATACCGACGGTAATAAGCGATCGGGCGCTTTTGCATTCGTCTGGTTTTTAAAGCAAGCTAATATCCTGGATACGTCTAAATTAACCCCCTCCGCGCTTACAGCACTTACCGTTCTTGTTGCTGAAAGTGATCCATCGCATAAAGACCGAATTATCGGATTGATTTTATTGTTGTTAAAAAAATAATATGGCTATATAATTAGCAAATGAAAACAATTTTTGCCAAAAATTCGGAATATGACGCCCGTGTGATGTGGTCAATGTTAAAGAGTCTGGATCCCGCCGGTGTGGTGAATCGGGCAAGGACGATGAAGATTGGTGATGAGTTGTTGACCATGATCTCAACCGTTCAAAATTATGAAGAGGCAAAAGATGCAATTGAAAAGGTCGTGTGGGAAAGGCACGCGGATGAGGAGCAAATAACTGACAAGGCTGTTAGCGACTATCAAAAAACATGGGATGAGATAAATGATATTTTTTACAACGAGGTGGAAAATATAACGGGTGTGCCGTGGGAATTTTCCGAATACAGGGTAGTAGTCAGTCCATTTCACCGAGGGATTTCTAACAGAGGTAAGAACGTAGTTGCGTGTGATGCTTATGAAGATCCTAATGCGCAGAAAAGAAAAATAGCTCACGAAATTCTGATGGTACAGATGTGGTATATCTTTGATTCGAAATATCTTGAATCAAAAGAGGGTAGCAGTTGGGGTAGCCTTTTTGGGCACTTAACGAAATAACAACAGTGTTTATTTTAGGTCTCGAGCCAACATTGAATAAACTTTGGATTCCTAATACTCAAGGTATCGACAGATATCTCAAAAATTACCCGCAACTTTTTAAACTGAGAGATGAATTGAAGCCGATTTATTTAGATAAGAAAAGTTTTTTGGATTATCTTACAGCGGCTGTTACGGTAGCATCAATTGGAGGTTGAACCTCCAAGTTAACAACATGTTTGGAGTATTAGAAAAATGGTTTGAGAAAATTGAAAAAGACGGACTGAAACAATACCTTGACTCGGTACAATTTAAAGGCGGGGATGTTTTGGATGTAGGCTGTGGTTCCGGTATGGTTTCGGAGTTATTTGATAACGGTTATATCGGCATCGATAAAGAACTGAGTGAGGTAGAGAGCGCGAAGAAGAAGTATCCAAATTCTCGTTTTGAAACTATGGACGCGACAAAAATTAATTTTCCAGACAGTAGTTTTGATTTGTCGTTTTCAGTTGCCGTTTTTCACCACTTATCTGACGATGAATGTGCAAGGGTATTACATGAAATGTTTCGTGTCACCAAGGAACATGGCCATGTTTTGATAGTGGACCTGGTGCTACCTGGACAGATGAAATTCTTAGCTTATCCTGTCTTTTGGCTGGACAAGGGTGCTCATATTAGGGATTTTGAAAAACTAGCCGTGATCTTGTCGAGCAAAAAAAGTGAACTTAGGTTCAGCAATCTTAGCAGGTTCGTTAATCTCGGAGGAGCAGTTTTTGAATGGGAAAAGAATCTTAAAGAGTAAAATATGACTGACCCAAATAATTTTTATTATAAAATTGCAAGATTTTACGACCTTGGACTGTGGATTTTTGGGTATAGGTTGGCGGTCAGCTATTTTATTGCTCCAATACCATTTCAGAAACAAGATAGATTTAAGGTTCTTGACGCTGGTTGTGGAACAGGTCTTTATACCTTTGCGATATTAAGACGATTTCCTAACGTCTCAGTAGAGGCCTTTGATCTGAACAGTGCCATGACTGAGATAATGGAAACGACTGTCCGAAGAAAAAAATTAGATGAACACGTCTCTATATTTAATGGCGATGTGACTAAACCACTAAAATTTGAATCGGAGCAGTTCGATCTCATCGTAACCGGGGGTGTTTTAGAGTACGTTAAGAATATAGAAATGGCTGTAAAAAGTCTTGCTCCATGTCTTAAGAAAGGTGGTTACTTTCTAAATACACCAGTTAAGAATAACTGGCTTGGGAAAATAATTGCTAAGATATATAAATTCACTCCGCATTCTTATATAAATAATATCAACGCTTTTACTAACAACGGTTTCTCCTTCGTCGCAGAAAGAACTTTCCCCATTATCAAAGAGGCGCACTTATTTAGAAAAAATTATTAGAAAATCGATAAATTCATTATGGCCAATATCAAAAAAACTTTTTCGATTAAGGGGATGCACTGCGCGTCGTGCGTGGCCATGATCGAAGGGTCGCTTAAAAAAGTTCCAGGGGTTTCTATCGCGTCTGTAAATTTGGCCAGTGCTAAGGCGACCGTTGATTACGATCCAGCTTTGGTTACGGATGAACACATAAGTTCTGCGGTTTCAAATGTTGGATATGAGGCGATGATTGGTGAGGAGCTTCAATCAGAAGATGAAGAAAAACAGGAAAAATTAAGGGAACTAAATTCTCTTGTATTTAAAGTTATTGTGAGTTTGACACTTGGGGCGTTAATTCTCTGGGGTAGTTTCCCCGGACTTATGGAGACGGCGCCGAAAATTTTGCGAGAATTTTGGGTGCAATTAATTTTGGCGACCCCGGTGCAGTTCTGGGCAGGTTTTGCGTTTTACCGAGCGACAATTCCAGCCTTGAAGCACAGAACGGCCAATATGGACACTCTAGTTGTTATTGGTACGACCGTCGCGTATCTCTATTCAGCTTTTGTTACGGTCTTTCCGAAAGTTGTTCAAGAGATAGGAATTGATCCGATGCCCTACTTCGATGTATCTACAATCATTATTGGCTTGATTCTTCTCGGTCGTTACTTCGAAGCTAAGGCCAAGGCGGGAACATCTGAAGCGATTAAAAAACTTATCGGCCTTCAAGCAAGGACCGCTAGGGTTTTGAGAGATGGCAAGGAGATTGATATAGAGATAAAAGATGTGTTGATAGGAGATGTAATCCGTGTGCGTCCCGGAGAAAAGATTCCTGTTGATGGGGTTATCTTAGAAGGTGAGTCGTCAATAGATGAGTCCATGATAAACGGTGAGAGTATGCCTGTGGACAAAACTGTCGGGGATACTGTTGTCGGGGCGACATTAAACAAGAACGGCAGTTTTACCTTTAAGACCACTAAGGTTGGATCCGAAACCATGCTCGCGCAAATCATTAAATTGGTTGAGGACGCGCAGGGGAGTAAGGCGCCAATACAGCGATTGGCCGATCTGGTCTCTGCCAATTTTGTACCGATAGTTTTAATGTTGTCCATTGTTACTTTCGTTGGTTGGTATGTTTGGGGACCAGCACCGGCGCTTCTCTACGCGCTGCTTAATATGATCGCCGTGCTTATAATCGCTTGCCCTTGCGCTATGGGGCTCGCGACGCCGACAGCTATAATGGTTGGAACGGGCAAGGGCGCGGAGAGTGGAATCTTGATTAAAGATGCGGAGAGTTTAGAAACCGCTCATAAGGTGACTACTGTAATTTTTGACAAAACAGGAACTCTAACAAAAGGCAAACCGGAGGTGACGGATATAATAACGGTCGGTGGCGTTTCCCATGATGAGGCGCTCAAATTTGCCGCATCTTTGGAAAAAGGCTCGGAACACTCACTGGCTGAAAGTATTGTGAGTAAAGCAGAGACGGAAAACATTGCGTTAGTTAGGGCTGAAGGGTTTAGGGCTATTCCCGGCCACGGAGTAGAAGGGGTGCTGGACAGTAGACGTGTTATTTTGGGTAATAAGAGGTTGATGGACAAAGAAACTGTTTCGCTCGGCAATAATTTGGCAGAGGTCGAAAGGTTAGAAGGCGAGGGGAAAACGGTAATGATGCTCGCTATCGATGGTAACCTGGAATCACTAATTGCCGTTGCCGATACAGTCAAAGAGTCATCGAAGGCCGGGATTCTTATGTTGATAGGGATGGGTGTAGAACCTATTATGATAACCGGAGACAATATGAGGACGGCTACGGCGATAGCTTCACAAGTTGGGATTAAAAGAGTGCTGGCTGAAGTTTTGCCCCAAGAAAAAGAGGCAGAGGTGAGGAAAATCCAAGCCGAGGGCAGAATAGTCGCTATGGTTGGCGACGGAATAAATGACGCGCCGGCTCTGGTTGCGGCAGATGTCGGTATCGCCATGGGCACAGGAACGGATGTCGCGATTGAGGCGGCCGATATAACCTTGATCAACAAAGATTTGAGAACAGTGGCCGGCGCTATATTACTTTCAAAGAGGACTATGCGAACGATCAAATTGAATCTCTTCTGGGCATTCGCGTACAATGTGCTCCTGATACCTGTTGCGATGGGGATACTCTATCCTATTTGGGGGATATTGATGAACCCGATTTTTGCCTCCGTTGCCATGGCTACAAGTTCTGTCTCTGTTGTGGGCAACTCGCTACTTCTAAACAGGTTTAGACTAAATAGTTAGGAATATGGAACAAACTTTTACGTTTTATGTCGCTGGAATGCACTGCAAGTTGTGCGTACTTTTAATCGAGAATGAACTTCGAGGTGTATCTTATATCACGAGTGCTAAGTCTAGTCTCAAAGACCACTCTGTCGTAGTAACTGGTAATTTTGGAGGTAGGTCACCGGAAGCCGTGGCCATGGAACTTTCGCATAAGTTACGAAAGCACGGGTACTCCTTGTCTATCGCAAGACCAATAAAGGAAGTGAATTGGTCAGAGTTCAAGATTGCGATACCGATAGCTACGGTATTTATTGCGTTGTTTGTTTTGCTACAGAAAGCCGGTTTATTAAATTTAATAGGAAGCGGGGAACTTTCTTACGGAGGGGTTTTTATGATCGGGGTGGTCGCTTCTCTCTCAACTTGTATGGCGGTTGTCGGAGGACTTCTCTTGTCTATGTCGGCTACATTTGCCAAAGAGGGAGATAAATGGAGGCCGCAACTTCTATTCCATATCGGTCGCGTTGCCTCGTTTTTTATTCTCGGTGGCATGATTGGCGCTCTGGGTTCTGCCTTCGTTTTGAATACGACCATGACATTCCTTCTGAATTTCTTTGTCGGTCTGGTTATGTTAATAATGGGGGTAAATTTGTTAGATACCTTTCACCTTGCGAAACGTTTCCAAATCGGCATGCCGAAGGTTATTTCCAGATATGCGATCGGAGTTGCTAATTTTAATCACACGTTTACACCTTTTTTGGTTGGTATCGCAACTTTTTTTCTGCCATGCGGGTTTACACAATCGATGCAACTTTATACGCTGTCGGCAGGGAGTTTTCTTTCTGGCGGATTAACGATGTTATCATTCGCCCTTGGGACCCTGCCGGTTTTGGCTTTAATAAGTTTTAGTTCTTTTAGTATCAAGGGTAGCTCCGGGTCTGGGGTTTTCTTTAAAACCGCCGGTCTTATAGTTATCTTGTTTGCCTTGTTTAATATTATCAATAGTTTGGTTGTGATCGGGCTCTTCCCTCCGGTTTTTAACTTTTAAAATTTGACGAAAAATAAAAAAAAATTAGGAGACGGAGTTGGCGTACCTAGCGGGATGAAATCTGTGGTTGTGTCAGTTTTAATTTCCGGGCTGATCGTCGTCGGCGCTATTGCCTTCGTTAATTCTAGCGGAGGGGACAGCAGTGGTTTTTCTTCCGCGACTACGGGTGATAATGTCTCCTTGGTGGGCGGTCGTCAGATAGTTGAAATCCGGGCCAAGGGTGGATATCTACCGTATAGGAGTATCGCGAAAGCCGATATGCCGACAGTTTTGCGAATTAATACAAACGGCACTTTTGACTGTTCGGCGGCGGTCATTATTCCAAGCTTGGGATTCAGCAAAATACTTCCGCAAACGGGAAGCACAGATATTGATCTTGGTGTTCAGCCCTTCGGTGTGTTATGGGGAAGTTGCGGGATGGGTATGTATCCATTTGAGGTAGAATTTCAGAGGTAGCTATATAGTCATATGGCCAATAACTCCTTAATTTATGAGGTTTTTGGTGGGTTACAGGCTTTTGGCTAGATACCGGCCGGCAGGTGATATATACTATTATTGTGGAGAAAGTGCCTTTGGTTAGCGTAATAATCCCAACTTATAATCGTCGGAATCTTTTAGAGGAGGCGATAAAAAGTGTTTTGGCAGAGGATTTTTCTGATTATGAAATTATAGTTGTTGATGACGGCTCTAATGATGGTACAGAAGAGTACGTTAAATCTATCTTCCTACCAAAATCAGGGCAAGTGGATCTCCAGCTTAGATTTTTCGAGACTAAAAATAAGGGAGCCGCGGCGGCGAGGAACTTTGGTATTAAGGAGGCCAGAGGGGAGTATCTGGCTTTTCTAGATGCCGATGACCTATGGGCGAGGGACTTTTTGTCCACCGCCATGAACTACTTAAAATCTCATCAGGATACTTTTGTCGTGTATGCGGATCAGCAAATCGGTGTCAATTATGTGACAGAGACAAGGTCGCGTTTCCAAAAAAATCCCCCCCAAAATAAGTTCACTGTTCCGTTTTTTATTGATAATTCACCAATTCAGATATCTTCGGCAGTAATCAGAAAAAAGGTTATTGAGGATGTCGGAGGGTTCAATGAGAGTTTAAGAATCCACGAAGATGTTGAGCTTTGGAATCGAATTAGCGAAAAATATGAATTCGGTTATATAGAAAAAGTTTTGGGTTTATACCGGTTGAGGTCTGATAACATTTCGGGACTTACCAATAATAAACAGTTTGTTTCCGAAGCGAGAAAATATCTTCAGATTTATCTGGACCGGCGAAAAGATCGGCAGCTTACCGAAGAAGAGAAGATGGGGTTTGCGACTGCCGAAGAGTTTATAAATAACATTGAGAGTCAGCTTTAATTTTTACAGGATGTTTTTTACATATGGGGAAGTCATTGCTCTTCTCATCCAATATAAATATATAATTCTTTTCCCACTGTCTATAATCGAGGGGCCGGTTGTTACCATGATTGCCGGAATGCTCTCATCCCCGGCCTTTGGTTACTTCAATCTGAATATTTGGTTTGTTTACGTCATTGTAGTTGTCGGGGATCTGATTGGAGACGCCATAAACTATGGCATGGGCCACTTCGGTCGACATAGTTTTATTCATAAGTGGGGGCACCATTTCGGTCTAACAGATGATAGGGTGCAGGCAGTGGAGAACCACTTCGAGAAGCATCCCGGCAAGACACTTCTTATCGGTAAATTGACGCATGCCGCCGGGACTATTGTTTTGTTTGCCGCCGGTATGGCTAATGTTCCATTTTGGCAATTTATCTGGTATAACTTTATCGGTACATTACCAAAGTCGTTAGTGTTATTACTCATAGGCTACTTTTTTGGCCACGCGTTTTCACAGATAAATGATAGTCTGAATTACGCGTCAATGTTTCTTTTGTTTGCCCTGGTTTTACTATCGGGTATGTTTTATTGGTATAGACAGAAAAGTAACAAAGATTTAGAGAGGTTGTAAAATAGATTGTATGTCAAAAGTTTCTTGCATAATACCGGCCTATAATGAGGCTCCGAGAATAGAAAATGTCCTAGGGGTAGTTTATAAACACCCGCTTATAGATGAGGTTATCGTGGTTGATGATCATTCAACCGATAATACTTCGAGTGTTGTCGGAAAGTTTCCGGGAGTCCGTATGATTAATCACGGCGTAAACAAGGGCAAGAGTCTGGCGGTGGTTACCGGTGTAAGAGAGTCTGCGGGGGATACAATTTTTCTTTTGGATGCCGACTTGATAGGATTGAATGCTGATAACGTGAGCAGGCTGATAGAGCCGGTTACTTTTGGAGTCGCCGATGTAAGTTTTAGTGTAAGGAGGATCAGTTTCTTTGCCGATATATTTTACAGGCTTGTCGGCATGGACATATTAACAGGAGAGAGAGTTTTCAAAAAAAGCCTCATTGAGGATCGGCTGGAGGAGATTAGCAGACTTTCTCGTTTTGGGATAGAGACTTTTTTTAATAATGTGATCATGGCAAGTAAGAGCAGAATAAGAGTGGTTTTTTGGGATAATGTCCGTAGTCCGCTTAAAGCTAGCAAACAGGGGGTTGTTTCTGGAATTATAGCGGATATGCGCATGTTTGGTGATATTTTAAAGACAACATCTGTGTCTGGAATAGCGCGACAGTTTGCCCAACTTAGACGATTACGAGTATGAGGATAGGAATATTTAGTGATACTTTCCCGCCACAGGTAAACGGCGTAGCGAATACCGCCTTGACCTCGGCTATCACGCTTGGGAATCTTGGTCATGAGGTTTTTGTGTATACCGTTGCCGGCAGTTTGTTAAGGCGGCAGGGCGGGGAGTTAAATGGTGATGGGGATTATCCGTTTACAATTATCCGTCTACCATCAGTACCGGCGATGGTTTATCATGACCAGAGGATACCGCTACCTCTCGGTCTTGCGATTAACCATGCCAGGAGGGTTAGGTTAGACATAATTCACGCCCACACCCCATTTAGTATCGGATGGGAGGCGGTTCTTGCCGCCAAGTTGTTCAATATACCGATAGTTGGTACTCATCATACGTTTTATGATAAATATCTTAAACACGTTAAGCTAGATTATGCATGGGCGCGGAGCTTTTCTTGGAACTATGTAAATTTTTATTATAATTGCTGTGATGCTGTTGTAAGCCCAAGTAAATCTCTAGCCCAAGAGCTAAAAAATTATGGTCTTAAGAGGCCGATGGAGATTATCGTTAACGCGATTGATACTGAACTCTTTAAGCCTGCAGGGGATGATATTGCCAAAGAGCGCCTCAAGAGCTCCCTGGGTTTTAGAAAAAAGACCCTTGTTTACATGGGGCGTGTAAGCTATGAAAAAAAGATTGACCAAGTTGTAAGGGCTTTCGCTATGGCCTTAAAGAGCGAACCGTTCATAGGATTGGTTATTGTTGGTGATGGCCCGGAGAAGGGGGCGATCGAGTTACTAGTCAAGGATTTGGGGATCGGAAAGAATGTCTCCTTTGTTGGTTTCAAGCGCGGCGGTGAATTGGTTGAAGTTTTGCAGGCTAGCGATGTCTTCGTAACGGCTAGCGATAGCGAAAACATGCCTCTTTCTGTTTTGGAGGCTATGTCCGCGGGGCTTCCTGTCATTGGAGCCAGGGCGCTCGGGATCCCAGAGATTGTGAAGGAAGGGGTGAACGGCCTCTTATTTACTCCAGGCGATCTACGCGATATGGCGGAGAAAATCATTCTTCTTACAAGGGACGGCGAGATGGCAAGAAGTTTTTCTAATAATAGTCGCAGTTTGGCGCTTAATTATTCTAGAGGGAGTGTTACCAGATCCCTGGAGCGTTTTTATAATGATATAATACATCAACGGTTGCCAAATAATTGACCATGATATATGCAAGAAACCCTTAATAAACATAAACATAACTGGGCTGATAAAGATTACGCTTCATCTGCTATCGGCGGTTTGTTCTTTTTGCTGATTAGTTTAGTTTTCAACTATTTTACAAATAACTATGCCGCGTCCCGCCAGAGTAATTTCGTAAACGATATAATACTAGACAATATTCCGACCTTGAATGTGGAAATTATTGTAATCTATGGCGCATTATTTTTAATACTTTTTATTGCCGTCTTGATTATTTTAGAGCCTAAGAGACTGCCTTTTGTAGTTAAAAGTGTAGCGTTATTCATTGTGATCAGGGCCGTTTTTATGACCCTCACCCACATAGCTCCATCGCCAGATAGTATTACTCTCGGTGATGGCAAGTTGCTGAATCTCCTAGGGCTTAATGGTACCGGCGATCTTTTCTTCTCCGGCCACACCGGTTTTCCTTTTCTTCTCGCCCTGACCTTTTGGGATAATAAAAGGCTTCGCTTGCCTTTTGTTTTTATTTCCATAGTTCTGGCGGCCAGCGTCTTGTTGGGGCATCTTCATTACTCGATAGATGTTTTTGCCGCTTATTTCATCACCTATACCATCTTTTGTCTTGCTCGAAGGTTCTTCAGTAAAGACTTCAAATATCTAAATTAAAAAAAGGGGGAGGGGGATTCAAGCGGCAAAAAAGGTCGGACCTTCTATGTGTTCCGACCCCTCTTGTAGCTTTATTTAATTGCCAGAAGCTTTTTGTTGATTCAGTTTGTCTTGAAGAACTTTTATTCTCTCGACTAATACGTCTATCAGCTTAAGCACCGTTTTCTGGCCTAGCGTTCCATACTCGGCATCTCCTTGTTTGGCTATTCCGCTGGCAGCCTGCAATTTCTTTATGGCATTGACAGTCAGATTACCGAAGACGGCCGTTTCTTTTCCGGGCGAACCAGGACCCGATGACGCTACCTTAGTTTTTGGATCAAGGTTTAGTATGACCTGAATCACTCTAACTATAGGATTTGATTGCCCAACCTTTAGTGTCACCAGAGGAGATTGGGAAGCTGTAGTTGCCACTGGAGTAACGGTAGTTGCAACAGGCGTTGGTGTTACTACCACTGGTTTCGTTACTGTTGCTGACTTTACGGCCGCTGTAGTGGTCACTCTCGTTCCGGCATAAGGATCTCCACCTCCACCACCAGTCGTACTACCACTTCCGCTAGAACCGCTTCCACCACCACTAGTAGAGCAAGTGTTGGTTGTTGGGGTAACCGTTATTTGTAGGTTTGTGGCCCCAGCTGTTGGGTTCCCTATTGTATATGTACTGTCCGCCGTGGTACAGACTAGGGTCGTTGTCAGGAGTGGGCTTTGTCCATCCGGTTGGCTAAAGGTCATAGTTCGTCTGTCGGTGGATACAATTGTCATAGATCCGTTGTTGGAAATGGTAACGGTGAAGCTACTGCTATCAACCTGCACCGAATCCGTCACCGAGGCGGGAGATAATGTAAGATTTATGCCGGCTACATTTATGATGGCGTCTCCTCCGCTTTCTAGGGTAACATCATTCAGGGCTAGCGCCTGTAGCGGACCTAGCAGTGTTAGGGCAGACGCCACTAGGATTGTTTTATAATAATTTTTCATAACTTAGGTATTAAGTTAATGGCTTAGAAACAAGATGCTGTAGATGTTGCCCAACCACCAAGAGTCCCAGCAGACTGTGGCCAGTAGTAGAGAGAGGTATCGTCTGGCATTGTGAATAGGAAGCAGGCCTTACCGAGATAGATAGTCGTTGTTGCTGACCCAGATCCGGCGTTAATCATTCTAGCTGTTGAAGTTGTCGCAACGGATAGGCTTGAGTCCGTTAGAATTCTTCCAAGAGACGTCGTCGTAGCATGACCATTTACCATAAGTGTCTGCGATACTGACAAAGCTGTTGTTGAAGCTCCACCGTTTAGAGAAGCGAGGCCGGTTAAGATAGATGTACTGTCAACTGTTAGGGTACTGTAAAGTTGTGTTGCTCCTGTGGCCTGTAGCGTCGAGGAAGCTCGCAGAGATCCACCTGCTGTGAACAGCCCGGCTGATGTTGAGGTCGCCCAGCCGTTAATGTTGAGCGCGCCGTTCAAAGATAGATCTCCATCAGCCGATAAGGTTGAACCTGATCCTCCGGAAGTGTATCCTCCTCCAACTGCGAATGTTGTGGCGGCAGTTTGTGTCGGTGTGAATGTACCCGTGACAGTTAGATCGCCTACCACCGTAGATGATGCTTGAGATACGAAACCAGCAACCAGTGTCGATAGACCGGTAACAGATAGGGTTCCTGCTGTCGCTATGTTCCCGGTGCTAGCAGTTGTGGTGGCTCTACCACCCACCCAAAGAGTACCAGAGGTGGATAGATTTGTCGTCGAAGCCCCGCCGTTTAGAGAAGCAAGATTTGTGTTGGTAAATGCTCCTACCACTGTTGATGATGCCTGAGATACGAAACCGGCAACATGGGTAGAGAGACCTGTAATAGCCAGTGTACTACCAAATGCGTTAGCACCGGTTGTGGTGAAAGCACCAACCACTGTTGATGATGCCTGAGATACGAAACCGGCAACATGAGTAGAGAGACCGGTTAATGTTGAGGCCCCTGTAACCGAAAGGGTACCACCTGTAGTTATATTAGTACTGATGGTGGTCGCAGCTGAAGCAACAGCCGTTACCAAGAGTAGAGAGAGGACAGTTGGCATGGAAAGCCGCGTGATTCTCTTAAGAAAATTCTTTTTCATATTAAAAATTAACTATTAATAATAGTACTGGCACGAAACTCCAGCACTTCTTAGTTACTAATAAGGTAATTCTATACCCCGATGGTTGAACTTTCAATTTGGATAACCTGTGGATAAGTTTTTTGTGAGCAGATAGCCACTTAAGACAAAGATGGTCGTTGTTATGCCCGCTGAAATGATGCAATAAAAACAGATGGCGTTAATAACGAAAAGTTGAAGGTAGGTTAAATAAATAGAAAATATAAATCCTAGGCCGGAGAGCATAAATATTGTCAGTAGAAACTCTCGTTTGCCAGTACTTGAGTATATAGAGGCCAGAATTATGAGTGTGAAGTAGTAGACCATACCAAAAAGCGCGATGGGTGTGCCTATTATCACGGCGTATTTACTGGTGTTAACGATATCGCATCCTTGAAATATAACACACATGATGTTTCCGCCTGAATAGTGTTCAACTGTGAGATAAGTTGCGTCAGTGAATCCGGCAATGGGCAGAAGGTGGAGTACCGTTATCAGGATTTTATAGATTGTTTTCGACAATTTTTTTGAACTCCTCGTAATTAAGAGGCATGGCCACTTTTTTGCCATTTAGGAAGAAAGATGGTGTGGAATTTACGCTAGAATCTTTTCCTCCCTGTAGGTCGGTTTCTATCTTATTTGTAATTTCTGGCAGTTCCTTGTCGGTTAACAGTTTATCAACATTAAGACCCAGTTCTACGGCGTATCTAGTGAATATCTCGACTGGCTTGTCACTATTTGCCCAGTCAAGCTGGCCGGTATAGATTTTTTCCCGCATTTCGAAGAATTTTCCCTGTCTCCCCGCGGCCTCGACTATCTTGGCCGAGGAGGTGGCATTTCTATGTTGTATTAGAGGAAAGTTGCGCGATACTAGTTGAACTTTGTCGCTGTACTCTTCCATAACTTTTCTTACCACTGGGTCGAAAGCGGCACAAGCCGGACATTGATAATCGCCATATTCAACTATGGTAAGTTTTGGAGTGGATGTGCCAACTATGTGGTCTGAAGAGTTTACGGGGACAACAAGGTCGCCAGATACCTGTATATGGCCACTACTTAGGCCGACCAATATGAGCACAACGATTACTATTGTTAATGCAATGATAAGCCATATGGCTATGTTTCTAAATATGTTATTTTCCATCATCCCTAGATTCTAGGGTATAACCCTCTTTTGCACAATGTCCTTTAAGGAGTTATTATAGGACAATGATAGAAAATAATATAAAAGACTTTAATAAGCAGTTCGGTTTCAGGCCGAAAACAGACAACATTAATAACCTAAAAGTTTTGTCCGATATAGTTGTGGGAGGAATGGGCGGGTCACACCTCTCGGCAGATTTGTTGAAAATCTTCAGGCCAGACTTGAATTTGAGAGTACACTCTGATTATGGCTTGCCTGCTTTTGTGCGGGGAAGCGAAACTTTATTTATCGCCAGTTCCTATTCCGGCAATACCGAGGAGACTCTCAACTTCGCCGAGGAGGTTATCTCGGGGAATCTTCCCTTGGCTGTGGTGGCGTCCGGTGGAAAACTTTTGGAGATGGCGAAAATTCATAACTTGCTGTACATTGTTTTGCCTTCCGGTCTTCAGCCTAGGATGGCTGTCGGATATTCGTTTGTTGCTTTCGTTACGATGTTAGGTGAGAAAGAACTTTTGACGGAAGTGTATGATTTAGAAAATACGCTTCGGCCGGAAATGTTGGAAGAAAAGGGGAGGGACCTGGCGAAAAAGTTGTCTAGAAAAATTTCTCTTATATACTCTTCTCGCGATAACTTTCCGCTGGCCTATATTTGGAAAATCAAATTGAATGAGTTGGGGAAGATGCCGGCCTTTTGCAATTTCCTTCCAGAACTGGATCACAATGAGATAGTCGGATTTGACAATTTGGGTGCCGTGGAAAGATTGAAAGATGATTTTCATATTATTTTTCTCAAGAGTGGCGATGAACACCCGAGGATTTTGAAACGTATGGAGCTGACTAAAAAGTTACTAGACGCTAGACTTCCAGATGTTTCTATAATAGAATTGGACGGAAAAAGTAAGCTAGAAAAGATTTTTAACTCTATAATTTTAGTGGACTGGATAAGTTTCCATGTTGCCAAGCTGAATGGCGCTGACCCGGAAAGAGTGAATATTATTGAAGACTTAAAGCGGGAGTTGGCTTGACAGACAATAGAGGGGTATGTTAGAATATAGGAAGAGCTGAAAAGGGCGTAATCGCCTTGAAAATACTATACATTTTGACGAGATGCCCATTTTAGGTGGGCATTAAGGAGCGTGGCAGGCATGAGAAGCAGACCTCTTCAGATTTGTCTCGGAGTTCTGTGCATCTTGAGTCTCTTCGTACCGACGTCTTCATTTGTTGTTACCGCCTGTCTCGGATTCTTCTTTGCGCTAAGTACTGGCTGGATTGGTTTCGTCGTGAAGCCGCTCGAGGAGTTGCCCTTGAAGACAGGGCGCCTAGACTGTCCGGCCCATGACGGTAAGGTGCTAAGCAGGCCGACCGACCTCTTGCAGGTCGCAGCGCTAAGACTCACCTTAACGCACTATATGGAGCAGATTGCCGAGCTTGAGAGAGATCTTGGTCTCAATCCCGGACAAAGGGTGTTTCTCGAGTCTCCCGATGGCGAGGACCTCCTTGGTTTGAACTATCGGGTCGCCATACTTCGCTTCTTGCTTAGGGACGGATCAGTGGACACCGGTCGGCTCTATTCCCGAGTTAAGGTCAGCTTGCCGTTCTCGCATGATCAGTTCACGAGGAGCGTGAGGGGTGTCGAGACCGACATTGCTACGGCCGGCGTGGACTGTGTCCTCTGTGATTAGCCTTTTGTCAACCCAGGGAAAGGAACCCACCATGAACCGGACAGAGATAGAGGGTCGGATTTTGTCGGCCATTGAAGTGGCGAGTAGCCAAGGTGAGGCGTGGTCTTTTATCCAAGAGGCAATCGGCGGGGAACATTTTCAGAACCTGCGGATTGTTTGGGACGATGAGTACAGGTGCGTTGATCTACGGTGGTTCGACGCTCTAGGCATGAAGCACGACTTGATTGTCGATTGCGACAAAGGAGGAAAAAAGGCATGACCAGGGAAGAGATGGAGGTCAGGCTGGCGAGAGCCCTTGCGAGGGCTTCAAGCGACGAAGAGGCTCACAGCCTCATGGAAGAGGCGATCTGTCCGGACCAATACCAAGGGTCGGTGGTTGCGTTTGGTCTCTGTTCGCCGTCCTGCCGCATCGCCAAGGTGATGGTGAGCGGAATACAGGGCACTGTGCATGTTCAGGTAGAAGTATCGTAAGAGAGTCTCCTCTGTGGAGCGGCCCTGTCGGGATTCTGGCGGGGCTTTTTCTTTTTAATTTCGCTTCACTTATAACAACCCGCCGCAGAGGCTGATTATTAATGTCTTACTAAAACCCACGACCATTGGAGATAGTAAGACGTTACTTCCAACGGGGTAATGGGGGGGGTTGGAGTGGTATCGTGTTTTGTCTCTGTGTGCTAGACTTATTAAGGAATTTTCGTACATATATAATAGAGAGTTTTGGTTTAGTTTATATAAGCTAATTTAAAAAATATTATGAGTAAAAAATGGTGGGTAGTTATAGCAGTTGTAGTTGTAGTTTTGGGCTATTGGCTTACGACTTACAATCGTTTTGTCGGGTTGGACCAGGGGTTGCAAGGACAGTGGGCGCAGGTGGAAACGCAGTATCAGAGGCGCTTCGATCTTATTCCAAACCTCGTAAATTCGGTGAAAGGGGCGATGAAGCAGGAGCAGGCGGTTTTTGATGTTATCGCGGAGGCGCGAACCAGGTACGGAGACGCCAAGTCGGTAGACGAAAAAGTATTGGCGACGAACCAGGTAGAGTCTTCGCTGGCTAGACTTTTGGTGGTTATGGAAAACTATCCACAGCTTAAGTCTATCGATACTGTCGGAACGCTTATGGTACAAATAGAGGGGACGGAGAATAGAATTGGTGTTGAGAGAGGCCGGTTTAATGACGCGGTAAAGGTTTATAACACTTATGTTCAGATGTTCCCGTCGAGTCTCATCGCGAGGCTCTCCGGTTTTAGCGGTAAGGCATATTTCGAATCGGCAAAAGGGGCAGAAGTTGCGCCGACAGTAAGTTTGTAGGTAAAGTTTCGAAACCTAGATTTTTAATCTATAGTACCTACGCAAACAATACCAAACCACGAGTTTTTGTGCAATACTATGGGTGTCCATAACCCGGACACATTATGACTAAAACATTTAATCTTGAAACGTACACGAACTTCCTCATTGCCAATGGTAATCGATATT
>JACRKD010000011.1 GCA_016215345.1 Candidatus Vogelbacteria bacterium | reverse complement strand
TAAGAGTTAAACAAACAGATAGAGGCCGCGGGAGTAAGGGTACAATTAAAATAGCCTAAATAAAAAAAAGCGAAGGTAGGACCTTCCTGTGGAAATAAACGGTGTCAGGTACCCTAAACAAAGGTACCTGACACCGTTTATTTATTCGGGCTTCTTTCGCTCGTTCGTCAATATTGTTTGCAAAACTTCGGTCTGATAAAATACCATTCATGGAAGTTTTATCTAAGTTGTTTGGAAGCGCTGATCGCATAAAGATAATGAGGCTTTTCATCTTAAATTCGGAGAATAATTTCCAGCTTAAGGAAATTTCCAATAGAAGCCGGGTAAATACTAGAAGTACCAAAGATGAACTTAATTTGCTAAAGGAGGCAGGTATGCTTAGGCAGAGGGCTATACACGTTGAAGGTAGCCGAGGTCGAAGGAAGTCCGTGGTCACTTGGTTTCTTAACCAGAGTTTCTCTTTTCTCAATCCGCTTAAACAGCTCTTGTTTAATGTCGAGCCGTTCAAGGGGGAAGAGATAATAAAACGGTTTAAAAATATTGGCAGAGTGAAGGCGATTATTATTGCTGGAATTTTCATACAGAACGAAGACAGTCGAGCCGACCTTCTGATCGTCGGTGACGAATTACACAAGGGGGCTATAGAGAAATCCATAAAATCGCTGGAGGCTGAAATAGGGAAAGAACTCGCCTACGGTGTCTTCGAAACTGAAGATTTCAGATACAGGGTCAGCGTTTGCGATAAGTTCGTTCGTGATATTTTAGACTATCCTCACAAAAAGATTCTCAATAAGCTGGAGGAAGCGTTTTAAATATAACGTTAAAAAAGCCGGCCATTCGGACCGACCTAACTCTTGATTTTTCTGATCTGTATTCCATTTCTTATAATTCTCTCGATTTTGTTGTCACGGCAATACCAAAGATCTTCGATGAAGGGGATTGTTTTCCACCGCCACTTCCATCGACTATTACGTAATGATCTTCGAATGGTCTCTATCATATCGGTCATGCTGACTTTTGCGGCCTTTCTGAACTTTCTAGTCCTCTTTATCCAAATGTTGCTTAGGCTCCAAACACTGCCGTCCCTATCGAATACATAGCCTATCTGGTGCAGTGACCACCATGTTTTGTGGTCTCCCTTATATCGTATTGAGACTATGAAAAACTCTAGCCCCATTTTAAGAGCTATCTCTTTTGCTAGTTTTGTCCACGCAACGCAGTTGCCCTGCCCCGTTCGTTTTAGCTCTTTCAGGCTAGGCTGTGGATGTTTGTACCAGTTGCCGCCGGACTTTTGTTTTAGTCTTTTAACTTGTTTCATAAATTCATCGGCCCATCCTGATATTGTTTTCACCCCGTACGCTCCTTTGGTATTGTTTTTCAAGGTTCTGATGTAATTATATATTAGGATAATATTTTTTTACAAGATTGAGTGACGTCTGAAGCGCTCGGATCCTGGTTACTTACCTAAGGTTGTGAGCTGTTGTTTCAAGGGCTGAGTTAGTTCTGTGGAAGTTAGTTTTATGTTATTATTTACTTATGAAATTTTTTGATAGGGATTTGATGAAATATGTTGCCCAATTTGTTTTTCTGCTCGCATTTGGCATCTTCTTTATTTTTGCCGCCGCTAGTCTACAGCCGAACGATAATATAAGAGCCGGAGTTATTGATGGGCGGTAAAGTTTAGTGATCATCGCGATCTTGTTAAGTTAAGTCCAGTTTGTTATTATATTCTCACGTTTTTGCAGCCTTAGCTCAGCTGGTTAGAGCGCTTCCCTGTCACGGAAGAGGTCGTGGGTTCGAGCCCCATAGGCTGCGTAAGTTAAAAAGTACCTATTTAGGTACTTTTTAGTTCTTGTTGCGGAGGCCCGAATTGCACGGGCGACCTCCAGGTTATGAGCCTGACGAGCTACTACTGCTCTACTCCGCTATATTATCTTTACTATACTAAACAATAACATCATTGACAAGTTTTTGGATGTTCTCTTGTGTCGGGGGTGGGGATCGGACCCACGACCCCGGGCTTATGAGTCCCGTGCTCTACCAACTGAGCTACCCCGACTTGTCTTATCAAAGCCTCCATGCGAAGGCGGATAACTATGTTAAAATGTCATATTTTAAGATGTTTTGCAACTTAACTCGCTGTTTATTTTTCCGGTTATTTGAGGCCCCATGTAAACCATTCCGGTTATAAGTTGAACAAGATCGGCGCCGGTGTCAAATTTCGCCTTGGCATCTTCGGTGTTAAAAACTCCTCCACAGCCGATAAGCGCGACGTCTTTTCCGAAAGTTTTTCTGGTTTTCCTTAAGAGAATATTTCCGCTACGTTCTGTCGGTTTACCGCTGAAGTTGCCCTTCAGATTGGCCACACTGGCCAATTCATCTTTGTCTAGGCATATATTTGTACGATCTTTGGCAAGATTTGAAAAAATAAATCCGCGGATACCATGAGTTATCGCCATGCGTACGAGGGAATTGCTTTTTTCGATATCTATTTCGTTCGGCATTTTGACGAATATCGGTTGGTCTATTTTCAGTTTTGCCACTTCGCGAATGAGTAGGTCAAAATTTTTGAGATCCTGAAAGGATTCCGGCATGTTTGTATTCGGGCAGCTTATGTTAAGTTCAAAATAGCTGGCGTACTTCTTATCCTTAAAAATATTAAAAGTCGCGGAGTAATCTTCTATGGCTTTCGAAATCGTGTTTACCTCTGGCACGTTTGAACTTCCGACGCTTACTCCGACTGTGTGGCCATCGAGTTGTTTCTTATCTAGTCGCTTGGCTATCGCTTCGGCTCCCTCTGATTTGAATCCCTTATTAACAAAAAGTGATTTTGATTTCGGAAGGCGTTTGAGTCTTGGAAGGGGATTCCCGGCATATGGTTTGGCAGTTACTGTCCCGACGGTATTAAAACCGAAACCGATAGAAGACATAATTTCCGCCAAGTGGCCATTATAATCGAAGCCGGCGGCAAGACCTACTGGGTTCTTAAACTTTATTCCAAGAACTTCCCTTTCCATTCCCTCGTCATTTGTTGCGAAGATCGCGCGAACTATTGGGAGAAATCCTTCCAGGGATTCGCCAATTGCCGTGAACGCATCATGAACTTTTTCCGCATCAAACTGAAAGGCGACAGGTTTTACTATTGAGCGATAAAGGGAGCCGATAACTTTGTGTTTTAGCGACATGGCCATATTGTATATCTACGACGAGGAGAGGACAACAACACATTGATAATTTGTCCTTAATATATTATCTTTAAACAGTTGTTCTTTATGTATTTAAGCCGTTGTAGCTCAGTTGGTAGAGCACGTCATTGGTGAGTAAAATTGCCCCAAGTTTGGGAAACCGGCTTGCGTATCCCGAATTACGGTTAAAGGCCCACACAGGGTTAAGACCGTGGCCCCGATGCATATCGTGGCCCGAACGACTGACAAGGGTAGCTTCCCTGTTTTTGCAGGAAGCTAAAGATACAGTCTAGCCCTTCGATATGTGTCCAGGAAACGAAGGTAGTAGTGAATGACGAGGTCGACAGTTCAATCCTGTCCAACGGCTCAAGTGTTCTTATTAAAAATATATTTGTAATTTACTACCACTTTTAAATTTGACAGTGGTAGTTGTGGGCAATATAATGAAAGGATGTCATTACCTAAGATGAAACGAGAAAAATGTTTGAAGTGTGGACAAGAGACTGCTCGTGCAAGATACAAGTATTGTAGCAACAAATGTCAAATTGCATACCAGCGTGATTCATATATCAAAAAATGGAAAGATAGAAATGTGAGTGGCTTGCAAGGTTTAGGTATTGTTTCAACCTCAATAAAAATTTATTTACGAGAAAAATATGATGATAAATGTTGTTTGTGCGGTTGGGCAGAAGTAAACCCAAAGACGGGATTGGTACCGTTAGTCGCTGATCATATAGATGGTAACTGGCGTAATAATATCGAAAGTAACCTTCGTCTAATTTGTCCTAATTGTGATTCGTTAACTCCAACGTATTCTGGATCGAACAGGGGAAGTGGTAGACTTAATCGGGCCTTAAGCAAAAGAGTTGAGGAGGGACGTAGATTTGTAAAAGCGCAAAGAAGTTCTAAGCCAGAGTAGCTCAGTTGGTAGAGCGGCGGTATCGTAAACCGCAGGTCGCCGGTTCAATCCCGGCTTCTGGCTCCAAATTATGTCAGACGATCTAAAACAAAAAATTGGGGAGCTGGAGAAAGAGATGACAGATTTG
The DNA here is from genome assembly GCA_016215345.1 of Candidatus Vogelbacteria bacterium. Classification (GTDB taxonomy): domain Bacteria; phylum Patescibacteriota; class Minisyncoccia; order Phycocordibacterales; family UBA12445; genus JACRKD01. The sequence goes on along the minus strand of JACRKD010000011.1, from coordinate 3,526 downwards.
GGGTTCTGGCAGAATAAGGCGCATGCGCAGGATGTTATAAAAGAGATCGCGAGGCTCAAGGCAGAAGTGGCTGGGGAGGGGAAGTATGATAAGGGGGACGCGGTTGTTACTATTTTTTCCGGAGCTGGCGGAGATGACGCGGAAGATTTCAGCTGTATTCTTTTTGAGATGTATTCTAAATATGTTGCGAAAGAGGGCTGGTCGCTTTTTCTAATCCACAGTAACGAAAACACAATGGGCGGTTATAGAAATATAACTTTTGAAGTGCAGGGTAAGGGTGTTTACGGAAAACTTAAGAATGAATCTGGTGTACATCGCCTAGTAAGGATTTCTCCATTTTCGGCAAAAAAACTTAGACACACCTCTTTCTCTATGGTTGAGGTTATTCCGAAATTCGAGAAAGGCGAAAAGGATTTCGATATTCCGGAAGATGAAATGAGGGTTGAATTTAGTAGATCAAGCGGACCAGGGGGGCAGAATGTTAATAAACGTGAGACGGCCGTTAGGGTAATTCATATTCCCACCAATATATCTGTGCACTCGAGCGAGGAAAGAAGTCAGCAGGCCAATAGAGAGAAGGCCATGTCGATTCTCCGCGGTAAACTTTATAAGTATCTTGAGGATTCCAGAATTAAGAGAGAAGAGGGAATGTACATAAGTAAGATAACTTCAGCAGAGTGGGGGAGCCAGATTCGTTCGTATGTTTTCCATCCATATAAAATGGTTAAGGATCACAGGACAGGGGTTGAAACTAGCAATGTTGAAGGGGTTCTAAACGGCGAGCTGGACGAATTTATCTCTGCTGAAAAAGACCTGAAGAATTTTGAACAAACAAAAATTAAACCAGAAGAAGAAAATTAAAAAGTTTGCTATAATGGAAAGATGATAGAGCTCGATCAAGTTACAAAAAAATACTCGGATAAGACCTTGGCACTTGATGACATTTCTATTCATATAAAGAAGGGTGAATTTGTTTCTATCGTTGGCCATTCCGGCGCCGGAAAGAGCACATTGCTTAAGATGATTAATGCGGAGGACCGCCCGACACTTGGAAAGGTGCTTTTCGAGTCAACGGATGTCCACAAGCTCGGCCGGCACGACATTCTCCTGTACCGCAGAAAAATAGGCACTGTTTTTCAGGATGGCAGGCTATTGGCTAACAGGAACGCTTATGAAAACATTGCTTTTGCGATGGAGGCGGCTGGCAGGTACGACCATGATATCGAGGCCGATGTTCCGGAGATTTTGAAACTCGTTGGTTTGGAAGATAAAATATGGAATTTTCCCCACGAGATGTCTGGGGGCGAGAGGCAGAGGGTCGCTATCGCTAGAGCCATCATCAACCAACCGGAGTTGATCATCGCTGATGAGCCGACGGGCAATTTGGACCCTATTAATACTGGGGAGATAATAAGTATTTTAAAAAAGATTAACGATCTTGGTACGACCGTGATACTTACCACTCATAACAAGGGCGTGGTGGACTCTTTGGGTAAAAGGGTTATAACTCTTGAGTCAGGGAGGATTATCCGCGATGAAAAGGAAGGGCGTTATAGTATATAAATATGTCAATGATAAATTTTAAAAGGGTTATAAAGCAGGGGATTATAAATTTTTGGAGAAACGGAATTATATCGTTCGCCTCGCTTCTGGTGATGGTGGTTACCTTGTCGGTTGTTGGCGCGCTTATCTTGGGCGGATCTATGCTCGATGCCGGACTTTCACTGCTTAGAGACAGAGTTGACATAAATATCTATTTTAGAACCGATGCCAGCGAGAAAGATATCTTAGCTCTAAGAGACAGCCTCACCGCGATTCCAGCGGTAAAAAAGGTTGACTACACCACGCGCGAGGAGGCCCTTTCAGATTTTAAGGATAGACATAAGGATAACCCGCTTATCTTGAACTCACTGGATGAGCTTAGCGACAATCCTCTGGGCGCAACTCTCGCGGTTCGCGCTGATGATCCGTCGCGTTATGAGGACGTTGCTAGATATCTGGAAGAAAACCCCATAATGACTGAAAACGGCATAAACATAATAGACAAGGTTAACTATTATCAAAACAAGAAGACAATAGATAAGCTAAGTAAGATAATCGATTCCTCTCAAAAACTTGGATTTGCCGTTGCTCTTCTTTTCGCCGTCATTGTTGTCCTGGTAACGTTCAACACCGTACGCTTGGCCATCTTCATCTCCAAGGAAGAGATTGCCGTTATGCGTTTGGTTGGGGCAAGTAATTGGTATATTCGCGGGCCATTTATCATTGCCGGAATGTTATACGGTCTATTGGGATCAATTATTGTAGTTTTACTTTTTTATCCGGCGACCTCTTGGGTGGGTGGCGCAACCGCCAACTTTTTTGGCGGTATAAATGTTCACAATTTCTATTTGCAAAACCTGGTGCAGATCTTCGGGGTACTGCTTTTAACTGGCCTGTTTCTAGGCGCCATTTCCAGTTTTATGGCCGTCAGAAAATATCTTTCACTTTAAACCAATCTAAAACGAGGTTCGACCTTTTATGTTTAAGGTCGAACCTCGTTTTAGATTACGGCTGTTAATTTATGGTTTCTCTTGCTATCCTGAAGACAGAAGTTCTTTTTTAATGGGGAGGTGATGACATGTGGCTGGAAATTTTTTGGTACCTCGGTCTTTAATTTTGGTTGCTCAGTATCTTGAATTGAAGCGCGGTCAATATGTAAACACCTACAGGGTCTATAGGGGTGGGAGAGTAGCTAATTTGGACAATGTTACCCGTCGCAACCTTATCGCCGAGAACGAATTTATGGAGTTTGTGGTTGTTACAGGTGCGGATGACAACTTCTTCTATTATGAAGTGATCAGGATAATAAACGTTTTTGGCGACCCGCTAAAACAAGTTTTACGCCGCTTCAAGCTCCCAAATGAGCAATCTCCTCGGCCAACCAAGGCCGATTAGCGTGTCCTCCAATATCAAGTTGGAGGTTTTTTTATGTCCTTATTCTATTCCAGATTACCGTCCGATCGAGACTTTTTCTTCAATATTTTTTATGTCTTTAATGATTAGGTTTTCGGTTGATGGTTCGTCCTGGTTATCGGACGGGCCAGATTCTCTGCCGACATATTCGATGGACAATGATTTTTTGGTCCTACCCCCCCCACGAGTTTTTGTTACGACTCCGATGGTATAGACTCTTTTAGTGTCCACATTTTCTACTCTTATTTTTAATTTTCTCTTAAGGGTCTCTCTGGTTTTGGCTATTAAGTCGGGCGAGACATTAAGAACTCTTCCTTGTTCTGCCTTGACCTGCTGTTCAACCTCTGGCGTCCACTCTGTAAACGGTAACTCCGATTCCATTTCGTCATAAAAAGTAACTCCGCTTTTTTCCGGGAGGGCCTTTTTTCTTTTAAGATAGTACCTACGCAAAAGCTTGATTTATCCCCAGCCGTACCCATTGCGCTTTCTGTTCATACCAACTTACGCCAGTTTTGAGCCGTTCGAACTCGAGCCTGATGAATGCCACGAAACAAGAAAAGATGTGCGTGAG